>NZ_JBYVNY010000006.1:0-199167 GCF_058146105.1 Sporacetigenium sp. TC11 | reverse complement strand
TGTAACTGGAGTTTCTTGTCTTTCTGCAAGTAAAGCCATAGGCACATCGGAATCTACAAAGTCTATCTGTGTTATTTGCAGTAAATCCCTAAGGCTCACTTCTGTTTCAGTATAAAGTATACCTACCCTTGTACTTAATCTAACAAATCTATTGTTAACTCCAAGATTAGAAAGTCCTGTTTCTATATCCCCTGTATAAGCTATGAAATACTTTGTTGTAGTAGGCGCTATGTATCTAGGTATCACTTTATCATCTCCTTCTATTTACGTATCATATATTATATATATGTTTTTTGAGGATATATAATAATAAATAAAAGGCTTTGTTAGACAAAAAGGTTGTTAAATATACTAGTTATTTTTAATATTAGCAATAATAAAAGACTGGGTTTTAACATAGTCTTAAAATTAAATGTATAATTATTCAGTACTATAACCTTTTTCAGTCATATATTTAACGAAACCTTCGACATTGTCACTTCTACCTATATATCTTACTGGATCAATTGATACCTGTACAACATCCTTACCACAAAATTAATTAGAACTAAACCTTTTAATCCGATAAAAGGATTTGTTATTTTAGATGAATAAGAAATCAAAAACAAATGTAAGTACTATTACACTAACTTTTCTTTTGGGAAAGCTTATCACACCTATATATTATTTATAACTAATATCTTAATAAATCACCTAACCACATAAATATTCATGAATTATTTCTTGAATATATCTTCTTCATCATTATATTTCAAAAGTACTTTAACTAAAAATTTATGTTCTTCATCTTCTAATTTACTTATCTTGCTTAAATCTGTAAGTACTGTATCTTTATAATCTCTAGGCTGAATATACCCCTCATCTTTGTACAACCATATATTAAAATCTAGGAATCCATCTGATATTCCAGTATGTTTTTCTGTTAAATACAAAACCATATCGTGATTAGGGTTTCCTAATTTTTCTGCTTTTTTTATATCGATTTCGCTCTTTCTCTTTTTTCTTCCTATATTAGCAAAGTAATTAGTTTCACTTTTAGAAAAACCATTTTCTTTATCTATATTCACTATATAAATATTTTTATTATCTTCATTTAACCAATGGGATGACAAAGCACCACCAGTAATCTCCTTATCTGTTGCATTTATGTACATGTTAAATCCTATTACTATGGCTATTATTATTAATATCAATACTACATGTCTATTATATTTTTTCATAACAAAATTTTCCCCTCTTTAATAAACTTCATAAAATCTCTTTATTATAACTCTGGTCTATCTAAAATATACCTATAATCTTCTATTGTTTGAGCTGGTGCAACAATAATCTGCCCGTCCCATTCCTTCATCCCCAATAGTACAATTGAATTTATATCATACATCTTAAACATGAAGACAGATAGATCACCTTGATTATCTTTAAAAACAGAACCTAGCACACTTGTATAATTAGTTCCTTCTGTAACACCACCAAATTTATACTCCTTATTATCTATTACCATTGTTCCTTCTAGTTTGTTAATAAAGTGAGGATTGAAATTCAATATTGATCCTCTATATAATCCCCTGTATAAGTTAGCATTTATTTTTATTTTTGTTTTCTTTAATATTTTTTTATTACTAGCTTTTACAATAATTGTTTCATTAAATGTTTTATGTATAGGTATTGGTTTTCTGTAATTATATAAACCTATTGAAAAAATTAAAGCAATTACTATTATGAAACCTACTTTAAATGTTAAATTATTTGTTTTTTTCATCTTTAATCCCCCTGAGACTACCTTTATTTAATTATTACTTATATATCTAAATGCTTTGTAATTTAATATATTAAATCGGATAATCTGTTGAATAAGTAAATTAAATAGTTAAGTACTATAACCATTATACATAATATTTTTGTTGTATTGTATAAAAACTTGTTAATATTTAAACAATACGATTTCTTATTACTTGCGTTTTATAGAAATAAATACATATATTCATCGCTTATAATGGTCTGCGTCTAACAAAAAGTCCCAAGGTAAATCTTATAGGGCTATATCTATGACTAAAAAAATATGTTAACTTTTTCACCTATAAAAACTCATTGTTGCCCTATGAAAGTATGGATACTAAGGTTGAAGAAATTAACGTAAGGACATAGCAGAGCAACGGTTTTATGCCCTGGAGTGGACTAACTCTTTATTACATTAAGTAAACTAGCTAGGTGTGCGTTTTTTGCACGCTTAGCGGCATCTCTTGAAAAGAATAAAATAAAGGTATCATGTCTGCAAGAGATGATACCTACTTTAAGCATGGTTTTAACTAAAATATTTTTAAATGGTAATTATATGTAGCACAATTAGATACAACAGAAGCATACAATCAAGTAAGCTTTACTGATAAAGAACTGATAACATGGGACCACAAATGCCATTTTCACTTAATACAAAATCATATAATGGGACCTGGGCATTTAAAGTTCCTGTTAAAGTAGATAAAACTTTAAGTAAGAAAATAGAGTTTAAAAATACTACGGGGGAAGGGATTACTTTAGATTCAGTAGTAATAACACCGTTTGAAACTATAACTACTGTTAATTTTGGAAATATAGCAACTATAAACAAACAAGGATTAGACATGTATGAAGTTAAACTTTATGATGAAAACAATAAAGAAATCAGTTTTACTAATAATAAATCTGATAGTTCTAAAATCATAAACTTAAATGATACTGAATATGAGAAATTTGAACAAAGGATAATAGATATAGATGAGGTGATTAAGCTAAACTAATAGCTTAATTGTTTAGAATAAATGTCTACAAATACAATATATAAGATTTTAAGATTTGGCTACATTTTAATATAATGCTGAAAATAAATATATAGTTAAAGGAGGGAAAAATTCTCCCTCCTTATTGCGTAATATATAAATATTATGTATTAAACTCTAGTTTTATTATTTTTATTTTTTAACTCTTGCAATATTAAATATCCCCACATTGATATTACTCCTGCTAAAAACAATATGGCTAATCTAACAGATTCTATAGATTGAAGATATACATCTTGAATAGGTATATATATTATAGTTAGGAAATATCCTAAAAAACATGTTCCAACCCCTATAAGAAATACATCTAGTTTGTTCACAAAACCAATCCCCCTTTATAACTGCTTCAACCTTTTTTTCAAGTTTATATGAATTTGATCCGAGTAATAATTATTATATAACTCTATTAAGCTAAAGCATTTTCTAAAAAATTTTGTAATTAATTTGCTTTTGTGTTTTTAAATCTAGGGTCTTTTTTATCCATATATATATGCATTTTTATTATTTGACCTACTTTTATTAAATCCGTTTTACCTTCTAAGTTGTATAATTTTTACAAATTTATATTAGCTGATTAGCCTTATATAATTTATTTAAAAAGAAATAAATATGTAAGAACTAAACTCGATATTATATTTACACTACTTATGATTAGATAGTTTTTATTCAGTTTTCTAGGTAGAATACAAGTTAATAAAAAAACAATACCTAAGCTGCCTCTAAGAGTATAACTTGTTTCATGCAAAAATATGGAAAATGTCGTAGCTAACAATACAAGCATTAATACTACGCAATAAAAATACATAACCCAATCTTTTTTGTTTTTACTTAAATCCATCTCCCTATACCCCTTCAATTAATTATAATATATCCCAAATATCACTTAATGTGCATAATTTTACTAATGCGTATTATATAAATATTATGAATTTTTCTTTATGTAAATTTTAAAAGACTTTATAGCCAAATACATCGTATATATAGCAATAAGTTTTATTAGCCAATCAAAAGCCATACCAAAAAAACTAAAATATAACACCCCATTATTAACAACGTCCATAAACATCCCCCTTTTGTATACTTATTGTAACTATCATAAGGTTACACTAATGCGTAAATAGCTTGTACTGTATTTTGATAATACAGTTTCATTACTATTTTCATTATACACAACCTACCTTTATTAATATATAAAAAACGTTTTATATATTAATATTATGTATTCTTACTTATGTATCATTAATATCTAATAAAATAAGAAATATCAGAGAATGTAATGACCTCTGCTATTTCTTATTAGCTTTAACTTCCGGATAATCTGTTATAACTTTAATCTAGTAAATCGTTAGTTTTTATTAACAGTGTCTAACCAAAATTCATATATTATCATAAGAATTGATGTGCCTATAAAAATTTAAAGGTGTGATTGTAAATGTACAATTGTAGACAGATTATACATGAATTGCAGGAGCCTTGTGTTACACCTATCTGTGCTTTAATTAGGGGTTTTCAAAGCTTGCCAGAACTCCCTCCTGTAGATGTATATGTAAACGACATAATCGTAGCTAGAAATTTTCAATATAAAGACATGGCTCAATACAAAACTTCATGTTTTGAAGTTTATAATGTTAAGATTTTTCTAACAGGTACTAAAGATAAGCCTTTAGCAGATATTAATAATATAAAAACACCTGTGGGTCAAATATTAACCTTTGCAATAACTGGAAGTGTAGAAGATATAAATATAGTACCAATAATAGATGATATCAATGAACGCATAAGACCTGATGAAACTAAAATCAGATTCTATAATCTCGATAATTCTGTTATATCATTTGAAATGAGTTTGCCACAGGGTTCAATATCTCAAAGTCTATCTTATCTTCAAAGTACTAACTACAATTTAATAAATTCAGGTAGACATAGATTTCAAGTTAGTTCATCCAACCCAAACGTACGACCAATCGATATAAATATTGACCTTAAACCAGGGAGAATATATACATTGTATATTACAGGAAGTATGGATCCCAATTCTCCAGGATATAAAACTGGCAATATTCCACAAATTATATTAGCTGTTGATGGAAATACCTTATATAATAAATGTTTAGTCTAGTGATGATAAAAAGAGCCCTAAAAAGGCTCTTTTTATTTATATATATTTAAATCTCTGAATTAATTATATTGTAGTAGGAGTTTACTGTTAGGAAATAATAAATCATATATATCACTGTATAGGCACTTACAGTTATTATTATGGGCAGTGTTAGATTTATCTTTATAAGTCTTTCTAAAAGTGTTGAAGCAACTAAGCTGTGTATTATTCCAATTACTAGTGGTAGTGCAAAGACTATAAATATTTGTTTACTAATTGAAGCTTTTATTTCTTTGTTAGTTACCCCTATATTTTTAAGAATTTTATACCTACTTTTATCATCATTAGCCTCTGATAACTGTTTAAAGAATATTATACTTCCTGTAGCTACTAAGAATAATAATCCTAAGAAAGCACCTAAAAATATTATTAAACCCGAATAAGCAAGTCCACCTTTATATTGTGAGTAATATGATGTAAACTTAATAGTACCTTCATCATCTTTAGGAAGTCTCTCATCTAATAAGCTAGTAAGTTCTTTATCTAGATTTTCACTATCTTTTTTATTATCGGTAATATATCCTTTAATTCTATAGGTATTATCTTTTGTGTGATATTTATTATAAACATCATCTTTTACTACAACAGAATATCTCATCATGCTGGAGTTTGTAAGGGCATAACCCTTAAAGTTCACAACCTTAATAGGTAACTTCTCATTATTTTCTTTTATTGTAATAGTTTGTCCAGTATAGTCAAACTCTGATGCGAAATTTATTATTTGACCAAATACAGCTGCTTCATTATTAGCTTTAAGTTCTATCTTATCCTTTAATCCTCTTACTCTTGCAATTTCATTATACTGACTTTCTGATATTATATAAAAACTAGCCTCAGAAATTTGTTTTTCTAAAGATTTTTTAGATAAAATAGGCCACGATCCATTTACCTTAACGAAATCCATATCAACAGAATTTATAATTTTATTTTTAGGATACTTTGATATTATAGATTCTACATCTTTATCTAATGATTTATCATTACTTGCATATGAATAAGTAAATCCATAGTTTTTCTGTAAATCTACTGAAAGGCTATAATAAAAGCTTGATGATACCTCCATTGCAGTAAGAGTTGCTGCACTTAATACTGCTATTGTAGCTAAAGTTCTAGCACTTCCTTTAATCCTGTACAACAACTGTGAAGTACCTATCATATTAATACCGTTATAATAGTTTCTTTCATTTTTTCTTGAAAGCTTAATAATTAATAGTATTAATGAAGAAAAGAGCATAAACGTTCCTATTACAGTTAATATCAATGTTATAGGTATGGCAAAAATAGTATAAGCTGAAGTTGATCTCATATATATGAAGTACCCTACACCTATTAATAAAACTGAGGCTATTGAAAGTATAACCGAAGTTTTTGGTTCTCTCTCTCCTTGATTTTCTGCCTTAAAAAGTTCTATAAGTTTGAATCTATATATAAGTCTGTAACCATGTATTGAGGTTATAAGGAATATTATGGTAAATACAACAACAGTATTTAAAATTGCCTTTAAAGGTATCATAAATGCAATATCAGCCGAAAATCCCATAAGCCTAATCAAAAGCATTATAAATAGTTTTGAAAGCAAGCTACCAATAAGTATTCCAGTACCTAATGCTCCTATACCCATAACAATATTTTCATAAAAAAGCATTCTTCCTATTTGTTTCTTTCTTATTCCAAGAAGAGAATAAAGGGCAACTTCCTTTTTCCTTTTCCTTATAAAAAAAGAATTTGAATACCAAATAAATATAGCAACGAATACTGCAATAACTATGGCTGCTGCTTTAAATACAGTTCCAAACTGTATTGAAGAACCAACAACCTGTTGAACCTGTGTATTATATTGTATTGAAGTAAAAGTAAAGTAAATCATTATACTAAATACCATAGATACAAAATATAGGAAATAGTTGTAAAAGTTTCTTTTTATATTTTTAATAGATATATCAAATAAGGTCATTATTTTCTCACTCCTTTCAAGTAAATTTATTATATATCAGTTAATCCTCCGCCAAGAGTTTTCAGAACGTCAAGTATCTTCTGGAAGAATTCCTTACGAGAACTCCCTCGGACAAGTTCTGTAAATAATAAACCATCCTTGATAAAGATTATCCTTTTGCAATAGCTAGCTGCAAAAGCATCATGAGTTACCATCATTATAGTTGCTTTGTTATTTTCATTTAAATCGCTTAAAGATTGAAGTAGTTCAGATGATGACTTTGAATCCAAAGCACCTGTAGGTTCATCTGCAAGAACTAAGGCAGGCCTACTTATAATTGCTCTAGCTGCTGCAGTTCTTTGTTTTTGACCTCCTGAGATTTCATATGGATATTTGTTTAAAATATCATCAATTCCAAGGCTTGATGAAACCTCATTAAGTCTATTTTTTATCTCATTTAAATTCACCTTTGAAAGTGCTAATGGTAAAACTATATTTTCTTTTACTGTTAGAGTATCTAAAAGATTAAAATCTTGGAAGATAAAACCAAGTTTATTTCTTCTGAAAACAGATAACTTCTCTTCATTCATTTTTACTATGTCCTCATCCCCTATAGTAACAGTTCCACTACTTGGTTTATCTATGGTTGCAATAATATTTAAAAGTGTTGTTTTTCCTGCGCCTGAAGGACCCATTATGCCTACAAATTCACCTTCTTTAATATTCAAATCTATATCGTGAAGTGCTGTGTACACATTCCCTCTTGAACCATAAACTTTTTTTAAATTCCTAACTTTTAAAACATCATTCATTTTTAAACCTCCCTTTTTCTATTGTTTTAATTTATATACTAATTGTACAAAATACAGGAGTTTCAATCCATTTATCTAACTTACAAAACTATATTTATATCTTACATTTATGTCACAAATACAAAAATTCGCTCAAAAAAAGTGGCAATGCCACTTTAATGTAGGTAATCTAACAACTTTGGAAATATAATTGTTACTTTTGTATATTCTCCATATTTTGATTCAATCTCTATATCATGGCCAAGCTTTCTTGCAAGCTTTTTAGAAAGATATAATCCTATGCCCGTTGATTTATAGTTCTCTCTTCCGTTATAGCCTGTAAAGCCTTTTTCAAAGACTCTATCAAGGTCTTCTATTTTAATTCCTATCCCGTTATCTTCTATAATAAGCTTTTGAGCTTTGTCTTCAATTAATCCGTAGATTTTTATTCTTCCACGGTCAGATGTGTATTTTAATGAATTAGACAATATTTGTTCTATAATAAAGGAAAGCCATTTTTTATCCGTTATAACAATTAAATCAGTATTATTAATTTCTATATTTATTTTCTTATTAATAAAAGTTTTAGCCTGCTTTTTTACTGCTTCTTTAACTAATCTATCTAATTCAACTTCATTTATAAGATAGTCTTTTGAAAAATCATCTATTTTAGAATGATAAAGAGCTTGTTCAATGTAATTTTCGACTTTATCTAATTCTTCTTCAAGGCTGTACAATGTCTCTTTATTTGGTGTGTTTAAATTATTTTCAATTAACAGCCTGCTTACTGATATAGGAGTCTTTACTTGATGAACCCACGAAGTTATAAACTCTTCATAATCTTTTTTTTGGTCGAAAAGACTTTGGTTTTTTGAGCTTTGCTCATTGTTTAAAGATGAAAGCACCTCCTGAAAAAGAATTTGTTCGTAACTTTTAGGCTTTGGAAGGCGATTTATTATTTCATCTCTTTGATTTTCAACAATATCAGATAGACTTTTATAATAACTTCTATAATAAATATATCTTGATATTATATAAATAATAAAAAAGAAAAATGAAACCAAATTAATATATACTATAGTTCCCATAATATCTTTAGTACCATCTAAATATATTACCATTGATATAAATATCATGAGCAAAAAGTAGCAAATTATTGAATATTTTCTATCAGCTAAAAACTTGGTAAATTTCATATAATTATATACCCTTGGCCTTTCTTAGTTTGAATAAAATCACTGAGACCTAAATCCTCTAGCTTTTTTCTAAGCCTATTTATATTTACAGTTAAGGTATTGTCGTCTACGAAGCTTTCATCTTCCCAAAGTGCTCTCATTATTCTATCTCTACTTACTATTTCTCCCTTATTATTCATAAGATTATAAAGAATTTTGAATTCATTCTTAGTAAGCTCTAATTTATTATCTTTAAATATAACCGAGCTATCTCTTATGTTGAGTACCACCCCATTATGTTCAATTATATTTGAAAAGGCACTTGTATAATTATAAGTCCTTCTTAAAAGCGCATTTATCTTTGCCATAAGTACATCTAGAGAAAAAGGCTTTTGAATAAAGTCATCTCCACCTAGGTTTATAGCCATTATTATATCCATATTAGTATTTCTAGATGATATAAATATTATTGGAACTTTTGAGACTTCTCTTATTTTTCCGCACCAATAAAAACCATCATATGAAGTCAAGTTTATATCCATTAAAACAAGATGAGGCTCATATTTTGCAAATTCATCAAATACGTTATTAAAGTCCTGTATATAACATCCCTGAAATCCCCATTTCACAATATTTTCTAAAATTATTTCCCGCATTTTTTGATCATCTTCTACTATCATTATTTTAAACATGAGTAATATTCCTTTCATAAAAGTGTTGGGTGGCCCGTAAAGCTTTAAAAACATTATATAATATTTGATATAATAAAAGTAGGATGTATCCAACTTTTTCCAATAAGGAGTTTTATAGTTGTTTAATCAAAAAAACAAAGAGCATCATGCTCTTTGTTTAATTATAACTCTATAATCAAATATGGATTTTACAGTTTCTATAATATTCTTCGATTCATTATTTTCCAAGCTATCGTATATTAACATTACTTTAGGGCATAAAGTAATTAATGTACTTATTAAAAAATCCTCATAGCTCAAATTTTCTTTTAGAAACATATTTATAATGTCTTCATCGTCCTTATTTTCTAAAATATTGTTATCTTTATCGTATAATATAAATGATCCATTTTTTAATATATTTACTTTTAATAAATCTATTTTTTCTTCTTGTACATCTACAAAATATCTAAGTGCATTTATAAATTCATCCTTATTTTTCTTTATTAAATATTCCTCTATACCTCTACTGCTAATCTTATAAATTTCACTTGAATAACCCTTCATTCTAAACTTAATAAATCCGTCTATATTTATATGGTTGTTTGTAGATATATAGTCATATACATTATTAAATATACTGTCTTTAATAAAAGTTTCTTTTTTATCAAAAATTTTTATAGCATATTTATATATATCTTCTATATCTTCATCAATTTTTCTATAAGTTATTTGTATGTTTGCTTTTAGAAGTTCTTCTTTCATTCTATGTATGATTGCGTTTGTTATTTCTGATGCTATTCTAACTTTAGTCGTGTCTTCTTTATTCTTATCAATATATAAGTTTATTTCCACAGAATCACTATTACATCTTACATCCTTATTGAATGTACCCGACTCAATGAAATTTCGAAGCGCAGATTTATGTTTACTTAATATCCTAAGATGTATGTATCTGTGTGTCAACATTCATCACCCCTTTTGTCATAAATACAGTTATAGATTCAGTATTATCACTTTAACTTATTCTTATCATTTTATTATTATTTATTCAATTTAATACATTATAATAAAAAAAAGACTAGGTTTTATTAAACCTAGTCTTACCCCTATGCATATATATCTGAAAACTCTATATGTATTCTCTCTACATTGCTAGTTCTTATTATTTCTTCTTCTTTTATATCTTCTTCAAATATAACAACAGGTAGTGTTATAATAAATTCACTTCCACGTCCAAATTCACTTTTTACATTAATTTGTCCTTCATGTTGTTCAACTATAGATTTTACCAAAGATAATCCTATTCCACTTCCTTCTTTATTTTTTTTGATAGTCTCATCTACTTGCCCAAATCTATCAAATATTAACTTTAATTTATCCTTTGGGATACCTGTTCCTGTATCTTTTACAGAGATTTCTATATTATCTTCTTTATCGTATATATTTACACTTATTTGACCATATTGATTTGTAAACTTTATAGCATTTGATAATAAATTTAATATAACTCTTTCTATTTTATCTGGGTCTATAGCTATAATTTTTTCTTCTACTTCAGTATCAAATATAAGTTCTATATTCTTTTGACTTGTATAATCAGTAATTGATAAGGTTATATCCTCTATTATACTTACTATATTATGATTTTCTCTTTTTATATCATAAAATCCTGATTCCATTTTGGTTACATCTATAATGTTATTTATAAGTCTAATTAGTCTAAAACTATTTTGATTTACAGTAGCTGTATGTTTATTTATTTTTTCTTCAGTTAGATTGTTTTTTCTATTTTGAGCTTGTAAAAGCTGGCTAGATCCATAGATAACGTTTAACGGTGTCTTTAGCTCATGTGACATATTTGCAAAAAACTCAGTTTTTATTTTATCATAATAAACTCTTTCTTTAAACTTCTCTTTTAATTTTTGCGATTTCTTCTTTTCAGTTACATCTCTTACAATGACCAAAATATGCCCCTTGCCTGTAATTTCAAAAGGCATAGCAGATAATTCTATATCTAAAATCTTTCCATCATGTCTTATAACCTTGTCTGCTACATATTCTATTGTTTCTTTATCCTCTATAATCTTTACTATTTTATCAAACATAATATCGTCGTATCCTGAAACTGTTTTAACAAACTTCCCCCTAGCCTCTCCAATTAATTCACTTTCACTTTTGACATTTAGTATATTAGACATAGCTTTATTAGCATAAACAAACTTCTTATTATGTAAAATACAAATACCATCTGGTAAAAGCTCTATTAACTTCCTATAAGTTCTCTCACTTTGCTTCAAATGATTTTCTGCATATTTACGCTTTGAAACATCTTTAAACATAGTTAAAACTCTTAATTTGCCATCTTCTTGAATGGTAGTTGATGTTACCTCTACATATTTAATAATTCCTTTATTATCTTTTATAGCATACTCATAGTTAGGGTCAACTTCATTTCCTCTTAATATATCTTCCTTCCTTTTTGAGTTGATTGATTTATGTTCTGGATGAATAAATTCTTCTAAACGCCTTCCTAATAAATCCTTTTTATTTTCCATGCCTAATATTTTAAGTGCTTCTTCATTTGCATATAGCATTTCTCCATCACCCTGTATTACTATACCATTAGGTGTGTTTTCAGCTAATTTTGTATATCTTTCATTGCTTTCCTTTAATTCTTCTATCTTATTATTTAAGTTTTGATTTGCTAAATTCAATGATATATAGGACTTTTTAAATTGGTTTGAACAATGGCCTTATATATTAAATAATAAGATAAAAAGTTTAAAATATGGCCTATCATATTTGACTGTCCATACACACTTGCATATGTAGTAAACATAGCTCCTGCTAATATATCTAATCCAAGTGAAGCAAAAATTAATTTATATTGGATTTTCTCAAAATGATTTTTGTTAACTCTAAGTATAATTGAGGCTATAAAAAGTATTCCCATAGTTATATGTTCACTAATTATTTTAAAATATGTCAAACCTTTTCCTTCTACAAAACAATCAGGGAATATATTTGTATAAAACACTATGTGTATTGATAATACAGTTAAGATTCCATAAATAAATAATGTTTTATTGAACTTTAATTCTTTATTTATATACAAAAAACTAATAACAAGAGAAGTACTTTGTATATATCTAATAATAATCCATAGTTGAGTAGGAGTATTTGCTGTAATATTTGGAATTATGTTCATCCCTTTGTATGTTAAAACATGAAAAAAAGTTATTGCTGCAATAGAACAATAAGCTATACCCAAAAACCCCATATAACTGTTTTTATTTAGAGAATAAGTATTATAAGCAATTACGGTTATTACAATTCCTACTATTACAGCAAAAAGATCAATCATACTGTGAAACAGTATATAGTTTTTATTTGCTACCAAGGTCATAGTTGCTACAAGTAGTGCTAAAGCAAAAACTTCTTTATGTATTCCATAAGCTAAGTGTTTTTCTCTTGAACTTATAAGCACCGTATCCAAGATGATACCCCCTTTATATTTATATAATGTCAATTTCTTGTTGTTCTATAAACATACCATTCCCTGGTATATTTTACCATATTACTCCTTGTTTAAACATATACTGTTTAAATCTGTCATTAAATTAAATTATTTATTACTTTTTAAAAATAAAAATGAGCTACTTAAAGTAGCTCATTTTTGGGGATAAGGTTAGACAGACGAAAGCTAACCTTAAGTTAATTCTTTGTTCATTTGTTATGAAACTATACATACAATAAGGGAACTTATATTTAATTCTATATATGAATACAAAATCCTTTTTATTTTATTTAGGAATAAGTCGGATAATTCTATCATCAGATTCAACAGGATTGCCTCTGCCATCTCTATTACTTGTAGCCAAATATATTGTTCCATCCTTACCTTGAATAACTTCACGCAAACGTCCATATTCATTTCTAAACAATGATTCAATATTCCTAACTACCGTTCCTTTTCCATTTAACGAGATAGATAGTAGTTGTTGTCCACGCAAATTAGTAACAAGTAATTTCCCTTTCCATGGTCCTTGATTCACAAATGCAATACCTGATGGTGCCCATGTTTCTTCTCCGCTGTGTATCAAAGGCTTTTGCATATTAACTTCCTTGGAGACTTCATCCCCTTGAACAAGAGGCCAGCCATAATTTGATCCTGGTTGTATTATGTTTATCTCGTCATGGGCTGATGATCCATGCTCTGATTCATAAAGAACATTATTTAAATTCCACGCTAGACCTTGAGGGTTTCGATGACCTAAACTATAAACAGATGAGTTAGCAATTGGATTGTCACTAGGAATACTGCCATCTAATTCTATTCGAAGTATTTTCCCAGCTATACTTGTAGGGTCTTGCGATAATGAAGCATTCCCTGAATCTCCCGTTCCTATATATAATTTCTGATCAGGACCTATCTTTATCCTTCCTCCATTATGAATTCGTCCCCCAGGGATTTTATCAATAATAACCTTGTCAATGGATGCCTTGTTACTGTTTTCAACCAATCTAACAACACGGTTATATGTTTTATTACCTTCTACATATGTATGCATAACATACATATAACGGTTTTGTGAAAAATTTGGATCTAGGGCAATACCCATCAAACCGCCTTCACTTTGACTTATAAAGGGTGCACTAAATGTAATTAGTGGCTCTGGATTAAGTTTGCCATCTTCAATAATTCTAATTGTCCCAGGTCTCTCCGTAAAATATAGTTTACCTTCATCGCTTATATCTATGGCCCAAGGTACATTTAACTTTTCAGCAATAACTTCAATTTCATATGGAAATTGCCTCGATGTAATTATTTTTACTTTGGCCAAAATGTTATAAATTACTTTTTTCATACTATTATCCTCCAAACATAAATGAATAAATATTTCAACCAATACCATATTATTCATTTGAGAGGCTAATAGTACCATATTGGTTAGCCAATTTATATTAATAGCATTTCTACATGTAACATAAATCCTTAATAAATCATAGAATATATAAAAAGCAATGGAGGAATAAAAGTGGCAGATTTTCAATTTTTCAGTGGCACAATTACCATGATTGAAGATTTTTTAATAGATGAAAGTGGACAGGGAGCAGGATGCTATAAACGAATGTCTTTACTAAATGGAAATGGGTCTGTAGTAAACTTTGTGGTATCACCAGACACTTACTTTGTAGACAATGTAATGGTAAAGGTAGGAGATAAAGTAACTGGATATTACGATGCAAGTTTACCTGTTATCCTTATTTATCCACCACAATATAGAGCAATTGTTATGGTAAAAAATACACCATATTATAATGTGAAAGTAGATTATTTTGACAGCTATTTAGTTAGTAGTGACAACATGTTAAGATTAATAATTTCTCCATATACTCAAATAGTATTGGAAAATGGTCAAGCCTTTAATAGAGTTCCTACAAATAGAAATTTAATTGTTATTTATGGAGCTTCTACAAAGAGCATACCAGCCCAAACAACGCCATATAAAATTATAGTTATGTGTAAATAGAATAAAGTTACTTTACTCAAAAAAGACAAGGATTTTTTCCTTGTTTTTTTGTATGGTAATTTATTAATATGCAAAATAGTCTATTAATGCAAAACCTGAATTAACATCACTTACAGAAACTTCAAGCCTACCTATAGGATTTTTATAATCACATTTTCCATTTTCATCTATTAAGTAAAAGGTTATATCATACTCTCCATCTTTGAAAAATCTAAAATTCATTTTATCTTCACTAGTCTTTAAAGATGTCATATCTTTAAAATGAAGAGCTACTACATAATCTTTTTTAGAATTTGATTTTTTTGTTATAAAAGCACTTATTCCATTATTGAAGTTGCCTAAATTCTTTTCATCAAACTTAATATCTAACTTATTAGATGTTAAAGAAAAATTATTATTATAACCACTTATATAAATAGGTAAATTATCTATACCTTCAGAACTAGCATCCAAATTAGGTATATCTATTTTACTTACATTGTATTCCCCAATATATTTCTCTAAAAACTCACTAAACCTTGCGTCATCATAACCTCTAGGATTTTTTAGCTTCAAATAAAATTTTGTAGGTTTTGATAACTCATTATAAGACACATTTAATACTTTAGATGACATATAATATCCAAAATTATCAGAAAAACTTTCAAGTATAGAATTTTTATATGAATTATCAAACTTTAAATCAGGATATACCTTTTTATAATCATTATTTATATTAGATTCTTTAACCTCATCAGAATTTACATTTTCTCCAACTTCGTTAAGTATCATTTCCTTTTGAAAAATATGCCCTACTTCATGGAACAATATAGTATTTATAATATATTTATACTCGTTATTAGGAAGATCTCTACCATCAGCAACAATAAAAGGTTCACCCATAATTATTACTTGGTTAGATGTGGTATAAGCTGGAGATCCCACAGTCCAACCTTGGGAATCTAAATAATAAGGAGCTAAAAAAATCTCTATTCCATTAAGCAAATCATTTGGTATAACATTTGAATTTAGAGAATACAAAACCGTCTCAAATATAAGATCTAGCCTTTTATCTGGAATGTCTTCAAGTTCTACATTTTTATTAATAGTTGATAATTTATTATAATATCCATCTTTAAATACTTTATCTTCATACTTAAAGCCTTTTTCATTTTTAATCAACATCATTCTATTGTCTATTCCATTGTAAAGAGCATGTATTGTACCAGACATATTAGGTGGATACAGTTTTGCATTTGAATTAGTTTCTATATAAAAATTATTCTTAATGTTCTCTAATTCTTTAGATATTAAGTTTATTTCACTTTCTATTTTGTCTTTGTCTACATTTTCATTAGATATATTATTCAAATAATCTTTATCTAGTTTTATCCACTCTTTAAAGCTATGATTTTCATGGATTGATTTAATATAATAAGTTTTGTAAGAATCTTCTTTATTAAAACTAGTTTTTGTTTCTACATTGTTTAATTTAATTGTATTTATACTTTCTTGAGTTGAATAGTATAGATATGAACCTACCAAGACAACCCCTATTATAATTAATAATAGCCTATAAATTTTTCTTCTATTTAACACCTTATCACCCCCTGCTTTTAATCTGCATTTTATTATATGTACATATTAGTTATCTTATTTTTAATATTACTAAATAAGTTTACTAATTAATTTTAGCATTTCACCTTAATATTTGGTACAAAAAAATGACCATATAGGGGTCATTTAATTTAAATAGAAGTTATTATATACATTTAATTAATGCAGTATTTCCATCTACAACTTGTATAAATTGTAATATATTTCCTAGTTTGTAAGATGGTGAAGTAGGATCTAAGCTCTCAGCAACATATATAGTATAAATTCTACCAGGGTTTAGATCTAGATTTACTGTTTGTGATTTTCCATTAGGAAGTTGTACTTGTAATACAGCCTCGCCTGGATTTGCTTCTAAATAATCAGTACCACTTCGATATAATAGTTCTCCTGAATCATTATAGTTATTTACAGAAATATTATATGCTATTTTATCAGTAGTTAAATTAAATATTCTAACTTTAGTTTCATCTGCATCTACGCGTTCATTAATGTCATCTATTACTTCTAATACTCTTAGATTCTCCAAACTACCTGTAACAACAAGAGTTGATAATTGATTTGCCGGTACTTCTAAATTTTTAATTTCAAATAAAAGAGTATTGTTTAAAGGGGAATAAAACTTAAAATCATAGACTCCTGGTATTACAGGGAAATATGGGCTAAAATCCAAATAATTTGCAAGTATTATTGGTTTATCATTTAAATATACACTTACCAAACCTAACTGTGGTAAAATGTGAGCTACTCTTAGAAATGTAAATCCTGCTGATAAACAAGGAATTATATCAATCGGTACATCCTGACGATGGTTTTTGTACATAAAATCAATCCTTTTTAGTTTAATTTTAAGATAGATAATCCTGTTACTATAATATGCACTATCTATCAAATACGACATAGCGAATTACACCAAAATCAGATTATTTACATATTGTAAATGCAGTATTTCCATCTACAATTATTACAAATTGAGCTGAACCACCTTCCTGAAATAGTTTAGATGTAGGGTCCAAACTCCCAACTATATAAATAGTAGTTAATTTACCAATAGGTAGGGCAATTCTAGCTCTTGGATTATATACACCTGGCTTATTAGTTCCCGCTTGTATAGTATAGGAACCTTCCCTTGCCTTCACATAATTAGATACATTGGCAGGTGGAATAATCTCAACTATTTTAGGGATTCCTCCTCTAATATGGGTCATATCCACAGTTAGTTCTTCATCTGTTAAATTGACAAATCTAACTTTAGCTTCATCAGGATATACCTTTTCGTTAATATCATCTCTTATTGCCAATACTTCTAGATTTCCACCTACTCTATTAATTGTAAAAGTAAATATCTGTCCACCTGTAATTTCAAATTCTGGCACCTCTAGTAAAAGATTTTTGGTACCATACTCATAAACTTGTATATTTCGTGTGGCAACTCTAGAAGGAATATAATAACTAAGGCCTAAGTATGGTATGTTTCTAAATCTTAATGCTCCATCCACATATACATCTACAGAAGGCATATCAGGTCTACTGTGAAACAATCTAATAAATGAATATTGGTCATCTACACAAGGTATTATATTGTCATGGGTAACTTGGCGATTAATTTTATACATAACATCACACCTTTTTATAATAAACTTTTGACATTATATAATATATGAAAATAAATATTAGGTTGGTTACTCTTTTCATTTTGTATTTAAAGACATGGTCTGATTATAGTATTTCCATCTACTGATACTACAAGTTCAAGGGGATAGCCCTTCTGATATATTTCAGTATTAAGATCTATTGTACCTACAATATATTCTGTATATATTCTCGAAGCTAGATGATTCAAAGTTGCACGAACTGGTCTTAGCCCTACTTTTGAAGGCATCGTAAATTCAAATAAAGATTTACTTGGATCTCTAACGAAGTATCCTTCATATTCTCCAGAATCTAAACTTCTACTTACATGGTAATTTAATTCAGGAGTACTTACGTCAATTGCTAAATCATCTGGAGATAAATTGACAATACGAAATACATATTTATCTGGGTATATTCTCTGATTAACATCATCTACTAAAATCATTATCTGTAATGATTCTTTCGCCTTCCAAACTGGAATTGTAACTACCTGATTTGTTGGTATATCTACATTATTTAGTTCAATTATAGGTGTATTTTTATTATTATCTGAGTATATTCTTATACCATGACTTCCCTTTGGTATTGGTAAGTAATAACCGACTCCCTTATATACTAAATCTCTAGCAACCTCTATATCATCTATATATACAGTTATTTTAATTGGCTCAGTTATTGCATTAAGTATTCTAACAAATGTAAAACTTGAATTCACACAAAGTTTTCCAACACTTTGCACAAGCCCAAAAGCTCCAGGTGGGTCTGCAACTTCATTTAAAATTAAATGTCTATTATATTCATTACCCATGTTTTATGTGCCCTCCTCTAGATAGAGTATTATGGTATTATATTATGTGGATAATTATTTTATAGTTCCATAAGTTTTATAAGAGTAATCTACGGAATTATCTTACATGGATGAACAGTATTAATATACTTTCATATAATTATAGTAGGATTAAATCCCTACTAAATAGCCTAAGGGTGTGATAATATAAATGTACTATTTTAGAGAAGTTATATATGATTCAGTAGCCCCCTGTGTCCCTCCTGAATATTCTTTTTTTAGAGGGTTTCATGCTTTACCAGAGTTACCTTCTATAGATGTATATCTAAATAATATGCTAAGAGCTCAAAATTTTAAGTATGGTGATATGTCTCCCTATATGCCTTCAGGATTTGAAAATTATGATATTCAATTCTTCTTATCAGGTACTAAAGATAACCCCTTACTAGATATTAAAGGGTTAAAAACTCCAAGAGGCCAAGTTATGACCTTTGTTATAGCTGGAAGACCATCAGATATAAAATTAATACCAATAATAGATGATATTAATGAAACTATAATGCCTGATAAAACAAAAATTAGATTTTATAATTTAGATAGTTCTCCTATAGTATATAGTATCGACTTACCTAGTGGTTCTATATCTAGATCTTTAGCTTCTGGTCAAGGTACTGAATACAATGAAATAACTCCAGGTAAACATAGATTTGAAGTTCGTTCATCTAATCCAAATGTAAAGCCGATAAGCATGACACTTACACTTAACCCAGGTAGAATATATACATTGTATATTACTGGAAGTATTAATCCTGATTCTCCAGTTTACTTTCAATCTAATATTCCTCAAGTTGTATTGGCAGTAGATGGAAACACTTTTTTGAGCAAATGTATTTTTATATATTGAGGCCTTGCTCAAGTATTGAGAATTTTAAAAAAGACTAGGCTTTAAAAAAACCTAGTCTTACTACTATGCGTATATATCTGAAAACTCAATATGTATACTCTCTACATTACTACTTCTTATTGTTTCTTCTTCTTTTATCTCTTCATCTAATACAACAACAGGTAGTGTTATAATAAATTCGCTTCCACTTCCAAATTCACTTTTTACACTAATTTTTCCTTCATGATGTTCAACTAGGGATTTCACTAGAGATAACCCTATTCCGCTTCCCTCTTTATTTCTCTTAATAGTATCATCTACTTGCCCAAATCTATCAAATATTAAGTCTAACTTATCCTTTGGAATACCTACTCCTGTATCCTTTACAGATATTTCTATATTCTCTTTTTTGTCATATATATTTACACTAATCTGCCCATATGGATTCGTAAATTTTATGGCGTTTGATAATAAATTTAATATAACTCTTTCTATTTTATCTGGGTCTATAGCTATAATTTTTTCTTCTACTTCTGTATCAAATACCAAGTCTATACCCTTTTGCATTGTATAATCAGTAATTGATAGTGTAATATCTTCTACTATACTTACTATATTATAATTTTTTCTTTTTATATCATAAAATCCTGATTCCATTTTTGTTACATCTATAATATTATTAATAAGTCTAATTAACCTAAAACAGTTTTGATTTATAGTAGTTGTATGTTTATCTACATTTTCTTCTTTTAAATTATCTTTTTTGTTTTGTGATTGTAAAAGCTGGCTAGAGCCATAAATAACGTTTAAGGGAGTTTTTAGCTCATGAGACATATTTGCAAAAAACTCAGTTTTAAGTTTATCATAGTAAACTCTTTCTCTATATTTTAACTTTAGTCTTTCAGATTTCTTTTTTTCTGTTATATCTCTAACAATTTTTAATATGTATTCGTCGCCCATAATTTCAAAAGGCATAACAGATAATTCTAAATCAATTATCTCGCCATCATGTCTTATAATTCTATCTTCAATAAATGTTATTGTTTCTTTATCATTAATAACTCTATTTACTTGATTAAAAACTGCTTCTTGATACTCAGGAAGTGTATTTGAAAATTTGCTTTTGTGTTCTCCGATTAAGTCATTTTTATCTTTGACATTTAAAATATCAGCCATAGCTTCATTTGCATAAGCATAATTTCCATTATTCAAAATACAAATACCATCTGGCAAAATTTCTATTAAATTTCTATAGGTTCTCTCATTTTGTATTAATTGGTTTTCTGCATGTTTACGTTCTGAAATATCCTTAAACATAGTTAAAATTCTTTTATTTCCGTTTTCGAAAATAGTAGTTGAGTTTATCTCTACATATTTAGTTGTTCCTTTGTCATCTATTAGAACATGTTCAACAGCAGAGTCAACTTTATTTCCTTCTAATAACTTTTCTTTTCTATTTGACCTTTCTAATCTATAATTAGGGTGTATAAATTCTTCTGAATTTCTTCCTATTAAATCTTCCTTTTTTTCTATATTTAAAATTCTAAGTGCTGTTTCATTTGCATACAATATTTTTTCTTCATCTTGTATTATTATTCCATTAGGAGTATTTTCAACTAATTTTGTATATCTTTCAGTACTTTCCTTTAATTCCTCTATTTTATTATTTAATTTAATATTTGATAAGTTCAATGATATATAAGGGTTTTTTAAGTTAGTTTCAACAATAGCTTTATATATACAATAATAAGATAAAAAGTCCAAAATATTGCCTATAATATTTGACTGACCATACACACATGCGTATTTGATGAACATGATACCTGTTAACATAGTTAATATAAAAGATGCAAAAATTAGATTGTATTGTTTTTTTTCAAAATGATTTTTCTTAATACGAAGCATAATTAATGATAAAAAAATTATTGAAATAATAATATATTCACTGATATTTTTGAAATCAGTCAATCCTTGACTTTCTACAAAGCAATCTGGAAATATGTTTGTATAAAATAATATATATATTGATAATATAGTTAAAATACCATAAATAGAAAATGTAGATTTTAATTTTAATTCTTTATTTATATATCTAAAACTAATAATAAAGGAAATGCTCAATATATATCTACTAATAATCCATAGTTGAACAGAAGTATTAGCTGTAGCATTTGGGATAATATTCATGCCTGTGTATGTTAAAATGTGAAAAAAACTAAGTAATGCTATAGGAAAATAAGCTATACCCAAAAATCCCATATAACTGTTTTTGTTCAGAGAGTAAGTGTTATGTGCAATTACTGATATTACAATACCTACTACTACAGAAAAAAGGCCTATAATACTGTGAAATAATAAGTAATTTTTGTTTGCTATTAAAGTCATAGCTCCTATAAATAACACTAAAATAAAAATACTTTTAAAATTTTCGTAAGAAAAGTATTTCTTTTTAGAATATTCTAGTACAGTATCCAAGATGACATCCCCTTTACATTTATACCATTTTAATTTGTTATACTTCAATAAATATACGAGTTCACCAGAATATTTTACCACAATTTTGACAATTCAGTAATATTTTATTTAAAATATTATTTTATATAATATTATTTATATTTTTAATATTAAGTTACATTCTATCAACGAAATTTCACATGAATCTTGTAAATACCTTTCTTATCTTTCTCTTATCTCGTTATATAACTTCATATTTGAATTTAACTTATTTATATCTCCTTTTATAACAGGGTACTTATCTATATTATTATCTATATCATTCAATATATTTTTCATAGCATCATCGTCTAAATTTAGCTCATAAAATATCCATTGACCTTGACGTTCATCAATAACAAAGCCCATATCTCTAAGTTTTGCAAGATGTCTAGATAGTTTAGGTTGAGATATCTCTAATATCTCACATATTTCACATACACAAAGTTTTGAATTATTAAGTAACATCATAGCTCTGAGTCTTGTTTCATCCGATAAGACCTTAAAAAACTCCATTAGTCTTTCCATAATCATTCTCCTTAAAGTAATATATAATATATAATATTAACATAATTTTTATTAATTATATTAATAAAAATTAGTTTCTTATATAGCTAAAAAGATCATATAGAATTAATCCATATGATCTTTTTAGCTATATTATATATTATTTTAAAAACCCTTTTATTTCACCAACCTTACATACTCTACCTGAAGCTACTAGCTTTTCATCAATTACTAATGCTGGAGTTTTCATAACACCATAACTCATTATAACCTTGAAATCCTCTACCTTCTCAACAGTAGCTTCCATTCCTAATTCTAGTAAAGCTTCCTTAACATTAGCTGCTAATTTTGTGCAATTTGCACACCCTGAACCTAAAACTTTTATAACCATACCAAATTCCTCCCTTTATTTATGCAAATATATATGAAAGTATATTAAATGTGTAACCTATAATAATTATTCCTAATGTCACTACCCCTACAAATGTAGCTAATAATTTAGGCTTTACAACTTTACTTAGCATTATCATAGATGGAAGAGAAAGAGCTGTTGTTCCCATCATAAATGATAATATAGTTCCTATATTAACTCCTTTAGCAAATAATGCTTCTGCTATTGGTATCGTTCCAAATATATCAGCATACATTGGAACACCTACTGCAGTAGCTAGTAATACAGCAAGTGGATTGTTATCCCCTATTACATTCTCGATAATAGTTTGTGGTATCCAGTTGTGAATTGCTGCTCCTATACCAACCCCAATTAATATATATATCCATACTCTTTTTATTATGTCTTTCACTTGATCCTTTGAGTAAGAAATTCTTTGTTCACGAGTTAATTCAATAATGTCTGTAGCAGCATCTGGTATTTCAAGTACATATCCTTCTATATACTTGTGCATGTTAAGCTTATCAATTATAGTTCCTCCAAGAACTGCAAGAATAAGTCCTACCACTACATAAACTACAGCTATTTTAACTCCAAAGAAAGACATTAGTATTAAAAAAGACCCTAAATCTACAAGTGGAGAAGATATTAAAAATGAAAATGTAATCCCTAACGGCAGACCTGCCGATGTGAAACCTATAAATATAGGTATACTTGAACAACTACAAAATGGTGTTATAGTTCCAAGTAGTGCTCCTAGAATATTACCCTTTATACCTTTGATTCCTCCAAGTATTTTCTTTGTTCTCTCTGGTGGAAAGTAACTTTGAATGTAAGATATTATAAAAATAAGTACAGATAATAGTATAAATATCTTTATAGTATCATATATAAAAAAGTGTATACTTCCTCCCAGTCTAGTTGCCATAGACAAACCAAATACATTTTCTACAAGTAACTCTACAAGATCAAAGAGCCATGTCATCTTAAGTAATTGGTCATTTAGAAAGTTAAATATCTGAGTCATAAAATTCACCTCCCAATTCAAGTTAATATACTTATATGATCATATACGCATATCCATATATACTTATAATATTTATACTATGCTTTTAGTTAAAAAATGTCAACATATTTTAAAATTTTGAATTTAAAACTTATAAATTTTTTTTCCTAATTATAAAAGAAATTGAACTAAATATCCTGCACTAATAGCAATTACAAATATAGATACTACAAAAGCTACTAAAAGTTCCTTTTTAAATATTTTATTAAGAAGTATTATCTCAGGTACACTAGCACCATTTCCCCCTATAATTAATGCTATTATAGGACCAAGGCCTACTCCGACGCCTGCAAGTGCCATTCCTATAGGTAATATAGTCGATGAACTAACATATAAAGGTATCCCTAATATTGCAGCTATTGGAACTGCCCATAAATTACTACCTCCAACATATTTAGTTATAACATCCTGTGGAATAACATTATGCATTAAAGAACCTACTAGTACTCCACCTATTAAATATGGCAATACAGATATATATAATCCCCAAGCTTCTTTTTTAGCATCTATTAAATATTTCTTTGTTAATTCTTTCTTTGAAAGATTTAATTCACCTTCTTCATTTTTCATTTCTTCATTTTTCATTTCTTCATTTTTATTTATTTTTATATCTCTAACATACTTTTCAAATCCAAATTTATCTAATATAACTCCTATTACTATAGGGAAAATCAAAACTATTACCGAATATACTACAGTTATTTTAACTCCAAATAGAGCTAGCATAAGAGCTATTACCGATGGATCTAAAAATGGTGATGTAAATAAGAATGTCATGGTTGGCCCAAATGGAGCTTTTACCTTTAATAATCCTGCTAATACAGGGATTGTAGAACATGAACAGAATGGCGTAAATGTTCCTAATATTAATGCATTAATATATCCTAAAAACTTGTTTTTTGTGCTTAACATACTTTTTATTTTTTCTTCTGAAATAGTTTTTTGTATAATCCCTACTAAAAAACTTATTCCTAAAAACAATACTGTTAACTCTCCAAATAAAAACATAAATTCATTCAATAAATCTAACATAATTTCACCCCTCATATAAACTTAATTTTTATAATAAGATTATTACATATCAATTTTTTTTGATATTTAATTTAAAAATAAAAAGATGCTAATTTACCTTTCTATTTATTACTTTAATAATTAATACATCAAAAAAAATTGATATGTTTCATGTTACTGAAAAAATGATCTTTTTATTATGTGTTAATCACATCAAAAAATTTTGATATGTTCAACTATATTACTAAAAAATATTAGTAATTAATTCTTCTGACAAATATTTTCTAACTTCTGGTTTATTTAAACTATAATAATTCCACTTGCCTTCTCTTTCTTTTAATATTAATTTTGCATCTAATAGCATCTTTAAATGATATGATAATTTTGATTGAGGTATATTAAAGCTTGCTACCAAGTCACATACACAAATACTATCTTGCTTACTAAGCTCTCTTAATATATTTAACCTTATAATATCTGATAAAGCCTTAAATACTATTTCACAGTTTTTTATCTCATTACGATTATTCATAGATTTCACCTCTTTCTATAAGCATTTATTAGTATTATTTTTATTACATAACTCTATTATATTTCCAACGTTATCTGATTTGACTTCGCAGCAATTTAGGAGCATATCTTTTAATTTTTTTCTAGCTCGCTGAACCCTACTTTTACTTCCAGAATTGCTTAACCCCCACTCTTGACCTAGTACGCTCTGCTTCTTACCCTTATAGTCACTTTCAATAATTGCTTCTTTGTATATTTCTGGTAAACATTCAACAAGCTTTAGCAAGCATTCTGCTGTTTCCTTATTATAATTCTCATGTCTAGGTGTATCTATAATTGGTAGTTCATTAATATTTTCTATTAATGAATACTTATTTACTCCTCTAAAATAGTCAACTATAAGATTATTAGTTATTTTATACAACCAAGCCTTAACATTATTGATATCTTTAATTTTACTTGCATTTTTTTGTATACGAATGCCTACTTCTTGAAGTATATCTTCTGCTTCATATTTATCCGCTACATGTTTCATTATATAGGCCTTGAGCTCAAGACTATAAGCATTCCATAGTTCTTCTGGACACATATATATCCCCTTCTATAATATATTATTTAAAATTGTTACAACTATATTATATACCTTAAAAATATTAACACCAATAGTAAAATAAAAAGATATATTTTTTATAAAATCTGCGTCTTTTTCTCATATGATCCGTCTTTATTAGTGAAAGCCATTTATACTAGGATATAAAAAATTGGAGGGTGATTTGATGAAGGATAAAGAAGAAATAAGAGAATTTATACGCAAAAACTATTCAGATGTTGCATTGAAAGGTTTCGAAGGGGGATGTTGCAGTGGAGGCTGTAGTTGTAGTGGTGCTACAATGGATATTAATGATACATCTATCAAAATAGGGTATACAGAAACTGATCTTTTAAATGTGCCACCTCAAGCTAACATGGGGCTAGGATGTGGGAACCCAATTGCTATAGCCGATCTGAAAGAAGGAGAAGTAGTCCTTGATCTGGGAAGCGGAGGAGGTTTTGATTGCTTTCTTGCAAGAAATAAAGTGGGTGATACAGGATATGTAATAGGAGTTGATATGACTCCTGATATGATTAAATTAGCAAGAAAAAATGCTGAGGAAAGCGGATATACCAATGTAGAATTTAGATTAGGTGAAATCGAACATTTGCCTGTAGCTGATGAATCTGTAGATGTTATCATATCTAATTGTGTAATCAATCTTTCTATAGATAAACAGCAGGTATTTAAAGAAGCTTTTAGAGTTCTAAAGCCTGGCGGAAGGCTATCCACATCTGATGTTATTGCTACAGCACAATTACCCAAAAACATTAAGCAAGACATGGCGTTAATTGCAAGTTGTATTGGTGGTGCTGAATATATTGAAGATATGAAAATTATGCTTCATAACGCAGGTTTCAAGGATGTTCGAATGACACCTAAAGATAACAGTAGAGAGATTGTAAAGGCATGGGCACCAGATACGAACATAGAAGATTTTGTTGCTTCTTTTATAATAGAAGCAGTAAAGAAATCAAGTTAATGAAAATATAAAAATACCTTAAAATATTTTAAGGTATTTTTTATATTAAATTTCTTATTTTAATTTTTAGAATATACTATTACCTATTTTAGTCAACATATCTATTCCTTTTATCTCTTTATCATACATAGGCACTCTAACTACTTCAGAATCTTTAAAATAAGTCTGTATCTCTTGTAAGTATTTTTCTTGCATATTTCTTCTATTTCTAAAGAACGGTGTACTAGCTTGTTCTTCAGGTATTATAAGATTAGCTATAACCATTTGGGTTTCTATTCCAACAGTTTTAAGCTCTTCACTTGCTCTATAAGCCTCAATTATTGGAGTTTTTTCAGGATACATAACAAAACTAAAAGTAGTTTTGTCTTTATCCTTCATATTAGATATAACTCTATCGAATTTTTCTTTTTGTTTTTTGTCTTCTTCACTTATTTGTGAAGTAACTCCAGCTTTCATTTGTATTTGTTTGGACCAATCCATAGGAAGTTCTAAAAGTCTTAAAGTATGGCCGGTTGGAGCTGTATCAAATACAATAACGTCATATTCTTCTTCTGAGGCATATGATATGAACTTTTGGAAAGCTGCCATCTCTTCAGTACATGGCGAATTTAGTTCTTCTTCCATAGTAGCTATTGTAGGTCCACTAAATTTAGATTTAGCATCTTTTAATACCATTTCTTTATATTCCTCAAAAGCTACTTTAGGATCAATTTTTGCTGCATATAAATTAGGGCATCCTTCTATAGGTTCTGGACTATCTCCTATTGGTTTATCCAATACCTTACCTATATGAGCTGCAGGGTCAGTTGTAAGAAGAAGTGTTTTAAATCCTTCATTGGCAGTCTTAACAGCTGTAACACATGCCATTACGGTTTTACCAACTCCACCTTTACCTGAAAAGAATATATTTCTAACAGAGTTTTTATTAGGTAAAATAAGTGATTTTGCATTTTCATTTTTTTGTATACTTACTTCATCTATATTTTTGTATTCAACATTAGTAGCCTTTTCTACTTTTTTTCCTTCAAATAATATAGATGCACTTATTCTAAATCTATCTACACCTTTAAGTTCACTGTCAAATAACTCCATAGTATCTATTGGTAAATTATTAAATATATCTTTTGCCTTTTGTAAATACCCTTGTTGCATTTCATATCTAGACTTAAAGAAAGGTATTATAGCTTCATCCTTTGGTATAAACCCATTTATTATAACTTTAGTTGTAGATATACCAAGTTCATTAAGTTCATTAGATGCTCTTATTGTTTCATCTAATGACGTTTGTTCTGGTTGCATAACAAATATAAAATCAGTTACAGATGTATCTCTAAGTTTTGCTATTGCTCTATCGAACTTATCTTTGCTATCTTGTATCATTGATACAGGACCCATACAAGTTTGGCCACTACCCTGTGCACTTTCTTCTATATGTTTGGACCAGTCTATAGGAAGTTCTAAAAGTCTTATAGTATGTCCTGTTGGTGCAGTATCAAATATTATAACGTCATAATCATCAACTTCCATAAAATCAATAAATCTATCAAATGATGCCATTTCTTCAGTACATGGCCCACTTAATTGTTCATCAGCTATTCTTATCATATCTTCATCAAAAACTGCTCTCATTGGAGCTAATAATCTTTCTTTGTACTCATTAGTAGCTTCATCTGGATCTATTTCCATAGCATAAAGATTCTCTATATTATTTATCTTAGTTATTTTATGACCTATTTCTTGTTCGAATACATCTGATAAATTAGCAGCAGGATCAGTAGTTACTATTAGTGTTTTAAGGCCTTTGCCGGCATTGTAGACCCCTGTTGTACATGCCATAGAAGTCTTTCCTACTCCTCCTTTACCAGAGAAAAATATAAACTGTGCCATACTACTCACCCCTAACAGCTTCTTCCATTTCTTCTAGTGTTGGATATTCACCTTGCTTTATTACTTTTCCATCTAAAACAGTTATCGGAAGTACTTGCTGACCATTTTCCTGTAATAATGAACTTACTGTCATATTTCCCATAAATACAAATGGATGTGTTTGTGGTTGATATCTTTGTATATCTAGCCCTTCATATTTACCTTTCAGAATTTCTATGTTTTCACCAACCTTAACTAACTTTTCATCTACACTTGGTCCACATATCCCTGTTGGACAACACATAGTCGGTTCAAATATCTCTAATTTCATATAAAACCCCTCCATATTTAATTTGAAATTTATTTATAATAGAGCCTTATATAAATATAATGCTCTATTATAATCTTTTAATTAACCTTTTCATTAAAATACTTTTTTCTAAACCATAAAGCTACATTTACTAACGCTATCATAACTGGAACTTCAACTAATGGCCCTATAACTGCTGCAAATGCAGCCCCTGAATGTATGCCAAATACTCCTACTGCTACAGCTATTGCCAATTCAAAGTTATTACTTCCCGCTGTAAATGCTAATGTTGTTGTCACAGGATAATCTGCTCCAATTTTCTTTCCTAGGAAGAAAGAAACTAAAAACATAACAATAAAATATATTAGTAATGGTACTGCTATACGTACAACATCAAACGGCAATGTAACTATTAATTCTCCTTTTAATGAGAACATAACCACAATTGTAAATAATAAAGCTATTAATGTAATTGGACTTATTTTAGGTACAAATACATTTTCATACCATTCTTTGCCACGAGCTTTAACAAGTGTATATCGAGTTATCATGCCTGCTATAAAAGGAATTCCTAAATAAATAAAAACTGTTTTTCCAACTTCAGCTATAGTTATATTTATAATTGTACTTTCAAGGCCTAGCCATTTTGGTAAAATAGTTACAAATACATAGGCATATACTGAGAAAAATAGCACCTGAAATACAGAGTTAAAAGCAACTAATCCTGCTGCATACTCACTATCTCCATCAGCTAAATCATTCCATACTATAACCATTGCTATACAACGTGCCAAACCTATCATTATAAGTCCAACCATGTATTCTGGGTATCCTTTTAAGAATATAACAGCAAGTGCAAACATTAAAACAGGACCTATAACCCAGTTTTGAACTAGTGACAATAAAAGTACTTTTACGTTTTTAAATACTCTTCCCATTTCCTCATATCTAACCTTTGCTAGTGGTGGATACATCATTAATATTAACCCAATAGCCAATGGTATAGATGTTGTCCCTACTTGCATAGAATTTATTCCTTCAACAAACTTTGGAAATACAAACCCAAGACCTATTCCAGCTCCCATAGCTAAGAATATCCAAAGTGTTAAATATCTATCCAAAAATGATAATTTTTTATTACTCATTTTACTCCTCCATTTATTTATTTTTTTACTTTGCACTTCCAGTTCTTATAAGTCTAGCAAAATCATCTGGTAAATCTGATTCTTCTATAGCCTTAGCTGTCTTTTCAACGTCATAAGGTACTTCTATTATTTCAACACTTACTTCACTATTTTCAACTTTATTTTCTTCATGATTTTTTACATCTATTATTACATAATTAGCATCAGGATTGTTAGTCTTTGGTTTTCCTACACTACCACCATTGACAAGTAATTTATCCCCATAGTATTTGAAGTAAGGTATATGAGTATGTCCACATACTAATATATCCTCATTAATTTCATTCATTACTTCATCTGCTTCTTTTGAGTTTTCCTTTAGGTATTCATTTATCAATCTATTACTTCCATGAACAAATCTTATAGTTTTAGAACCTATGTTTAAAACTGAATATTTAGGCAAACTTCTTAAGTACTCTTTGTTGTCATCACTAGTATTTTCTAAACTAAATGCCATACTCTTTGCTGCTTTTTCTGCATCTTTAGGATCTGGATAGTCACATCCACATACAAGTCTATAGTTACCTACTGCATCGTCGTAGTTGCCCATTATAGTCAATATTTTGTTTTTTCTTATAGTATTTATAACTTCATTTGGAAACGTAGCATATCCAACTAAATCTCCAGTACAAATAACTAAGTCTATATTTCTATCTTCAATATCATTAAGTACTGCATCTAGTGCATAAATATTGCTGTGAATATCACTTATTACTGCTAATCTCATGTTTACCTCCTATTTATCCTCAGTATTTCCTTTGAATTTTTCTAATACTTCACAAGATAATCCATCGTTTTTAAATGAAACTGTTTTTTCATAATCATCTTTTAACTTATCAATTTTATCAAGTTCTTTATCTAATATTTCCTTTATAAAAGGATGCCTTTGAAGTGTTTCTTCATTTAGTTTATAATAAACATACTTAGCTTCTTTGTAGTAAGTAACTATTTTTGCGTTCATTAGTTTGTTTAAATGCCTAGATGCATTTGACTGTGTCATATTTAGTATTTCTTCTATTTCACAAACACACAATGGACAATATCTTAAAGTATTTAATATCTTTATACGACTTTCATCCCCTAGAGCCTTTATCATTTGAATTAATTCCATTTCTTCACCTCCATATATGAACATATTCATTTATACTCATATGATATGTTAAATTTAGTGTTTTGTAAACTATATTTTCACAATATATTTATACTGAAATTTCACACAAATAACAAAAGTTTTTAGGTCATTATATTAAAGTGCAACATATTATAACTAAAATAGCTAGAATAATTGACCTATTTTATGTTACTATTATATTAGCGGATAATAGGGCGTGTTATATATTATTGTATTAGTATGTTCGGAATGCGTTTGCATAAAATTTTAAAATAAAAAGGAGATAGTGATTTGTTTAGAAAATACGACAACAAAATAAAAGTCATGGCTTTAGGCGGTTTAAATGAAATCGGCAAAAACATGACTTTAATCGAGTACAAAGATGAAATAATGATCATCGATTGTGGATTTAGTTTTCCAGAAGATGAAATGTTAGGTATAGATGTAGTTATACCAGATATAAGTTATCTATTAAGAAATGTTGAGAAAGTAAAAGGAATATTTCTAACGCATGGACATGAAGATCACATAGGAGCTCTTCCTTATGTGCTAAAAAAATTAAATGTACCTGTATATGGATCAAGACTTACTATAGGATTAATCCAAGTCAAACTAAAAGAACATAAATTAAACAATGTAAATTTAAATGCAGTTAGCCCTAGAGACATAGTAAGCTTAGGAAGTATGAAAGTAGAGTTTTTAAGAGCTACTCACAGTATTCCTGATGCCTTTTCTTTAGCTATTCACACAGACCAAGGTATAATATTCCATACTGGTGATTTCAAGATAGACTTAACACCAATAGGTGGAGAAACTATGGATTTTCACAGAATATGTGAATTAAGTAAAGAAGGTATATTACTTTTACTAGCTGATAGTACTAATGCTGAAAGACCAGGATCCACTCTATCAGAAAAAACAGTAGGTGCAACATTAGATGAAATGTTTAGAAAAGCTAATTCAAGTAGAATAATAGTAGCTACATTTTCATCAAATGTACACAGAGTACAACAAGTAATAAACTCTGCTGAGAAATTTAATAGAAAAGTAGCAATATCAGGAAGATCTATGGTAAACGTTGTAAATGTTGGTATGGAACTAGGATACTTAAATATACCTGATGGTATGTTAGTAGACTTAAACGATACTCATAAGTATGACGATAGTCAATTAGTTATAGTAACTACAGGATCTCAAGGTGAGCCTATGGCAGCTCTTTCTAGAATGGCTGCAGGTGAACATAGAAAAATACAAATAAAACAAGGTGATTTAATAATTCTATCATCAAGCCCAGTACCAGGAAATGAAAAACCTGTATCAAAGGTTATAAACTCATTATTTGAAAGAGGCGCTGAAGTTGTATACGAGGATATGGCAGATATACATGTTTCAGGTCATGCTTGCCAAGAAGAGTTAAAATTAATTCATAGATTAACTAACCCTAAATTCTTTGTTCCAGTTCATGGAGAATATAGACATCTAAAGAAACATGCTGAACTTGCTGAAGAACTAGGAATGCCAAGTCAAAACATATTTATAATAAAAACTGGAGATGTATTTGAACTTAATAAAAACTCTGCTAAAATATCTGGACATATACCTACAGGCAAAATATTAATAGATGGCCTTGGAGTTGGAGATGTTGGAAATATAGTTTTAAGAGATAGAAAGCATTTATCTGAAGATGGCCTTATAACAGTAGTAGTTACTTTATCTAAGGAAGACCGTAGAGTACTTTCAGGACCAGATATTGTATCTAGAGGATTTGTATATGTTAGAGAATCTGAAGATTTAATAAATAATGCAAAAAGCATTGTAAATGAAGTTTTAAAAGACTGCCAAGCTAGAGATATAAAAGAATGGGCATATATTAAAAATAGTATAAAAGATAACCTAAGAGATTATCTATATCAAAAAACTAAGAGAAATCCAATGATATTGCCAATAATAATGGAAGTATAATATATAGTTAATAAAGGGTGAATACAATAACATTGTACTCACCCTTTTATTTTACTTATATATTTTAATCTTCATTGATTTCAATAAGCTCATACTGCATTGTTCCCAATCCAATTTTTTGGGCATGCTCTAGAGATGTTCTACCACTTTTAAATAGTTTTTCTCCACTGCTTTTTTGAACTAAGTCCAGGCATGCTGTATCTAAGGCAACAGGATCTTTTGAGGCAAGAATACCGATATTATCTGCAATTGGTTTCATATGTATACCCGCGCAGTCACATTCCTCGGTAATATTGTGAACAAAGGTTATGTATATTATATCCTTATCTTTTGATGCTCCATAGGCATACTCTGAAAGTTTCTCAAGAAAATTAGATCCTCCCCATGTGTTTTCAATTGCACCTTGAGGGCAAACAGCAATACATCCCGCACAGCCAATGCATTTACTCTCATCAATTATCGCCGTATCTGGTGTTTCAATGGCATTAAAGTTACATTTATTCACACAAATACCACAAGATATACATTTTTGGGCATCTACTACAGGTGATATCCCAGAATGTTGCTCTAGCTTTCCACCTCTAGCTGCAAAACCCATAGCTAGCTGCTTTAGAGCACCACCAAATCCTGCTGCTCCATGGCCTTTGAAATGGCTCATAACAATGAATTGTTTGTGCTTACCATAACCCTTGCCTATTTTGCATGTTTTTATGTAGTCTTTATTTATTTCTATTTCGTCGTACTCTGTTCCAATATCTCCGTCTGCTATTATAATAGGGATCTGTGTAAATCCATGATCTGTTGCTGTTTGGATATGATTATCTGTAGTAGTCCTTGACCCCCTATATAATACATTTGTTTCGATATAAGATGGATTTACTCCATTTTCTTTTAGGTAGTTTATAGTTTCATCGTAGCATTTTGCAGGAATAAATGTTTTGTTTCCTTTTTCACCAAAATGAACCTTTATAGGTACCTCTTTTTCAAATTTGTGGCCTGTTTCTGATACTATCTTTTTCAATAGCTCCAATGCATCTTTTCCAAGTTTATTATAATCTGATTCTGAATTCTTAATAAAATATACTTTGCTCAAGTTAGCACCTTCCTTTTTTATATGATTAATTTCTATATATAGTATAGTACTTTTTCTCAGAAGCCATACTTTATGAATATGGCCTCTTGATATCCCATATTATACCACTTAGAGTTAACTCTAAGTCAACATCAAACTTATAATTATTATGACTATGTATCTTCAAAACATAAAATTGTAAGCTTTAAATAAGGGAGTTATAAGCTCCATTTTATATTGTAAATCATTTATTTAATCTTTAAAAATTTGATTGCGTAGTTTACAAAATCCTCTTGCGTTAGCAAGTAACCTGGTTTTATCTTTCCTCTATGATTCGCTGTTTCCCATTTATCCATTATTTCAAATTTTTTAAGTAACCTTTGAAATGAATTAGGGTCTAATACTACCTTTATATTCTCTATTTCTTCACTTAAATCAGGGTATTTATTTTCAATTCTATATAATAAACATGACCCATGGTATATAACTTCTGTATCTATGTTATTTTGCATTATACTTGAAATAACTGGAATGTAACTTTTTACAGTAGATATTTCATCAGGTAAATTTGTAATAGACTTGAATATGAATTGTATTTGTATATTGTTATTTGAATTTTTTATAGTATCGAGTAGAAATATAAAAAACTCTTTGTTTTGCATTTTCTCTATAATTTTAAGATAAGTCATAATTCCTGACCCATTTTTGCTTATACATTCATTAAATTTATCTATAAATTCCCCTACTGTAGTTGGATTTCCTATAGTTCTTTTATAAATACTTAGTGCCTTTTTATCAACTTCGTGGCACTCTTCAAATAAATCATCTAAGTTTTTGTTTAAAAATAATTCTTCCATACCCCTTCCCCCTTGTTATCCTTTTATATAATATAAATATATTTTAGAATCTGTGTTCTCATTCCACTACACGCTGGATTAACCCCTCCGCTGAGCACATCTCATCGAAGGGGTTATTTTGTGTTTTTATAACTATAATTTCATAAATTTCTTTATAAAAAACCTTGCAGGTTTATAATAAAAACCTTCCATGGTTTTTGAAACCTTAGATAATTCATCTCTTATGGCAATCTTTTGTGGGCAATGTTTTTCACATTTTCCGCATTGTGAGCAAAGAGAAGCATTGTGCGCTTGAGTTTTCAAACTTGTCTGCATTACATATTTTCCAATAGCCGATAATTTACCTTCAACCGCTATATCATTGTAACAAGAAAAACATGTAGGGATATCTACACCTTTTGGGCAAGGAATACAGTAATTACATCCAGTACATGGTACTTTGATTTTATCATTTAATATATTGCGTACCTTGCTAAATAACTCATAATCATCATTAGTAAAAGAGTTTGCCTCCGCTTGTGATGCCACTCTTATATTTTCTTCTACCATCTCCTGTGAATTCATACCTGATAATACAACTGTCACTTCTGGATGGTTCCAAATCCAACGAAATGCCCATTCTGCTGGAGAACGCTTTATATATGCTTTTTCCCATACATTATAAACTTCTTTTGGAAGCTTTGTTACTAGCTTTCCACCCCTTAATGGCTCCATTATCATAACAGGTAACCCTTTAGCTGCGGCATACTGTAACCCGCTTTTCCCTGCTTGATTATTTTCATCTAGATAATTATACTGAATCATACAAAATTCCCAGTCATAGGCATCTACAATTTTAATAAATTCATCTCTGCCTCCGTGATATGAAAATCCAATATTAATAATTTGCCCCTTTTGTTTCTTTTCTTCTATCCATTTCAAAATACCAATATCTATAAGTCTTTGCCATATATTTATATCTGTTATCATATGTAAGAAATAGTAGTCTATATAATCTGTTTGCAGACGCTTTAATTCCTCATTAAAAATTTTATCTAAATCGTCATATTTTTTTATTAGGTACGGTGGAAGCTTTGTAGCAATTTTAACACGGTGTCGATAACCTTTTGAAAGTACACGTCCTAATACAGCCTCGCTATTTGGATAAATATATGCTGTGTCAAAATAATTTACTCCATTCTCTATAGCATAAATAATCTGTTTTTCTACTTCCTTTTCATCTTTTGCAAATCTCATACATCCAAATCCAAGTATAGAAAGCTTATCACCATTTTTGGGATTTACTCTATATTTCATATTAAATACCATTCCTCTCATAAAAATCAGTGCCTATATTATTCAATATTGGCATTGTTCCTTCTTTGTAATAAATATAAACCTTATGCATTGCCCTTGTTACAGCCACGTATAATAACTTAATATCTAGATCTTCCATTATATACGCTTCTTCTAAATTAGTTATAAATACAATATCAAACTCTAATCCCTTTGCTAAATATGACGGTATAATAACAATACCAGCTTCATAACTTTCATCTTTTTCATTTATAATTTTTGTATCTATTATTTTATTTTTATCAAATAATTTTTTTAGCTTTTTACATTCTTCCATAGTCTTACATACAACTGCAATAGATTTATATCCTTCATTTTTTTGTTCTTTTATTTTTTCTTCTAAAGATTTTACTAATTCACATTCTTTTTCAAAACTCTGACTTTGAGGCTTTTGTCCATGTCTAATTACTGGCTTTGCAAGAACTGTTCCTTCGTTGTCTAGTTTTTTAATTATTTCATTTGCTAAATTCATAACTTCTATTGTAGTTCTATAACTTTGGACCAAGGTATTATAGTTACTATTTACATCATCAAATACCTTGTTTAATACATCTTCCCAGTTATTTATTCCTCTGTAAGAATGAATTCCTTGAGATGTATCCCCCAAAATAGTAAACTTATTAGTATTTAACACCGTTTTTAGTGTATAAAATTGAAATAAACTAAAATCTTGCGCTTCATCTATAACAACACTGTTAATTTTTATTTTATCTTTGAATCCAAATATTCTGTGTTTTAGATAAACAAGTGGTGCATAATCCTCTAATTCCATTTTCTTTTCATTTAATAAATCATTTGATAATTTGCAAAGATAAGCAATTTTATCTTCTTCTAAATTATCATTTGAATATCTTCTTAAATTTTCTACAGTTAATAATTCTCTATAATAGTCAAATAAATCAACCTTTGGGAAACTAGCTATGTACTTTTTAACCAATGTCTTCATTGTATTTTGCATAGTTTTTAGTCTTTTTTCTTTTTCATCTAAAAGAGATATTATTTTCAATCGTCTTTCATCGCCTTCAGGCATATTGTCAAAAATATAATCTGTCTCTTCTTCATATTTAGCTTCTATATTGTGTAATACATCTTTTTTTATAGATTTTAATCTAGTAGATAAAGTTTTTTTAATTTCATCTATTCTTTTATAAAAAGGAAGATATTTTAAATCATTTAAAAACATATTCCTTATGGCTTTCCTTGACATCAATATCTTATTTTCTAATGCAAAATCCACATTTGGAACAAAATTAGATTCCACCTGGTTTACATAATTATCCATTATGTCCCTAAACTCTAGCGAACCTTTAAAACTTGATGCCCATTTTATATATTCGTTTTCTTCTTTGTCTTTTCCACTTACTAATTTAATTAACTTTTCATTAGGTGGTACAATATTATATTCATTTTCTATAAGTTCTCCCATGAAATCTATAAAGGTAGTTTGCTTAACTTTCTCAACACCTAATTCAGGCAGTACCTCAGATATATAATTAATAAATAAGTTGTTAGGTGCAATTATCATAAAATTGTCTGGGTCAAATGTTCTTTCGTAAGTATATATAAAGTAAGCTATTCTATGAAGAGCTATAGTAGTCTTACCACTACCTGCAACCCCTTGAACAATAAGTGGCTTACTCATTGCCGCTCTTATTACCCTGTTTTGCTCGGCTTGTATAGTAGATGCTATATCCTTAAGTCTATTATCTGCGTTAGCTTCTAAAGATGCTTGAAGGAATGTATCATTTGTAGTTATATCGATATCTAGTATATTTTCTAGTTTTCCTTCTTCTATTGAATATTGTCTTTTTAAGAACAGTTCTCCTTCTTCTTCTCCAACTTCTGTTTTGTAAGATACTTCACCTAGCCTTGACTCATAATATAGATTGGCAATGCGAGATCTCCAATCTATTATAAGGGGTATGTCATCTTCTGCTCTAAACAATGATGTTTTCCCAATATATAATTTTTCTGTTTTATCACTACCCTTTGATCTAAAGTCCATTCTAGCAAAATAAGGTTTGTTTTTAGCTCTAGCTAATGCATCTAAATTACGCTCTGCCACTTCTAAAAACTTAGTATTTAACATTATGTTTATGTAGTTTTGACTGGCATCTGTATCATCTAAATTTTTCATAGCATCTCTTATATTTTCTCTATATAAATTCTTATAATCTGCCGTTGCTCTTAAAGTTGTTTTTATATAGTCTATAGTATATTCTAGTCTTTCTATTTCTTCCTTATAATCAGGATGTTTTTTAGCAGTCATGTTTTATCCTTTCAATTTTATATATATACTATTTTATCATTTGTTTTATATATATGTATTATAAATAATTAAAGGAGAAGATATAGTTCTCCTCCTTTTACCGCGTATTATAAAACTGTGCAGTGATATATAATTTTAATTTTTGACTTTTCTTAAATTTTTATTTCCAAGATATATCTGCATTCTTTCTCGGTACTGTTCTAAAATATTTAACATTAGGATATCCAATTACCATACATGTTACAATTTTTTTATCTTCATCTAATCCAAGCAGTTCCATAATTTCCTTATTTCCCTGTGCTGCTCTTACAAAGAACCCACTAAAGAAAGTCCCAAGGCCTAGGGCATTAGTCATAAGCTCCATGTTAGAAGAAGCTAGGGCTGCATCTACTTCTGAACCCGCTGTAACTACTATAATAACTGGGGCATTAAAAAATATTTTATCATTTTTAGGATCTTCTTTATACTCTTTATTCATGTTTATCCACATGTTTGCATATCTTCTAAATCTTACATCATCTTTAGGAAGTTTTTCTAATAATTCTTCTCCCATTGATTTTAAAGCTTTAAAAGTTAAATTCTTTAATTGTTCTAAATTATCTCTTACTACTGTATAAGCTACATTTTGTGAATTACTGCCTGTTTGAGTAAATCTTCCTGCCTCTATAATTTTAAGTAGTTTTTCTTGTTCTACTTCTTTGTTCTTAAATTGTCTTACAGTTCTTCTAAATTTTATAAAGTTTAGTAACTTATCTGCATCTATTGAAAACTCATCTTTATCGTAGTTAGCTACATCATTCATATCATACTCATTTATTGATACTGCTTCTCTAGGACATATAGCTATACAATGTCCACATTTCATACAAGTTACATTGTTAACCTTAGCTTTTCCATCTATTATTTCTATATCTCTTGGGAAACAGTCTTTAACACATTGTCCGCATCCTATACATTTTTCAACGTCTATTCTAATCATAAACCCCATCTCCTTAGATTATATTAAATTTACATTTTATACACAAAAAAGCTTTTAGGGACTTTCTACAATTTCGCACTAACTACGAAAAAGGAAAATCCCTATTAGGTATTATAGCACAATGAAAAAAAATAAAGTAACAAATTATACTATTAAGCTAATATTTTTATTTAAGGTTATGTTCTAATATAGTGTTTAAATTAATTCTCATATTTTTGCTTCATAGTATATAAACATTATGAATTTTTCTTTATATAGATTTTAAAAGCCTTTATAGCTGTATACATCGTATATATGGCTATAAATTTTATTAACCAATCAAAAACCATACTAAAAAAACCATAATATAACGCTCCATTAACAGTAAACATAGATATCCCTCTTGTTCATCTTTAAGAATATTATTCTTCTACTCAAAAATTTTCTCTATATTACTTACAAATTCTTTATCTAATCCTTTTGAATATTTGTCAAAATCTTTCCTGTTCACATTTTTCCTAACTCCTTGAGTTTTTAGCTCTTTATCTAAATCAATTAAAATATCTTCAAAAAATCTTCCTTCTTGTTCGTCCATACTTGCACCAAAAAGGTCAACAGTCTTATCATTATAAAATTTTACTCTATAATATGGAGTATAATCCTTCAGATCAACTCTTCTTACTCCAACATCAACATTCTTAATATCACTATACTCATATGTAAGTCCAATAGGAGCTAGCGGAGAACTTACCTTAATGCTACCTTCGTATAAAACTGTATAGCTTGTAATCCCACAGTATGTACTAATTATTAGAGCTACCACATAAATAATTTTATAAAGCTTTGGAGCTCTTTGAAATCTTCTTATTATATTTTTATCATCTCTCGATATTTTTTCTTTAGTAAACTTGTCTTTTATACTAATTAATAAATAAACAACCCAAAACTCTAGCATAATTACAGAAACTATATTCCAATTATTAGATACAAACAACAAATAACTTTTCTCTCCAGATAACCAAAGCTGTGTTACAAAAAACAAGATTAGCGTACCTATTCCAACTATAGTTGCAAGAACAATAAAACCTAAAAATGAAAATATTAAAAGCCCAATAGCTTTTATAAAATTCATTTACATTTTCACCCCTTTAATATCCAGTCTATAGATATTGTAAAATAAACTATTTCTTGTCAAACAAAAAATTAGTTATTGTCCCTAATATTAGTGTAGGAAAAATGGCCCAAATCATAATTGCAAGGATAGCTCTTGCTTTAACAGGACTCATCAAATTTATTACAGGTATTATCAAAGTAATAGCATAGACAATTATATAATCTTTCCTTCTTAATCTATGGTTACGTACTAAATATATTACCCCTACTATACTTGCTGTGACAATGGCTATAAGAAAACATAAAACCGGATAATTAACTGGATAATTAATCGATATCATGGCAATCCCCCCTTTTTATATTGATTTGTATTTCCCTTTAAGTTCAATTATAATTTACCGCCATATGAACTTTTAGATCAATTTATTTCCCATTCGTTTCCATTAACGTCTAAAAATTTAAAATCTATACTAATATCTTTTTCTTCGTCTGTCGGCAATCCTATATCAAATATAGATACAGATGACTTATTTATAAGATTGTCTTTAGTTTTCTTATACTTTCCGTTTACTATAACTTCTATTTTGTCTAGATCGCTACCATTAGATACAACTACAAGCTTCTTAACTAATGTATTAGGATTTACAATGGTAAAATAGGCGGTCATTGTGTTTTCTTGTATCTCTCTTTGTTCCATTTTGTAATTATTATCTTTATTTTTGATAAATGTGGCAACCCCTGTTCCACCACTAGAAAAAAATCCTACTACTCTTGTATTTTTGTCAGTATCTACAATATCTGCAATTGCAAAATTATTCTTATCTTTTATAATAGGATCTCTTTTAATACATTCGATTATAGATTCTCTATTATTTCCATAAATCGGCTGTAATACTTCTTGAGGGACAACATAGTTTATTGCAATGTATAAGATAAGAGAAAATCCAAGAGCCAAAAGTTTCGAATTTATATTTAGATTTGATTTTTTCTTAATTATAAAATAGACTATAATAATTAAAATTGGTATCTTAATTACCTCAATATAAATAGATACGAAATAACAAAGATAAATTCCTATAATTTTTGCCCATAACCATTTTTCAGGTTCTTTGTTTTGTAAAGAAACAACAAATATAAGTAAGCATAGAAGTAAACCAAAAATAATATAAAACAAATCCAGACCCCCTTTATATTATATAAAATTTATGTTGTAGATTTTTTCTTGTATCTAAGAATTAAATCTGCAATAAGTGTTCCAAATAACGATATGACAGTGTAAACAAAACACCATATTAGAAAGGATGAGTTAAATAAAGTAAATGTTGCAATTAAATATCCTATAAATACAATGCTTAAAATGATTACTTTTTTCTTTATTAAAAATTGGCCTATTAAAGATATTATAAAAGTAGATAATGGAAAAATAATTAATACCAATTCAAATGGATTATGATTAATAAAGCTAGACATATATATTTCACCTCTTCCGCAATATATAAATATTATGACTCAATATTTGTATTTTTTATCACGCCTAATCCACCTAATATTGCTATTATAGAGCCTAGAAATCTATAGTTTACAATAGATTGTTCTAGATTAACATAGCTATAGGCATCAGATTGAGCTATATTTATAGAGTTCATCAGTATTAATATTCCAACAATAAAAGCAAGTCCATAAAGTTTTATTAAATTCCTTTTTTCCATAAATTCTCCCCTATTCTATTTGGTAGTAGTTTTATACTACTACCAAATATATATATTACGTTTTAAAATTACTCTTTTTTATTATCTAATTTTTCAAGTATAATTAATAAACTAAGTAAAATAGTAAAATTTGTTCCAAATGCCAACGATATCTCTAGAGCTGCATCTCCATATCCATAAAAAATCATAGGGAATACATATAAAGATAGCATTATAATACCTACAGATATAATTAATGCTAAAAATATTTTTTTTGCCATTTCATACCTCCCTTAGGTAAGATTTTTATTTGTTAATACTATAATACATTTTAACATATATTATCAAAACCTTGAGTATAAAATGTTAGATAACAAACTTATATTTAGCAATATGTAAAAACTGTGAAGTGATAGTTGTATATTTTATTGAACTAAAAAAGGTAGTGATTAATCACTACCCCTTCATACTATAATTACATTGTATGTGTTTATAAATAATTTTAATTTGTTTTTTTATCCATTTACTAATTTTCTTCCATTCATTACCTGAAAATATACCTACTATAAGGTGAGCAACGCTTTCAAATATATTTATTAATATTTCCATGAATAAGCCCTCCTTTAATATATTATATTCAAATATAATTTGTATTAATCTTAAATTAATTATTGATAACCTTTGAATGGTTTTTGCTCTACGTAGAATGGAGATATGTTGCCGTCTATTTTAACCAGTTCCTTGCCGTCTTTTGAATAACCTATGATATCAAAATCGGAGCCTTCAAGTCGATTCATGTATACCAGCCATATCCTTGTACCGTTCGACTCAATAATTTTTGCCTGCCTTTCAACCCCTCTTTTTTTCTCAACAATTCTAATTTCACTTATATTAGAGTTTCCAATAATTCCGAAATATATTGGGAGACCAATTTTTTCTATATTAGGAAAATAGGTGTGGGACATCCCGTGTTTTTCTGAAACAAATTTTACATCTCCCTGCACACCACTGTATACAGTTTTATACCCCCTTATGCCCTTTCTAACAACAGCAGTGTATAGCCCCTTTTCGCTAGATGTATAACTGAACACTATACTCCCCTTACCATGTTTTTCTTCGTGAATAACACTTACTTTATTTGAGCCAGGTATGTTTATTGCTTCTTCTATTGTTTTTGCACCATCAATGAATTTAACTACTAAAAACAATGAAATACCCATTAAGATTAATATTAAAAATATAATATTTTTTTTCATAAATCCGCTCCCTCCTTTGATACGCATTATTATGCTACTACGTAATATCTCTAGAGCTGTATCTCGATATCCATAAAATATCCCCCGAGTATAAGAATTATTAATAGTTAATCGTATTTACAATACTAATTTATTTAGGCCCAACCTTGTTTGTAATAATTAAGATTGGGCCTTTAGATAGATATTTTATAAAAATACCAAAACTATAACACTAAATAAGTTGGCAGCAAAATGTGATATTGTACTAATCCATGCATTGTTCGTTTTATGAAATATAACACCATAAAGAATACTGTTCACAAATACAAAGAAAACATCATAAGCAACAATTGTAAAATTACCACTTGTAATATGCCCTAGTGCAAACAATATTGAAGAAGTAATAAGCACAGGTGCAATTGGCAACGCTTTTTGAAGTTGCTTTTGAAAGAAGGCTCTCCATGCTATTTCTTCACCTAAAGCCAATACTATAAGTTGTACAATAAGAAAAATACCAGCGTTAAAGGAAACAAGATTTCCTGCTCTTGCAAGTACGTGATCAATGTACTCTGGTAAAAATAATTTTGACAATGTTATAGAAACTATATCCATTATAATTGGCATAGCAATCCAAAACCATATGGATTTTTCTTTTAGATCTGTTCCAATTGCTTTAAAATCTAACCCACTACCAGCAAAAACTTGCTTTTCCATTGTCTTATTTACGAAGAAAAATGCCACACCAATAAAAACAGATATTCCTGCAACACTAATTCCAAATAGATTTGTAAAAGATATGGCTGCCATTGCAATCATTGCAACTATAGATATTTTTTTAATATTTTCCACTTTCCATCCCCCAGATATATGGTCTTTATTTCAGTTTTATATAACCGTATATTAAATTATGATTTAATTATACTAGATGTGCCACATTTTTAACATTACTAAATCTAACCATTTACAATAAAAAAGAGCTAGAGTTATTTAACCCTAGCTCCTACTTCTATCTTTCGTATACGAATTCACCGTCTACCATTGTCTTTTCCACCTTAATATCTTTTATATCTACTTCATCTATAGTAAATATGTCTCTATCAAGTACAATTAAGTCAGCTACATATCCTGGTTTTAATCTTCCTTTGAAATCTTCCTTAAATTCATTAAAAGCACTTCCATATGTGTATGCATCAATAACATCTTCTAGCTCCATCTTTTCCTTTGGATAAAATCCTCCTGCCGGAGTTTCATCTATTCTCATTCTAGTTACTGCACAGTAAATATTAGGAAACGGATTACAGTTTTCTACTGGAGCATCTGAACTTAAACTTATTGGAGCTCCTAATTTATACAATGTATTAAAAGCATAAGATGTAGCCGCAAATTCAGCTCCAACACGATCTTCTACAATTTGAATATCGTAATCTAAGAAAATAGGTTGATACATAACAGGTATATTCAATTTAGCAATTCTTTCAAGTTGTTCTTTACTTGTTATTTGACAATGAACCATACCATGACGAAGAGGATTTTTTCCATCTTTCATAGTTTTTTCATAGGCGTTAATAACACTCTCCACTGCACCATCGCCAATGACATGAGTTGCTACTCTAATTCCATTTTCTGTTGCTAAGTCACATAAGTCTTGTAACTGTTCATCACTTAATGCAGCTACACCCCTAACACCAGGAGCATCTTTGTAATCATCTAACATTAAAGCAGTTCTAGCACCTAAAGAACCATCTTTAAATAACTTTAGAGCACCTTTTGATAAGAATTTTTCATCATATGCTCCATATTTATGTTCAGTTTGTAGATAAGTCTTAAAATCATTTATATCTTGGAAATTGAACTGATAACTATATCTTAACTTCGTTTTTTCGGTAGCATATATATTATTAATAATATCAAACATTTTCTTAAATTCTTTATTCATAATGTCACATGATTGAATCGATGTTATACCAACACTTAAAGCATAATTTGCACCTAACAAAAATTCTTTTTCTATATCTTCATCACTTTTATTAGGTATAGCTGAACGAATTAAACTAGTTGCGTTTTCGTTAAATACACCGTTTGGCTTATTATCATCTCCAAGTTCAATTACTCCACCATCTACAACAGTATTTTCATCTACACCTATTATTTCTATAGACTTTGTATTTCCAACTGCAACGTGTATACATACTCTATCAAATACAATTGGAATTTCTGTAGATATTTTATCTAAATCAAATCTATTTAATAATCTTTTTTCACCAGTAGTGAAATAATCTTGATTCCATCCACGACCATATAATGCAGTTGTTCCTTCATTTTCTTCAATAAATTTTCTTCCTAATTCAATAACATCATCTATTGATCTTGCATTTGTTAAATCACATGAACTCATTGCATCTCCCACCGATGAAATATGCAAATGGCTATCGTTTAAACCTGGCAAAACAGTTTTCCCTTGAAGATGTATAATACTATCAGCGTTATTTTTTAATATTTCTTCATTAGTGCCAACTTCTTTAATAACCCCATTTTCAATTAAAACTGCTTCCCCAAAATTATTTTTTTCAATATATATTTTCCCATTTTTTAAAATTGTTTTCATAAGATAATCCCCCTGTCTTATATGTTTTGTCTTCTTTTGTTTTTTCTATCAAAATATATATAAAATATTATACCTATCGCTGGAACAAGTAAACCTATAATTGAAGTTTGAGGATCTTCAATAAATGTATTTACCATTAATCCTAAGAATAAAATAGTTGTTAATATTACTGTAACAGGGTATCCAATTACCTTGTAAGGTCTTTCTGCACTTGGGAATTTCTTTCTGTAAACCATAACAGCATATACCCCTAAAGTGTTAAACAACATCCCTGAGAATACAACTAAAGAAGTTAACTGATTTAAGTCTCTTAGTAATACCAAAACTATAGATATTATACATTGTACAATTAAAGCATTATGAGGAACTTTATGTACAGGATGTAATGTTTTAAAGCTTTCAAAGAAATGACCTTCTTGACTCATCGCATAATACATTCTAGGAAATGCTAGTATACATCCATTTAAAGCACCAAACATAGCTATTACCATACCTACTATAACTAAAATACTACCGGTATTCCCCATTAACTTTTGTGCTGCATGTGTTCCTAAATAATACTCATTACTTGCTATTAGACTTTGAATTTCTTCAAAAGGTATAACTCTATATATAGAATAATTAAATAATGTATAAAGTACTGTTATTGAAACAATAGATATTATAATTGCAAGAGGTAGGTTTTTCTTAGGATTTTTTACCTCTTCAGCTACAGTATTTAAATTAGTCCATCCTTCATATGCCCATAAACTTGCAACAACTGCAAATGCCACCATACTTATAATTGAGCCAAAGCTTACGTCACCAGCCACTGGAGCTAAACTTAAATCCGGTGTTACTTTACCAAATACAAGGCCTAAAACCATTATTATTCCAATAGGTATTAATTTTGCAACCATAGAAATATTTTGAAGTTTTGATCCAAACTTAACACCAAAATAATTTACAACTGTAAGTAATATTATCAATGCTATAGCAACAAACTTAACTGTCCATTCCCCCATAGGAAGTATAGCAGTTAAAGCACTTGGAAGTGCAATTGCCAAAGCTGCAATAGAACCAGGACCAGCTATTAACCAGTTGTTAAATCCACTTAAAAAACCAACTATAGGTGAATATGCATTACTTAAATATACAGTAAGTCCTCCAGCACGAGGATCTGATGCACCTAGTTCTGCATAACAAATTCCGCCTAATAATGAAATTACTCCTCCTAAAACCCAAGTTAATAAGGCTAACCCTAAACTCATTCCAGTTCTCATTAATACATATGACCCTAAATAAAAAATTCCAGAGCCTACCATTATACCGCCTAAAATACTTACCCCACCAAATAAACTAATTTCTTTTTTAAAGCCAGACTCCGTATTTTGAGTTGGCTGTGCTAAATTATTATTCATATATTATTCCTCCCATTATATTCCATATTTAAAAAATTGCAAAATAAAAACACCTAACAGGCTTGTCAGGTGTATACATACGTATAGCAAAGCTAAAGACAATCCTCTCTCCCTTCTGGCTCAATGTGAGATAGCGCAACATCAAAGTATCGAGCATATACAATGATGACAGTCCTGCACCTATTTGATACAGACCCAGCAATCAGACTTTGGTATCTGAAGCTTCGGCGGTGGCTCCTTTTACTATATGTCATAGGCTTCCAACCTCGATATAGTTACTCTTAACAACCGCGCCTCTACCCCACCCTTTAGGATGAGGATTTTTATGAAGTTTTGATTTTTAATATCATAACACTATATTTATATGTTGTCAACATTATCCATATTACAATCAATACTAAATAGTCAAATAATGAATTGTGTTTTTATTATTTTCTACTAGTTTCTTAAGGTTATCAAAAGATATCCAAACCGTTGCTGTATTGTCATTAGGATGAACCCCTAGCTTTTGTTTATTTATTAAATCTCTGTCAAATACAACCTCAACTAAATGGTCTTCATCGTTTACAACACCTAAAGGAGTTACAGCACCTTTACTTAGATTTAAATACTTTGATAGCCTCTCTTCAGATGCAAAACTCAAACCAGTTGTACCAAGTTGCTCCCTTATGTTTTTTAGATCAGCTTGTTTATCTTTATCTAGTACAACAAGAAAATGTCTTTTTCCCTTTGCATCTCTAATAAATAAATTCTTACATACATCTCCATGTTTTGAAATACCTAGATCATCCATTTCTTCTATTGTGTAAACTGGTGGATGGTTTGTCACCTCATATGTAATGTTTAATTCATCAAGTTTTTGAAAAACCTTTTGTTGCTTGTCCATAATATACCTCCTCTTTATTTCATAGAACTAGTGATAATAAAATCTCTAATCACTATTATACTATATTTTCCAATTAAGATAATTTATAATTTTTTAAATTAATGTACAATTATATGCAATTTTATCTAACAAAGCCAAATCAATAAAATATATTGAGTAGTTATGCTTCGTAATTGATGATACAATTAAGAAGAATATCTTTAAAAGGAGTGATTACAATTAAGAAATTCCCTAAGCATATGTTTATTATGCAAATGATTGTAAATTTATTACTGATAACGTATGGATTGAATGGTTTGTTTAGAGCACCCAATAAAGCCATTATGTATCTTGTTATGACTATAGTAGGTGTAGGCGGAATTATAATAGATACTATCGTGTATAAGAAAAACAAAAAAGAAAAAGATAATTAGATAAGCATATCAACTAAAAACATTAAATAAAAAGACCTCATATATGAAGGTCTTTTTTGTTATGTAAATCATTATAATCAATATTAAAGTTTTCCCTCACTAATTGCATAAACAACGACATTGCAGGACTAATCCATTTATTCTTGTGATAAGCGTAAATTGCTGTGATTTTGGTATCAGAGCAGCCTACCTCCAGTTCTTTTAACTTACCATTTTTCAGTTCTTCTTCTACTGTGAAGCGAGGCAATAAAGAAATTCCTAAATTACTTGCAACGCATCTTTTTATTGCTTCAATACTCCAAAGTTCAGTTGTGTTATTTAAGAATATCTTTTTATCACAAAAATAATTTTCAATTATTTTTCGATAAATAGATTCAGGCTCATTAACAATAAGACTTGTATTTATTTCTTGGTTATGTTTGCAAAAATCAAATTTATCTTGCTCTAATAAAGGTGAACATATTAAAGCTAAAGGGAAATCAGATAGCTTAATAGTAATCAAACTATCATTTTGACTCCCTACATCGTACATTAAACCAAGGTCTACCTCTCCATTTGATAAGATATTTTTTATGGCAAGGCAATTCAGTGAAATAATAGAAAGTTTTACATCAGGAGCTTTTTCTTTGAATAAGCTCAACACATTTTGTAGTTTATAAGACATCAATGATTCTGCAACTGCAATTTTCAACTCACCTGTAATGTTATCAGCATATTTCCCAATACTCTCTATTTTTTTTACTGTGTCAAGCAATTCATTTGCATAATGTGTCAATTCTTTCCCTAAGGACGTTAATACCATGTTACGACCAATTTTTTCAAATAGTTTAATCGAGAGCTCTTGCTCTAGTTGCTGAATTTGAGATGTAACAGTAGACTGCGTGTATCCTAGTTTCATTGCAGCATTTGAAAAATTACCCTCTTCTATAATAGTTTTAAATGTTTTTAAGTGTCTAATATCCATTTATTTCACTCCATTCTCTATATTATAAATAATATATTTGTAAAAATGAATTGTCAATTCGAATATATCAATTTTACAAATACATACTGATTTGATAGTATAAAATTATGAAAGGGGTGTAAATGAAATGAGTTTACTTGCAGAACAAATAAAAAGTACAGCACTTGATCTTGGTTATGAAAAATGCGGTATTATTAAAATATCTGATATGTATGATTATGAAGAAAAACTTAATGAAAGAATTGAGCGGGTTCCAGAATCGAAGCCATATTATGAAGGTTTTTATCGTTTTGCTCATTTACAAGATATGTATCCATGGGCAAAATCAATAGTTATTTGTGTAAGACGATATGGAAAATATCATATTCCACAGAACGTGAAAGGTTTAATTGCTAAGTATTATTTAGTAGATAGTAGAAAAGATGAGAACTCTAAAGATTTTCAAGATAGCTTGAGATTTGAAAGATATATGCAAAAAATGGGGCTTAAAACAGCTACTGAAAGGAAATTCGGTATTACTGGGTTACGTTGGGCTGCATTAAAAGCTGGACTAGGATTAGTGCGTAAAAATAATTTCTTTTATACAGAATCGGGCTCTTGGGTGTATTTAGAGGCATGGTTAATTGACAAAGAGTTGGAATCTATTGAAATACCAAAATTGAAGCAATGTCCTGAACTCTGTAATTTATGTATTAAATCCTGTCCAACCTCTTCTTTATCACAGCCATATACTATGAATCGCTCCTCATGTATCTCTTGTCTTACTACATGGGAAGGCTGGGATTTACCAAATGAAAAATTTAATGAACAGATGGGCAGTTGGGTATTTGGGTGTGATGTTTGTCAAGATGTTTGTCCGTTTAATAAAAATTCATGGTCAGAGGATGAAGAGTTTCCATTTCTTTCTGAATTGTGTCAAAGATTGTCTTTTGAGCAAATAATTGAAGCAGATTATGAGTTTCTAGAAAATGTTATACAACCGAAACTCTGGTATATCCCACAGGATAAGGTTTGGCGTTATAAAACAAATGCACTTAATTCCATGCTAAACGCATACAAACCTGAGTATTTACCATTAATTCAAAGAGCCTGTAACGATAAAAATGAAAATGTGCAAAATATGGCAAAATGGGTTTTGTCAAAGTTATAAATATTGTTTTTGAATAATCTATCTTTATCTAAGACGCATTATTTATATACTATGTAGTTAAAGGAAAAAAATAACTTCCCCCTTTAACTACATACTTAACTCAAGCACTATATTAAATAAGTACTTTATCTACTAACCCTCTTTTACAGAAAATCTCAAAACAGTCTTCAGCTTTGAAACTTCTGTCTTTCGTGGGTCTGATATATATATTTCTCTATGAGTTTTACAAGCACGTATATATCCATTTTCTTCACAGAATTTCTCCATTTTATCAAAGCTTTCTTTCTCATCATCATAACTTCCTATGTGCATCATTTGGCAACATAATCCATCAGTGATTTCACTAAATACTAATTTATCAAGAAATGGATTTGGTTTTTTCTTTTTAGTTTGTTCTAAAAATCTCTCAAATAATTCGTCAGTTAAAAAGTCTGGTTGTCTTATCATAATTGTATATTTGTAATTATCCTTATCAGTTGATGGCTTTGACTTATCAATTAAATCCCATATTCCCTCAAGTGGAAAAACCGTATATTCATAGTATTCATGTGGTACATCATCACTTTTATATGACATTTTAATTGCATAACTTATACTGTATAATGCTTCTGTAGCTTTTGCAAACTCCTCACCGTTTGGATTTCCACTACCATTAATCATTATATATGGCATCTTAGGTAGGTCAATAATATCTGGTGTAGTCTTTGGTAGGTAAATGTGTTTATACGTTTTTCTATACTCTATCTTTTTAGTCATATGTATACCCCCTATATATCCTTTTATATGTTATAAATAGTTTGTTTACTATCATTTTCAAGTATTTCAACAAAAACCTTTGCGATTTCTGGATCAAATTGAGTTCCAGCATTTTTCTTTATTTCTTCAATTGCTTCTTCTTTACTTAACGGCTTTCTGTAAGAACGATCACATGTCATTGCATCATATGAATCAGCAATAGATATTATCCTTGCTTTCCATGGAATCTGATATCCTTTTAACCCTTTTGGATAACCACTACCATCCCATCTTTCGTGGTGTGCAAGAATATATTCTACAATATTATAATACTCACTAGAAGTACATAATAACCTATAACCCGTTTCTGGATGGCGTTTTATTTGCGTCCATTCCGTATTAGATAATTTACTTGGCTTATTTAATATAGTATCATCAACTGCAATCTTTCCTATATCATGTAACTCACCAGCAACTTTTAGCTCTTTAAGTTTATCATCACTTAAGTTATATGCTTTTCCAATATCTTCACACAAAATACCTACCCTTTTTGAATGAGCATCTTCCCTAGGATTATTAAGATATAATGTATTAATTATAGATTTAATTACCGTACTTCGCTTATTTGAACCATCAAGTATTTTTTTCTGATACATGAAATCCTCAGCATTTTTCAAGATACTCCAAATAGATTGACTCTCATTATGTTTTGTATCCCATCCAAATGAAGCCGATATATTAATATCCATTATTGTTTTCTTTTCAATTTTTTCTTTAATGTTTTTTATCAAGTTTTGTACAACAAATCCTTCAGTTTTTGGAAGTAATATAACAAATTCGTCTCCACCAGTCCTTGATATTATATCTTCTGTGCGAAATTCTGTTTTTAAAACATCTGAAATTTGTTGAATAAGTAAATCTCCATATTCATGGCCAAAAGCATCATTTATTGTCTTAAGGCCATTTGCATCAGCAAACACAATTGATAACGGCATATTAGCTTTAGTATCTAATTTTTCTAATGCTTCTTCAAAATATCTTCTATTATGTAACCCTGTCAATTGATCATGGTAACTTAAAAATTCAATTTGCTTTAGTTTTTCTTTTCTTTCACTAATATCCTTAAATACTAAAACAACGCCGATTACATTCCCAAATTTGTCTTTAATTGGTGCTGATGTATTTTCAATATCTCTTTCTAATCCATCTTTCGAAATTAAAATTGTGTTGTTATGTTCACCAATAATTTTGAATACGTTCTCAAATGGTTGCCCATAAGCTTCTTCTTTTCTCCAACCAGTTAACTTTTGTGCTATATCATTTATAAACTCTATTTTCCCATTTTTATCAACTGCTATAACCCCATCCCCTACAGATGTTAGTATCGCATATAATTTCTCTTTGTTTTCCCTTACCTTAAATTGTTCTGTCTCTATTTTACTTAACATATTATTTATTGAATTTCTCAAGAACGAAAACTCATCCTTGCCATATATTTTTAATTTTTGAGTTTCACTTTTTGTTAAATCTAGATTTTTTACTTCACTAATTAACTTAGTAAATGGTTTTGATATATATCTTCCCAATAAAGTGAAAACTACAAATAAAATTAAAACCATTATATGTGCATATATATACATAAATTTCTCTATCTGATTCATTCCTGCTATAAATAAATCCCTTGTTTTTTCTAATTTGACTAAAGTAAAATCATCTTCATGGAAGGTATTTGGATAAATAAGTTCCACTACTATAGTGTCCTTATTCTTACTGAACTTAACTTTATTAAATAAAATATTTCCACTTTCTTTTAGAGAATCTTCTTTTGATATATATTCATATAGATTATTTATTGTAGAAAAAGATATTTGACTATCTGTGACTTTTTCTAAGTCTTTAATCATATTTTCATCAATAAGTCTACCGAATATCAGTTTTCCATTAGGGTCTTTTTCTTTATTAGTATCAGTTATTTGTGATGTTGCAATAAAATAAAATTCATCTCCTATTTTCGCTATACTGGACGTATCTTCATTAGATACCGAATATTTTATAACTTCATCAATATCCTTATTAAATCCCTCAGGAAATTGTGCGAATTTTTTATTATTAAGATTGTAAAATTGTTTACTTTTAATTATATTATCTTCATCAACAACAATAGCAAAATTTAATTCAAGATTTATAAAATCGTCTTTTATAAGGGCCTTTTCTTTAAATTCTGGGTAATTATTATTTGTAAAATTATAGGTGTCATCCCAATGACTCCAATCGTTAACACTACCTCTATATTGATTTTTCCTCTCATCAAAAAAAGAATTTATACTTTTACTAATGTACTCAATCTGATCTTGTTCTTGATCTTCTAGATAATTTGAAAAGAACTTTTCAAATGCAATATTGCTAAAAAAAACAAATAAAACAGTTATAAACATTGTGATAAAAGTTATTTTAGTTCTTATCTTCAAATAATCACCTTCTTACTGTAACCAAAAAAATAATTGCATCATCTAAAGACAATGCAATTATATTATAAGCTTTCTTCCTTTGTATTTCTACATTTTTATACAATATTTGTCTTTTTTTTAACTAATTTTAAAATATACTTCTTTGGACTGTAAGCATATTTTCAAGTTCTTCTAAATTTGGGGCTAGTACTTCAAATACAAGATATTCTGGCTTTATTTCATCTATTACCTCTTTTACAAAATGAGAGTCAAAGGGAACATGTAAGTCAATATTTTTAATATGCCTTCCCGAGTATTCAAGTTTATCCCAAAAATCTTTCTTACTTTGAAGAATTTCTATTTTTTCACTATGATCTGACCTTAAGTAAGCCCCTGATAATGACTTGTTTAAATGAATACCTTTAATATAATTTTTTAAATCTCCAAGATTATTTATAACTGAAAGAATATATTTACAAGCTTCTTCTTCATTTTGGATTTTAGGATTTGTTATCATTAGGTGACCTATATCTAACATTATCCCTTTATTAGGATAATTGATTTTATCTAAAAATCGTTCTACTAAATCTACATCAGTTAGCTTTAAACCTGGGCACCAAAGATTTTCAAATAATAATGTAAAACCTTCATCTACATCTCCAAAAGATTCATTTACTAACTCTGCCGTAGCTTCAAGAACATCCCAATCACTATAGGTAAATTCAAAATTATAAGTATGAAGTATTTCAGAATGTGTTACGTGAAAAACTGCATATTCTACATTTAACTTTTTAGCATTTTCAACTTCCCATTTATAATGTTCAATTAGTGTATTTTTATCTAATCCACCATAAAAGGATATAATATTTTCTTCACTTCCAAACTGCTCAATTAAGGCAGTATGATTTTCTCTCCAAAAGTCCAACCACATAGACCAGTAACTCAAATGCATTCCAACTACAGTATCTTTTGGAATGTTTTTTTCGTCATACCCTTTTAAGAACATTAATTCTAATCCATTCAATTTATTTCTATTTATGAATTCTTTTATTTTTTCCCAATCATTATCAAACCAATCCATGTGATAGTCCAATGTAGTCAAATTTGTTAAATATCTCATGTCGTCCCCTTAATATTTTTAACCTAAAATTAAAGCAATTATAGTAATAAGATTAAATGTTATGTGAAGTATATTTGTAATTTTTATTGCGCTAGTCTGTGGCATAGATGCCTTTTTATATGACCTAATAGCTATTGGCATTGTTAAATATACAAATAAAGCCAATATAGGTAAGTCCTTTGTAATAACAAGTATTGTAGTCATACCATATGCAATAGCTATTAATGAAATATAAATTGCTCTACCCGCTTTAATACCTAGTATAACTGTTAGTGTTCTTATTCCAAGATTTTTATCTCTTTCAAAATCTCTTATCTCATTTGCCATCATCATCAGAGGAATCATAATTCCTGCTGGTAATGCAAGTACTATAGGAGTAATAGAATATTCACCCGTAAATACAACATAAGAACCTAATACCATTAAAGGCCCCATAAGTATAAGTGATAAAACAGCCCCTAATCCCCTCTTTTTATATACAAATGGTTCACCTGTATAAGCATAAGAGCCAATAATACCAGCAATTCCAATATAAATAAGCTTTGGAGTACTTAAATACATTAATATTAATCCAATAAGTCCAGTTCCTGCTATACATAACATACCAAAAGTAAATACCAAAAGGTCAAAAGCAGTTCTTTCATACTTTAAAAACTTATATGTCTTTTCTCCTGGTCTGTGGTATTTAAAAGATCCTTCATAAAAATCATTTATTAAATTTGCACAACTTTGTACAAGCATTCCCCCTATAGTGATCAATACTATTTTGAATATATCTAATGCTAAATCTCCACTAAATAGCTTTCCTTCTCTATTAGCTATAAGCATACCTAGAGTTGTTGAAGCTATGGCAAGTGTAAGAGATAGGGGTCTTAGTGCAATCCATAAATCCTTTATTAACTTCAAAATATACTCTTTTTTTGAGTACTCTGTCATTTCCTCTCTCAATTGCATAATTTCATCTCCCATTAAATCATATAATTTTAAACATACATTTAATTATACATGAGGTTTTTGTAAACTAGAATAATAAAAGATAGAATTATTGATTTATTTGTCTCAAAGTAATACAATTATTATGTTAATAAATAATGTAAAAGGAGATGTATCAATGAAAATCACTAAAAAACTATCTGCAATACTTTTAGCTGCTATGATGACTTTTGCAGTTGGCTGTAGTCCAAAAGCTTCTACAGAAGAAACTCCCAAGGATACGCCAAAAGAAAACTTAACTTTAACAGTCGGAGTTATGCCAGCTGTTGACTCTGCACCAATACTTCTTGCAGATAAAAATGGATATTTTGAAGAACTTGGTTTAGATGTAGATGTTCAAGTTTATACAAATGCAATGAACAGACAAAGTGCTCTTCAAAGTGGTGAGTTAGATGGGGCTATGACAGACGTTATTGCTTTGGTAAACAATGTTGAAAATGGTTTTGATATAAAGGTAACAACAAGTACTGATGGAGCATTCCCTTTCTTAATTAAAAAAGGATTTGAAGAAAAGAAAGATATCAAGGTTGGAATGATGGAAGTCAGTGTATCTAACTACTTATCAGATAAAAGCTTAGGTGATAAATATAATGTAGAAAAGGTTTACATAAACGAAATACCTGCTAGACTTGAAATGATTGGTAAAGGAACTTTAGATATGGCTGTTATCCCTGAGCCAATGGCATCTCAAGGTGAACTAAAAGGTCTTACTAAGAAACTAATTGAGACTGATGACGAGTTCTCACCAGATGTAATGGTGTTTACAGGAAAAGCTATAAAAGAAAATGAAAAAGCAGTTGAGTTATTCCATAAAGCATATAACAAGGCTGTTGACGAAATAAATAATGATGATGCTATAGCAAGATCAATATTAATTGACACTCTAAAATTAAATCCAGAAACTAAAGATAAAATAATCTTACCAGAATATCATAATGCAAGAGTACCTAGCAAAGAATATCTTCAAAGTATTATGGATTGGAACAAAAAAGTTTTAAACAAAGAAATAACTTTAAAATATGAAGACCTAGTTGAAGGAAAGTTCGTTAATTAATGATTGAAATCAAAGATATAGACGTGTTCTATGGTAGGGAAAAAGCATTAGATAAAGTTTCTCTAAGTGTAAATAAAAATACTACCTGTGCTATTATTGGTGCATCAGGATGTGGAAAGACTACTCTTTTATATACATTGGCAGGAATTATAAAGCCATCTTCAGGAAGTATAGTTATTAATAATGATGAACTAAGAGACATAAGAAAAAGCACTGGATTAATCCTTCAAGATTATGGTCTTCTTCCATGGAAAAGTGTTTGGGATAATATAGCTTTTTCATTAAAGTCAAGGGGATTTAAAAAAGATGAAGTTAATACTAAAGTTTCATCTATACTAAATGACTTAGGAATAAATGAATATGCAAAAAGATTTCCTGGGGAATTAAGTGGTGGGCAAAAGCAGAGAGTTGCCATTGGAAGAACTTTGGCTCTAGAGCCTGATTTGCTACTTATGGATGAGGCATCATCAGCTTTAGATGCCATGACAAAGGAACATATTCAAAATCTTATATTAGATATATATAAGGAAAGACAAATTACTTTGGTAATGGTAACTCATAATATTGAAGAAGCTGTTTTTCTTGGGCAAAAGATTGTAATTATGAGCAAGGGAAAAATTAAGAATATAATAGATAATCCATATTTTGGAGCTGAGGATTTAAGAAACAACTTAGAGTTTTATAAGGTGTGTCTTGAGGTAAGGAAGTGTTTAAATGAAGAATCTTAAAGCAATTATATACAACAAAACCTTATATGGAAGTTTAGTAGTAATTTTGTTTTGGTACATACTTCATTTATTTGTTGGATCTTCTGCAATCCCTTCGCCCTATGAGACAATTTTAAATTTCATTGAAATTTTCCCAGGTACTCTAAGCCTTCATTTACTAGTAAGTCTTGGAAGAATATCTGCAGCAATTTTAATATCATTAGTATTTGGAAGTATAATTGGACTTTGGATTGGTATGAATAAAAAAGCAGATGAACTTATAACTCCTATAGTTTATATACTCTATCCCATTCCTAAAATAGCATTTCTACCAATATTAATGATTTTATTTGGACTTGGAAATACTCCTAAGATTGTGCTTATAGTAATAATAATTATATTTCAAATTATTGTTGCAGCAAGGGATGGAGTTAAGGAAATACCAAAGGAACTTTTTTATTCTGTTATGTCCCTTGGATTAAACAGGATGCAAATTTATAGACATTTAGTACTGCCATCAGTACTTCCTAAAATAATAACTGCCTTAAGAATTAGTGTTGGTGTCAGTATATCTGTACTATTCTTTGGTGAAAATTTTGCAACAACCTATGGTATTGGATATTTTATAATGAATAGCTGGATGATGGTAACCTATGTTGAAATGTTTAGTGGAATACTAGCCCTTAGTATTATGGGGTATTTAATATTTAAGTTTATTGATATGTTAGAAGATAAGCTTTGTAGATGGATTAAAATAGGTAAGAAGGACACAATATAAATAAAGCTATGGATTTAGAATAATATGGTTCTAAATTCATAGCTTTTAATTTTAATCTAAAGTTTTTAATAACTTATCTAAGTTTTCCTTTAATTGCATCGCATGCTCGTATGTCATATTAGTTTTACAGAATAGTTTCTCTGGTATGTCTGATACTTGTTCTTTTAATTCATATCCCTTTTGAGTTAATTCTGCTATGACTACTCTATCATCGTTTTTATCTCTATATCTTGTTATTAACTCCATACTTTCTAATTTTTTAAGTAATGGTGTTAATGTTCCTGAATCTAAATGTAGTCTTTTGCCAATATCCTTAACAGTTGCCTTTTCTTCTTCCCACAATACAAGCATAGTTATATATTGAGTATAAGTAAGATTGTGTTCATCGAGAAATGGTTTATATAGTTTTATTATTTCTCTTGATGCTGCATATAAGGAAAAACATAGCTGGTTATCTAATTTTAAATATATATCTTTATCCATAAAGTTCACCTACAATCTTTTTTACTTTAGTAATCTTTCAATATCACTTTTTATTTTCATTGGAGTAGTTGTTGGTGCATATCTTCTAATTACTTTTCCTTCACTATTAACTAAAAACTTTGTGAAATTCCACTTTATTTCATCATTTAAGAATCCTTTAGTTTCACTTTTTAAGAATTTATATAGTGGATGTGCATTTTCTCCATTTACATCTATTTTCTCAAACATATTAAAAGTTACTCCGTAATTTAATTGACAAAAGTTATGAATTTCATTGTTATTTCCTGGATCCTGGTTTTTAAATTGGTTACAAGGAAATCCTAAGATTTCAAATCCATTATCTTTATAAGTTTTGTATAATTCCTCTAACTGAGAAAATTGTGGTGTTAAGCCTCAGTTACTTGCAGTATTTACTACTAACACTACCTTGCCTTTATATTTATTCATATTAACATCTTGCCCATTTATTTTTTTGGCTGAAAAATCATAAAAATTCATAATTAATTCTCCTTTAATATATTTTATTTTTAATTTTATCAAATTTAATTGTATTCAATTTATTTATATATTACCTTTTAAAAATTTTACTGTCAATGATTTTGACTAAAATAAAAAGATAAATCTACGATTTATAATATAAATTGTAGATTTATCTTTTTATTTTAGATTACCTATTTTACTAAATATATAATTATTACGACAACAAAAATACTCAATAAAGGAAAAAACATAATAATTAATAGCAATAAAGAGTTCTTTATAGATTTTTTCAAGTCTGATTTTTTTCCTTCTTCCCTATTAAAATCTAATAAATCCTTTTGTTTTATAGTTTTATCCCCGTAACTTCTCATAAAGACTCCTATTCCAACTATTGCCATCGTAAGTAACGTATAAGTTAAACTTATACTGCTACCTGACAACATCGAGCTAACATTAAGTACTATTCCACTACCTAAAGCTACTAATGTTGAAAAAATCAGTCTTACTTTTAAACGACTATATCCTTTTTGCGTAAGTTTTTTTGCAATCCAATAGGAAATTGCAAATATTAAACCAAAGATAATCATGAAAATAATAATTCTAGGATCTTCATTTGTATCCTCATACCTATTAATAGGTGAGGTAACTGAAAAATATATCATTAACCCAAATACTATAGTAAAAACTATATATCCAATAATATTTTTAAATATTTTAGACATTTCTCCTCCTTGTAGTCATTTACCTATATTCCTATAACAATCTAACCCTAAACTACATATTACCTATTTTATAACACCTTGATTCTCTATTTAACAGCCTACTCATCTAATTCTTCTTTAAGTTGCTCTGGTACAGTTATGCTGTATAAATCAAGATTATATTTTTATAGACTTACTATCCAGATTTCATATAAAATAATATAAAAATCAACACTAGTAAACTGGAGTATAACTATTCATAAAAACTTCAAAGGTAAATCTATGGAAGATATTAGCTGCAATAAATCCATATAAACTATATAAGAAAAATAGTACTGTAAATACTTGTATCAATACACAAATACTAAATAATAACCCTTTTTCAAATTCTGACTCTCTACAAAAATGATTTATTATCATATTAATCACACAATTTAACAGAGATATTCCGAAAGCAACAAGAAGCGTGTCGAGAATCTCATCTAGCATATTTGCTCCATACTGAAAAGTATATAAAGATTGTGAATAGAAATGATTAGTCTTTTTCTTTAACAAAAAATTGTAATGACTATAAAAAAATAATTTAAAAGTAAAATCTTATATTTTAATTTTTGAAATCTTCTTTAACTCTATTTTTAATATCCAATTCGAGACTCTTTGCACGTTCATTATAATTATGATTTATGTTATTTCTTATATTTCTAGGGAATAATTTTCTCATAGTTTCCTCATGTTCTGCTCCATCTGCTGGTATCTTATGACTTATAATTTCAATATTATTGCTATCATCTTTAATATATAAAACTACAGGTAAAGATACACCACTTTGTAGAGTTATGTCATTATCCTTCTTTATATATTCTTCTTTTAATAACCATAAATATATCCTATCTTTATCAGTTCCTAAAATAGTAAACGCACTATACACGCTACCATCTGTTGCAGCAAGAATATCATCTGTTTTTGTATCAAGGTATTCTGAAATTGTTTTTTCATCAACCTTAGTGATTTCTAAGGAGTTAAAAGAGTTTCTTAACCCAAAGTTATAGCTTATAAAAAGAAACGCTATCAAAAGTATAAAAATAATTACATTCCTTTTTTTCATTATTTAATCCCCCTGAATTTTATATTTAGTATTACAGATTAGACCAATGCACAATACTATACAACTGTGTAATAAAATGATAACAATAAATGTAGATTTTTTAACTCTAAAATCTTCCCCCTTTGTTATTTGTTTTTACTGAATCATATTTTATTTACAAAGTAATTATAACAACTTAAGCAAATGATGGTGTTCTATACTTAAAATCACTTATCCTTGCATAAGAATAAGCAACATTACTTTGAATTATAAAATTTTTAGTCTTTATAGTGTCTTTATCTGTTTCAAATAACTTAAGCCATTTAAACCAACTCATGTAGTAGCCTATTGTAAAGATAACTAAGTGCAATAAATATTAACAATATGATTCTTATCATTATTTAACCACCTTTAATAGATTTTTAGGTGTCAACTGTGTCCTATATTAAAAAGTCCAAGCAATATTGCTCGGACCATCTTATATCTTTCTAAAAATTAGCATTGTGTATTAGTCAAAGAACTATATTATTTGGTGTTTTCTATCATCTAATATTTCAAATTGCATTGCTTATTTTAACCCCTTTTATTTTCTAACGAGAATTACCTAAATGGCAAACTGAAAATATAACCGATATAGAAAAACAACTCTCGAAAGAAGAATGGTACTTGGCTATTCAATGTTTTATATACGGAACTTTGCGTAGGTGATGAATATGCTTCCATTCCAGTGTTTTTTGCCATTAAGATTGCTCTTTTCATATGCAAAGGGTCGCTTACAATAGTAAAGGTGTTGAAGTTTTTCTCAACAGCAATTTCATAAGCGTATTTTATGTTCTCTTCTGTGATTCTTGATTTAGTTTCAATCAGAATATCATCAGAATTAACATTGTTTTTAATAGCATAATCCCTTGCAACCTCAGACTCAGCATATTTATCGCCTTTGCCCTTACCACCAGTAAAAATAATTTTATCTACATAATCATTCTCATAAAGCCAGATAGTATGATTTATCCTTTCGCGTAAAACAGGAGATGGTTCATTATCCCAAGCAGCAGCACCAAGTACCACAGCCACATCAGTTTTAACTAATTGAACTTTGTTACTAAAAATCCAAATGCTAAAAGCTGAATAACTAATAAAAATAAGAAAAATGACTATTACGGTAAAGACTAATCTTAATCCATTTTTTGGGGTCAATTTGAATCAATCCTTTTCAATGTTAATATAGTCGTTATTTATATATTTGATTTTCTTCCTTTCACTTTACGTTTACCCTTCTCATAGTATAGGAAATAAGTCTCGTCCATTTCAACGATACCTAAAAATTTTTCACAATCCACTTATATTTCTTACATTATAGAATAGTCGCTCGTTTTATTCAAATATCAACAGAATTATTTAATACAACCTATTATTTATTAAACTATTACACATTTTTATACAACTATGCAATAATACCTAATTAAACTAGATATTAAATATATATCATAAATCATAGAATATTCTTCTATATTCTAAACCCAAATTCACATTAATATAAATTTTGTAAACTTATTAATTAGATTTTATCTAAAATAAGCAAAAAAAGAATGACATTTTATCATTCTCGTATAAATAAAGTTGCAAAGTCCTAAGTAGTTCATACTAATATTATCTTATTTATTTATAACTATTTTCATATTATCTTTTAAATTAGTTTTCTCTAGTTCTATTATCATAACCCAATTTATTGTAACAACGCCTTCTATTGTACATACTTCTGTAGCTCCGATTTGTTTTAAGTTTACGTTTAAAGTATCATTGCTTACATTTATACTTTCAACACTATACTGATTTACCGACGACGTTGAAGATGGAATCTGCAAATATAAAACTGACTTTTCTTTATCTGGTGATTCCATCGGGATTTTTTTTGGTGTAAAGTACTTATTCCTAAATCTTTGGAAATCGTTATTCGTCATCATAAGTAGTGTATCTGGCGGAATGAGTTTTGATTTTTCATCATTTTCAGTAAAGCCAATTACCTGAGAGTTAAGTTCATTAAATGCAACAACCTTACTGGATGAACAACCTATTAAAAGCTGGGTTATTATAATAGTAATTGTAGTAAATAATAACAATTTTTTCATGATATTCCCCCTAATCCCTTATTGTTTTCATATATCTATTAATTAAATAGATAATACTATAATTTTAAGGAAGCATATTTAACTTTCCACCTCTATAATGTGCAAATTCATCTTCAGAATAATCAACAAAAACTTTTGAGTTATTATACTGTAATGTTTCAATTCTTGGTTTTGTTTTTTCATCGTATTCAATAGAAACAGTGGTATCAACTAATAACACTCCATCTTTCAGTCTAATTTGGTCTATTTCAAAGTTTTTCACTTTATAACCACGTTCTTTTAGTTGATTCATATTTTTCATATAGACATTTTTAGCTTCTGCTCTACTACGATTAGTACCCACATCAAAATGTTCATCATAAACATATAAATACTCAAATGCTTGTTCATAATTTTCGCTTACAAGCGCAGAATAATAATTCTTAGCAACTTTTTCTACTTGTTTTTGCTCACTAGTATTTCCTAATAAATACCACAGTAATCCCATTGCTACTAAACAAAGTATAGTAATAGTCAATTTTTTCATAAAACTTCTCCCCTTATTATGTATATTGTTGCTTAATTATAACATTTTTGGTAATTAAGTTGTTATATTTCAAACAAAATTCTCCAAATATTAAAAAGTACTAGTTTTGTTTTGAATGGTGTTTTTTAGACTTGTATAAAATTCCATCTGAGGTTATGATTTAAATTGTATATTTTATAAAAATAATTAAGGGGAGAAAAATATTTTATGGAAAAGAGTAGTGTGTTTAAGAAACCTCAAATAAGTCCTAAATTGCCTAAACTTATTGTATCGTTGGTTGTTGTAGTTATTGGATTTACCTTATTTACAGAAAAAATACCACAAGGATACGTTGGGGTAGTTTACTCGTTAAATGGTGGAGTTAAACAAACCGTGTTAAATGAAGGTCTTAGAGTTGTTATGCCATGGCAAGAAGTTACACTTTATTCTGTTGCTACTGAGCAGTTTTATTTATCTAAAAATAAAAAAGAAGGTAGCAAAGGTGATGAAAGTTTTGATGTTCAATGCTCAGATGGAGCTGTTAATGTAGATTTAACAGTACAATATTCATTTAATAAAAATAATGTGCCTGATGTATTTAAGAGATATAGAGGAAAATCAGGGGAAGAAATAATGAATGATATCATGCGTGGTAAAATAAAAGCATGGGTTACTGAGGTTACAAAAGATTATACTACAATGGAAGTTTATCTAACTGAGAAAGCTGAAGTAAATGACAAGCTTACTAGGTATATGCAGCAAAATGCAGAAGAATATGGTATTGTTATTGAGGAAGCAGCACTATCAAGAACAAGTGTGCCTAAAAATGTAGAGGCTGCAATAAGAGATAGACAAGCTATAGCTCAAGAAATAGAAAAGCAAAAATTAGCATTACAAAAAACTAAAATAGCTAAAGAACAAACTCAATTAGAAGCTGAAAGAAGAATTATTGAAGCAAAAGGTGAAGCTGAAGCTAATAAAATAATTCAGCAATCTATGAATAAAGATTTGATGAATTATAAGGCCACTATGAAGTACTTAGAAAAGTGGAATGGAAAGAGACCTAATGTTGAATCAAATGGGGGAAATGGTTTAATAGTTGATGTTGGTAAACAATAATATATTTAGAGTATTAGTTAATAAAAAACAGCTTGATAATCGACTTATCAAGCTGTTTTTTATTAAGGTCTTCTAGATGTTATGTATCTGTCTTTATAATAACCACTATTTATATCAGATATTTTAACTACGTCACCAGTTTGTGGGGCATGTATCATTTTTCCGTTGCCTATATATATACCAACATGACTTACGCTTCCTTTTGCTCCTGAGAATACTAGATCTCCAGGTTGAAGTTCCGCTCTGGGTACATATTCTCCATACTTACTTTGAGCTGATGAAGTTCTAGGAATAGTTTTACCTAATGCATTTCTATATACATAAGATGTTAGGCCAGAACAGTCAAAACTATTAGGACCTTCTGCTCCCCATACATACTTCTTACCTAATTGCTTATAAGCTAATTCTACAGCAACTTCTCTTCCTACCCCTCGAGATGGTGCTTGAGTATTTTGATTTGCCTTGCTTTTAGTTACATAATTACTTGCAACCCATCCTGTTTTTCCGTTACTTAATTTTATTTTATACCATCCATTTGATGATGAAATTATTTCAACTTTATTGCCTTTATATACAGTTGCTACTTTACTATATTTAGCTCCAGCCCCAGCTCTTACATTCAATGAGCTAGCTGTTATAGTTCCTACTTCTTGTGCATAAGATTCATTTGTATTTATTCCTAAGCCTAAAGCAGATAAACTTATAGCTGCAACTATTATACTTTTGTTCATTATGTATCCTCCTTGGGGGTAGTTATCCTCCGAATTGAGTTTGTAGTGTCCTATATGTATAATAATATACTATTTTTGACAAGAAGTGAAGAAAAAGTTTCTTTAATAGAATTTTCTGATACTTTTTATATACTGTTACATTATTTTATTGCAACAGAAAAAAGCCTAACACCTTATAAGTTGAGATGTTAGGCTGATTATTTAAAAGTTTATTTAACCTTACTTACAATTTCTTTGAAAGCACTTCCAATTAAAGTACAGTCCATTCCTATAGGAACATATCTAAATCCTTGTTCTATTCTCGACTTTGCATTTTCTGCAGTTACAGCAAATATACCTGGTACTTTATCGTATTTTTTACAAACATCAAGTACTCTTTGTGCTGCTTCTTCAATTCTTTGATGTGTAACTTGTCCAGGAATTCCCATAGATTGAGACATATCAAATGGTCCTAAAAATATTACATCTATCCCAGGAATCTTTGCTATATCTTCTAGGTTTTCTAAAGCAGTTATATTCTCACAATGAGCTATAATCATTGTTTCATTATTTGCCTTTTCAAAATAATCCATTATTGGATATAATCCGTAATCAGCAGCCCTTGGCATTGCAACCCCTCTTTTACCTAAAGGACTGTATTTCGATCTTTGTACTAATAACTTCGCATCTTCAGCAGTATTTATTTGAGGAACCTGTATCCCATGAGCTCCTACATCTAAGTGCTTTAAGACAACTGTTTCAGAGTTTTCTCTAATACGTACAATAGGAGTCATATTGTGAAGCTCTGCTGCACGAATCAAATTCATTGATGTTTCTGCATCCATAGGGCCGTGTTCAGCATCTATAATAACAAAATCAAAACCTGTTAATCCCATTATTTCAACTAAATCAGGACTATCCATAGATACAAATGTACCTATTGCAGATTTACCTTCTTTAAGCATTTTTTTCAATTTGTTCTCAAACATGTTAATCCCCCTTTAACTTTATATTATATTTTTATTGTATTTTAACACACGGACCATGTCCAGTTGCAATAAACTTAGGATTTAATTTTGACAATTTTTGTTGAAGTTCTAATCTTTTATCTGGATCTGGTACTTGATGTGGGGCAATGTTGTCTACTTCTTCTTGCCAATTTCCATCTATTACCTTACCATTAGCTTGCCCAAGGCGGAACATTAAATCACTACTAAAGAATATTTCTTTTTTGTTTTCCATAAGAAGTAGACCTTCCCATAGATGCATTTCAGATAAATAACTTATAAATTCAAGTTCATAATCATCTGTAATTAGCTTTTCTCCAGGCTTTTTAATAATAAAATCATTTGTGATTCCAAAACCACTTAACTGTCTTGCTGTAACTTCAGAACAAATTGGCTTAGCATCTGGAAAATGTTTTAATATTACTGATAGCCCTCCACATTCATCAGATTCAAAGTGTGAAATGAAAATATATTTTAAAGTTTTATTTTTAAGAATATCTTTAAGTTTTGGAATTAGTGCTTCTGCTTGTTGCATATTTCCTGTATGCACTAACACAGCTTCATCAGCTAACAATAAATATTGGTGAAATGTAAGGTCGATAGGTGGTATATAACTGCTAAATTGATGTAAATTCTCATAAATAGTTGCCATATTATTTTTTCCCTTCCTATTTTTCTAAGTTTTCTACTGCCCATTTATGCATTTGTTCTAATATTGGAAGTATTGTTCTACCTTTTTCTGTAATAGAGTATTCTACCTTAGGCGGAATCTGATGATATTCTTCCCTATGAATTAACTTATCCTTTTCAAGTTCTTTTAACTGTTGAGACAGCATTTTATGTGAAATGCCTGTTAAATACTTTTTCAGTTCTCCATATCTTTTTACACCTTCAATAGATAAATGCCAAAGTATAATAGGCTTCCACTTTCCCCCTATAACCTTTTGTGTATACTCCAAAGGACATTTATATTTCCTGTCATCTGTATTCTCCATTTGATGTCACTCTCCTTTCGTATAGTATCTCACATAAAAGTGCATACTATTAAAACCAATTACATAAATATATAATTAGTATATAAAATAATTAGAGTTATTACAACTCTATACATACAGAGGTGTTTTTATGGAATTGTTAGAAGCAATGCAATCAAGAAGAAGTATAAGAAAATTTAAATCTGATGCGATACCAGAAAACTTTATTAGCGAATTAATAGAAGCAGGAAGATTGGCTCCTTCAGGAACAAATTTACAACCTACTCGTTATGTAGTTATAAAAAGTGAAGAAGCAAGAGCAAAATTAAAAGAATGTACTCCACTTCCTTTTGTAGGTGATGCTCCAGCAATAATTGCATGTTGTGTTGATAATCAATCTATGGCTTCAATGTTAGATAGAATGAAAGAACTTAGTGAAGCTCAAGCTTTTAAAGATACTCCACTGGATAATGATTATTCGGCTAAAGCTAATAAACCTAGTGATAATAATAAAAAAGAAAGATTTTCAGATGAAGCTTCTATAAAGTCATATTTAAACTTAAATGCAGCTATTGCAATTGATCATATAACTCTTAGAGCTGTAGATTTAGGACTTGGAACTTGTTGGATTATGATGTTTGATCAAGAAAAGGTTAAAGATCTTTTAGGACTTGACTCTAGATACGACATTGTTGCCTTATTACCTGTTGGTTATCCAGATCAATCTCCTTCACAAAGACCTAGATTAGATAAAGAAGAATTAATTTTAAAAGAAATATAAAACAAAAATACTACCGTTGCTATTAAGCTACAGTAGTATTTTTTTATTACTTCAGTATTTTTTATTTATTTACTTCAGCTTCATTCTTAGGTATAAACTTATAAACAATTGCTCCTATTATAAATCCAACGATAGTTGTAAGTTTATCTCTAATGTTATATTGATGATGTATTAATTTTAGATATTATTTTATTATATATTTGTTTCATATGAGGCTCATTAGAATATTCATCTATTTCTTTTATAGGTATCCACTTAACCCCACTGTTTTCATCAGGCTTAACAAAAATTTGTTCATGTTCATCAGCTTCAATTAAATAAGCAATTGATATGTGTAAATGTGGAGATACATACTTTCCTTTTTTTATATGGCCTAACACTGGTATAATATCTAATGATATAATATCATCGCTAACAGGGTAAATATTTTTTACTCCTGTTTCTTCTTCGACTTCCTTAAGTGCAACATATAATAAATCTGCCTCTCCGTCAGCATGTCCTCCAGTCCATGACCAGGAATTATATATGTTGTGATGTACCAATAAGACTTTATCCTTATTTTTATTTACTACAAATCCAGAACTTGTCATATGTACTATTTCGTTATCTCTTGTTAGTATATTATCAAACATCTCCAAACATTTTATAGTTGTTTCTTTATCCTTTTCTTCTTGTTCATTAAACGCTTTATATTTTTTTATATATTCAATCAAATTCATAATTTTTCAAACCCCTTCCTTCTATTATCTATTGTCTATATATTAATAATAAAAAAGATTCGCAAATTTGTAAATTTTTTTCCTTTATGCTATAATGTAAACTAATTATTTAAAATTGAAATAATAAAATTGCTGAAGCGGCTAGAAGACTAGGAATATCAAAACAATTATTAAAATATAAAGTCAATAAATATATGTTATAAAAATACACCACTAAAACTTTAGTGGTGTATTTTCTTCTTTTTCGTATAATAATTTTTTAAACTGACTTATAAAAACAATGACCGTAATGCTAACTGCTATAACATCTGATATCGGTTCTGCAAAAAATACTGCAAAAACCTTGTCAGAAAAGAAATTTGGTAAAATATATATTAAAGGTATTAATAGAATTATTTTTCTAAGTAGTGCAAGGAAAAGTGACGTTTTTGCTTGGCCAATTGCTATAAAAGTCTGTTGACAGGCAACTTGTGCTCCAAGTACAAAGGCAGTTCCCAAGTAAATCCTCATTGCCCATACTGTAAGATCCATAAGCCTAGGATCTTTACTAAATAAAGAGACAAAGAATTGTGGAAATACCATCATCAATGCCCACAAAACAGATGAAAAAATTAAAGATGATATTAAAAGCAGTTTAAATGTATCTTTTACACGATCATTATTTTTGGCTCCATAATTATAGCTAATTATTGGTTGTGCTCCCTGTGTTAATCCCATTAAAGGTAAAAATAGTATTTGCATCAAACTTGCAATAATTGTCATTGCCCCTACTGCAATATCTCCTCCATATCTTTGTAGTGAAGAATTTAAAGCAATATTTAAAAGACTCTCAGTACTATTCATTATAAAAGGAGAACTCCCTAATAAAAGCACAGGAATTATAACTTCTTTTTTTAACTTCATGTTTTTCTTATAAATTTTTAGTTTAGTCTTTTTTCCTAACATGAATCTTATAACCCATATAGCTGAACAAGCTTGGGAAATTACTGTTGCAATAGCTGCACCTTTAACACCCATATTAAAAGTAAATATTAAAATCGGGTCAAGAACTATATTAATAACAGCGCCTATTAATACTGTTAACATACTAATTTTGGCAAATCCTTGTGTTGATATAAAACTGTTTAATCCTAATGTAATCATTACAAATATTGTCCCAATTACATATATATTTAGATAATCAAGCCCATAATTAATAGTTTCACTACTTGCACCAAACATCATTAATAATTTTTCCCCTGTAGCTAGTAATATAACTGTTAAGGCTATTGAAATAACTATTAAAAGAACAAGACAATTACCTAAAATTTCTTCAGCTTCATTATCTTTTTTCTCCCCCATTTTTATTGCAGCCCTTGGTGCACCGCCCATTCCTATGAGTGAGCTAAAAGCAGTAATAACCATAATAATAGGAAATGTTACTCCTACACCAGTTAAAGCAGTTGCTCCTATTTGTGGTATATGTCCTATGTAAATACGGTCAATAATGTTATAAAGCATATTCACAAGTTGTGCTATAATTGCTGGAAGTGCTAAGCTTAGCAATAATTTACCTACACTATCTGTCCCTAATCTGTTAGTTGTCTCTTTATTCATGTCAAAACTCCCATCTAATTAAATTTTATCCGTTGATTTTTAAAAATAAATTTAATTCTCCAAAAATATAAAAACCACAGAAATATAATACTACAACAAGACATTTTAGTACTATTATATCATATAATACATTGGTGAGTCGTGACATAAATAAAAGGTATTTTAAGAATTCTTTTTAGTGCAAATTTATATTTTCTTTATAGCAATGTTTCTACTTTATATTCAGTATACTTATCTTCAATCCATGTACTATATTCCGTTGATAATTTCTCCTCAAAAATAATATCTTTTATTTTTTCTTTACTATCTTCGTATTTAGCATCTTCAAAAGTTTCTTTATTTTCTTCATAGTAAGCTTTTATCTCAGCTTCTGTTATTTTAATATTAGGTTCAAGTAACTTCTTAATGCTTAGATCTTGTTTAATATTCTTTTTTATATCATCAATTGTATAGCTGTAATACTCTAATGTCTGATTAAATACTTCTTTTCCTCCATTTTCTTCTATAAGCTCATCAAGTTGCTTTTGTATTGCTTCCTCAGCAATATTAATATTTTTACTTTTAACTTCTAGTTCAATAACTTTCTCAGCTACTAATGAGTCTAATGCTGTTTGTCCATTTTCCTTAACCAAATAGTTATATAATTCGTCTTTAGTAATAGTTTCATTACCTATACGCCCTACCACATTGTCTTTTGTCTTTAATTTGTAAACATATGTGGCTGAAATCATTAACAATACCACTGTTACTATAATAGGTACTAAATATCCTTTTTTGTTTATTAATTTCATCATAATTCTATCACCTTTCTTTTGTTTATATTTTGAGTTTATTTCCTTTGTCTATATCTATATTCTAAATTGCTAAGCTTAAATAAACCTTAAATGATAAATATAAAAAACTCCATAAATGGAGTTTTTTAATAAGATCTAAATTTAACTCTTAGCTATAAAAGCATCTTTATATCCCTTACTTTTTACTTCTTGAAGCATATTTTCTGCGTTTTCCTTATCTTTAAAAGAACCTACAACTACCCTATAAACCACACCATCATCCTGAAGTTTTTCTATAGGTTTATCTTTTATATCTTTATTAAGTAATCCTTCTACAATAGCCTTTGCCATATCCTTAGGGTTATAAATATACATATCTTCTTCATTATCTATAAAACAGCACTCAACAAGTAGTGCAGGCATATTAGTGTTTTTTAAAACATAAAGATCATCTCTTACCTTAACTCCTCTATTTCTAAACCCTAAATCACTTATACTCTTACATATTCTCTCAGCCTCATCCTTGCTTTTAGAATCATTTGAATAAATAAGAACTTCAGTACCAAATGCTCTACTATTAAAAGCATTAAAGTGAATGCTTACAAATAAATCACAATTATTTTTATTAGCTGGATCAACAGCCTTTTTAAGATATTCTGATTGTGAATTGGTATAATCTACCGTTGAGTCTATAACCGTATGACCTTCTTCTTTTAGCAACCTAATAACTTCTTTTGCTACCTTTCTAGTTTCTATACTTTCGACTTTTATACCTATAGCTCCACTACCGGCTGCACTCAAAGTATGTCCTGCATTTATACATATTTTCATAATATACCTCCACATTAAACTTAAAAATAAGCTTCCAAAGAGGAAGCCCTATATTATATTATTATAATCTCTATCAATAAGTTCCAAAAACTTACTTCCGATCCCCCATTTTGTCGTTATTCATAGTTGTGTTTCCAGTAGTAGGAATATCTCCTGCTAATTGTTTTTTAATATTTTCAACTCTATCTCTCACATAATTTATAATAGAGCCGCCCATCATTACTTTACCTCCATTAGGTTTGCCTTGTGGTGGTTGTAATTCCTTATTTGAAAATCCTTCTGGCGCTCTCTGTGGCATCTCTTCAGGACGCTCTTTATTTGTTGGATTTTCATTTGAATTTTGCGTAGCACTCGATACTGAATCTGTGTTATTCTCTGAATATTTTATGTTTGCCTCAAATTGTTCCATTGTATAAAATTTCGTAGGATCTGCCTCAACATATGGTCTTATAATATTGGCAAGTTCTGTTACCCTCGGCTCAAATTTTTCAAGATAATTATTAAGCTGCTGTACATATTCATGATATTGTGTTTTATACTCTTCTACTTCCAATAGGTTATCTATTAGAGGAAGATTTTCTATATTAACCCCCATTACAGGTTCATCTATTGGTATAGTTGTAGCACTTCCTCCTGAACCAAACCCCGCCATTGACATATTGTAATCCCAAGGTATAACATTAAATTTGCCATTTTGGCTATACAAATAGTAATTTTGTACATTGCTTCCACTATAACTGTCATAATTACCAAGGACAGTATTAGCGGCAATATATTTTAATGCACTGTCTACATCCAGTACATTTTCAATATCACCCTTTTGCCCTTCTGGCATTTCATTTAAGATTTTAATGAAATTTTTAAGATCTGCCTTTGTCTTATTATCTCCTGATTTTAATTCACTGTTATCATAGTTACTGCCTTCTACATATTGAAGTGTGCTACCTCGTTCTTGCTTATATAAATTACCATCGCTACTTCCAAAGCTTTTTTCCAGGAAACTATCATCAATAGCTTCAACGCAAAGGTAAAATCCATAAAGTTCTCCATTTATATAAAGATTTGTATAAACTGCTTTTGGTACATCTGCCCCTATTTCCCTTAGAGCTTCATAACTTAAATATTCACGCATATATGAAGGGTCTGAATACATATTGTTTACAACAAATTCATCAAGTCCAAAAATATTTTGTCCTTTAACATATTCATCTAACTTAATTCTAAAGCTATAACGATCAGAATCAGTGTTTGCAACTGATTTTAGAGTAAGATTTCCTTTTGTTCTAAAACCTACATTTTCTATAGTTTCACCATTAACTGTAACTTTTGCACTTTTATATTCCTCTGCCATAGGATCATCGAGAATACTCTTTAAATCCTTTTCTTGTATTTCAACTTTTATATCTATTACTTCATCCTTTTTAAATATTGACTCATATTTTACTGATGTTTTATTATTTGTACTTGATACAGGCGTTGAATTTTTATTATAAACTTTATAAGCAACTGCTGCAATTATAACTATGGCAACAAAGGCTATAGCTACTATTTTTTTAATTTTTGTATTCTCGGTCATTTTATTTTCCTCCATTAGTACTCCAATTTATCAGCATACATAGATAATGTAATGTTCAAATTACCATTTCTACATCTTAGTTCATCTAAAAATTCTTTTTGACTTATTTTATTATCCATTGATACCCCATAAACAAGCTGATAAAGACTGCCTAAATCAGTAGTTTTTACCTTTATAAGATCATAACTTGTTGTAAATTTTTCAAATATATCGTCAAAGGCATCCTCATAGTTCAAATCCTCTGGAATAGTCACTTTAAGTAGCTTTTGTGATGTTTTCTTTGAACCAAAATTTAATAAATTAAGAATTCTCATTAACAGACAAAGAAATATTGTAAATAAAACTGCATATCCAAAAGCTCCTACTCCGCAAGCAAGTCCTGCTGCCATTGTAAATAAAATATATGATATATCCTTTGAATCTCCTGGCTCACTTCTAAATTTAATTATTGAAAAGGCGCCTGCGAGACTAAATGCTCTTGCTATATTGCTTCCTATTAAAAGTACAATTATTGCAACAACTATAGGTATAATAATAAGTGTAAGAGCAAAATTTTGAGAATATCCTTTTTTATTACAGGTTTTTATATAAGTAAAACTTATTAGCCCTCCTGAAATAAATGATATAGCCATTGTTAGCATTGCATTTGTTAAAGATATTGCTGTATCAGCTGATGTTGAATTGAATATTGTTTCGAACATATAATATTTTCTCCTTTCAAATTTCTTTCATTTACTAACATTTTTTTATATTCATTACCGTATTTTGAAAAACTGGTCTTATATATTTTGTATTCTGAAAGTAGTTTCGACAACCACAGAGGAATATTCTTTTCTGCTTTTACTTCCATAAGTAATTTATTGCCTTTTAATAAACTTTCTCCATAGTCACCATTTTCGAGCTTTAGATCATATCTTCTTGTTCTTATATTTGTGTCAAAGGTTATTCTCAGGTCACGGTTTTCTTTACTAAACAATGCCTTTCTATCATAAGCTAAATAAACCTTAGGACTAAGATCATATATTTTTAAAATATACTCGATTTCATTTATCACCTGCTTATTCATGTAATTCTTAATATTAGGTTTTGTATTATTCTTTACAAAATCATAGGCTTCACTTAGCTTTAGCTTTGTTCTTCTTTTATTTACAATACCGTTAAATTTTTTCTTTATTTCTAAATAAACCTTCTCATCAATATCTGGAACTCCGTAAGCCCTTATTCTAAGTTTTTCTTTGTATGTTGGCTTAGATATAGAGTTTCTTATTAAATAGTCATCATTTGTATCAAAGTAGATATTGCTTATAGTATAAAATCCATATTCCTTATTATGATCATCAAGGTCCATATACTTTAAAAGATCATTTTGAATATAATTATATATATCTTCATCAATTAAAAACTTACTTTCATGTCTATTAAAAACTTCAATTGCCATAGTAACACCCCTTTCTGAGTTTAATTTTACAAAGTAAACCTTAAACAAACCTTAAATAGATTACATTTTTCACTTAAGGTTTATTTAAGGTTTGGTATGATATAATAATTAATAATATAAATAGGAGGTTTGATTTTGAGAATATTATTAATAGAAGATGAGCTTCATTTAGCAGAAGCATTATTTCAAATATTAAGAAAAAATCATTATACAGTTGATGCAGTTAGTGATGGAGAATCTGGACTTGATAATTGTTTAAGTAATATTTACGACTTGATAATATTAGATATTATGCTTCCTAAAATGGACGGTATAAGCATTCTTAAACAAATACGAAAAGATGGAATAAAAACACCAGTTATATTACTTACAGCTAAAGGAGAAATTTCTGATAAGGTAGTTGGACTTGATAGTGGCGCAGATGATTATCTGCCAAAACCATTTGCAACAGAAGAGTTACTTGCAAGAATAAGAGCTCTATCAAGACGTAAGGGTGAGGTGTTACCTAACAATACTTTAAAATTTGGAGATATTGAGTTAGATACTTCAACACTTAAGTTATCCAGAGAAAATAAAGATATGAAGATTATATTAAAGGAAAGTGAACTTTTAGAACTTCTTATTTCTAGAAAAAAAGCAGTCACATCTAAAGAATTAATAATAGAAAAACTTTGGGGATTTGATTCTGAAGTTGAGCATAATCATGTGGAAGTTTATGTTTCTTTCCTAAGAAAAAAGCTTAAGTTTTTGAATTCAAATGTAGGAATAAACACTATTCGCGGAGTAGGATATATTCTGGAGGTAAAAAATTAAATGTTTAAAGATCTTAGAAATAAATTTCTCATTCTTAATTTAGTTATAATTTCTGTTATGATGTTAGCATCTTTTTCATCTATATATTTAATTACATATAATAATGTTCAAAGGGGTATAGATGCAGAATTACATAAATTATCAGAGTTTAAAGTAAAATCTGGCCAAGGTCCTAGGGATTTGCACTATAATTTTAATAATAATGAACCTCCTCCAGAACGCTCAGTTTCATTTAGTCTAATAACTGATACTAAAGGTGTTATAATAAATTCTTTTTCAGTATTTGATATGGATAATGATTTTTATGAAACTGCTAAAAATATAGCACTCTCAAAAAGTAAAGATAGAGGGAACTTTAAATTAGATGATAATAATTGGGCATTTATAAAAGAATCATATATAGACGGATATAGAATAGTATTTTTAGATATAACTTCAAGAATAAGTATCCTTACAAATTTGGTTTATACATTTTTAATTGTTGCTTTCGTTATGTTAATTATTATTTTCTTTATAAGTAGATTTTTCGCAAATAAATCAATAAAACCAATTAAAGAAGCATTTGATAAACAAAAGCAATTTATTGAAGATGCGTCACATGAACTAAAAACTCCACTTGCTGTTATAAATACAAATGTGGATGTGCTTTTAAATGAAAATGATAATATGAATACTCAGTCAAAATGGCTTTATTATATTAAATCTGAAGTACAAAGAATGACTAAATTGACAAATGATTTACTTTATCTAACACAAATAGATTCACCAGATATAAAAATGTTTTTTTCTGACTTTGATTTAAGTGAAACCGTTGAAAATGTAATTCTAACAATGGAAGCTGTTATCTTTGAAAATAATATTTTATTAGATTATGATATTGAACCTAATTTATTAATCCATGGTAACAATGAGCAAATTAAACAAGTAATAATTATACTTTTAGATAATGCTTTAAAGTATACAAACCCTAATGGAAAAGTTTACGTTACTTTGAAAAAATACAATAATAATATTGTTTTATCAGTTGCCAATAGTGGCAAAGGAATTCCCGAAGAATATATAGATAAGCTATTTGATAGGTTTTATCGTGTAGATAAATCTCGTTCTCGAAACAGTGGTGGTTATGGACTAGGCCTTGCCATTGCTAAATCTATAATTGAGCAACATGGAGGAAAGATTTCAGCTAAAAGTGCCTTAAATGAAAGTACAGTATTTAGTATTGAACTACATTCTATACGTTAAGAAGTAATTACTTTATAAGTTTAATTTTTTGCAAAATAATAACCACTTAGTATAGTGTTATTCCTATATTAAGTGGTTATTTTATAATATTCGATCTAAATATTATAAATCTTATATAGCTTTATTGATATTGAAAGCTGTTCGTAAAAGCTGCCTTCACAATCCTCCATATTTAACAATTCTTTTATTTTATTTATCCTATATCTAATAGTATTTTTATGTAAAAAAAGCGCGTCAGCAGTTTCATTAATTTTCCCGTCATTTTCAATATATTTAATTGCTGTGCTAAACAATTCTGCATTGTATTTTTCATCATAATTTTTAATTGGCATTACTATTCTGTTATAGAAACTATGAATCCAGGTATCCTTAATATAAGGCATAAGAATGCCGTATACACCTATATCGCTAAAATAATTAAAGCTATTAGGAGAAACCTCTCCTGTTCTTTGTGCAAAAATACTTTCGTTTATTCCATTTCCAAGTTCACTAAGACTTGTATGTAAATTGCTAATACCTATATAATATTCTGAAATGTTTATACCAATTGTTTTCAATAATAAATTAACTGTGTTCTTAAAATTTTTTTCTTCAAGCTTTTCCAAGGTAGATATTATTAAAATACCATTTCCATATTTTAAAACAGAATCATAAAGGCTGGTGCTTTTATTTCTTTTTAACTTTTCAATTAGTGCAATTATCTTATTATCTCCAAAAAATCTTTTTTCTTTGATATATAAAACAAAATTAAACTCTTTGAAGCTACTGTTTATTTCAAAGGCTATATCCCTTATTAATGCCTTGTTAAGATTCGTTTTAATAAGCACATCAACTTTGGTTTCAAGTAATTCATAATTGTTTATAGATCTTATTTTATCCATCACTTCGGTAATAATATCTTCAAAATATACACTATTATCAAAAATAAATATAGGAATAGATTTTTCATTTGCATAGTCGATTACTTCAATAGGAAGATTATCATAATAAATATTTTTTATTGCCAAACCACTTACTTCACTTTCTCCTAAATATTTAACTGCTTCTATAATTAGCTCTGGTTTGTCCTTTGCAAATAATAAACTGCTAAGAACAAATTCGCCTTTAGCAAATTCACCTTCAATAATGTGGCCTTCTAACTTTGTAATAAACTCCCAATCTAGTATTCCTGTTTTCTCTACAATATTATCAAGACCACGATGGCCTGCTACTAATCTAAAGTTTTTAAATGTCTCTAATTTTGTTGCTTCTAGTACGGTAATAGACATACTTGCTTCCCCTTTGTAACAATATTTTTATATTAATTCTAAGGGCTTAGCTAGGTCATGTCAAATAGCAATTTAAATTAAGTATACGAACTGCTTCTTCTATAAATGATATAATAAATTAAAGGATTAATAAAAAAAGATCCAATAAACTAATATATTTAAAAATATATGTTAATAATTGCTTATATATGGCATAAAAGGGAGGCTTCCAATTGAAAAAAATAAAAAAAGAAGATTGTATATATACAATGTCAAAGGATCATAAACCAGCCCTAAAAGTACATTCAGGAGATACTGTTATATTTGAAACATATGACTGCTATAATAATCAAATAGAAAGTGAAAATCAACCATTTAGTACTATTAAAAGAGAGCTAAATAATCCTGCTACTGGACCATTATATATTGATGAAGCTGAATCTGGAGATATATTAAAAATAGAAATTATTGATATTAAAATAAACAATCATGGTGTAATGACTATAAGACCTGATAGTGGCATTTTAGGAGAGTTTTTTTATGAAACGAAATCAAAAATTATTCCTATAGAAAATGACAAAGTTATTTTTAATGATAAGATTCAAATACCGATAAATCCAATGATAGGAGTTATCGGGGTGGCACCTTACGATGGTGAGATTAAAACTACTATACCAGATTCCCATGGCGGAAATTTAGATTGCAAAAGAATAAGGAAAGGTTCTATTGTATATTTACAAGTACATACTAAGGGTGCATTATTATCAATAGGGGATTTACATGCCGTTATGGCCGATGGAGAAATTGTTATATGTGGGCTAGAAGTAAGCGGTGAAACAGTGGTAAAAGTTGATGTAATTAAAGATAAGGCTCTTCCCCTACCTATGGTTGTTGAAGGTGAACATATTATGACTATCGCTTCTAAAAAAACCTTAGATGAAGCAGCAAAAACCGCTACTATACATATGCATAAGTTTTTGATAAATGAATTAAATATGGATGCTTATGAAGCTGGAACGTTGTTGTCCTTAGTTGGTGATTTAAGAATTTGCCAGGTTGTGGACCCATTAATGACAGCTCGTATGGAACTTCCAAAATATATTTTGGATAAATACAACTACAAAATGGTTTAGAATAAGGATAAAAAAACTCCTAAGTAGATTTTCAATCATTGCTTAGGAGTTTTTTAATCCTACTTTATATTTTCTAAATAACCACTACATGCTTGGAATACTGATCCTACCCTACCTTTTAAATCAAAATAACCTGTATCCATTAGTATCGTTGGATTTACCTTTAGAGCATCTGGTTTTCCATTTTCCAAACAATCTTTATTACCATATGCTGCAACAATTTCTCCAAGAAACATTGTGAAATCAAATATAGGAATAGTTTCTATTACCTTACAAAGATAATTCACAGGGCATTCTTTTATCATAGGCGCATTCCCTGCTTCATCATAAAATGACTTAAAAACATTTGATTTATCTATTTTATTCCCCGAAACTCTTCCACAAAAATCAGTTTTTTCAATAAAATCTGCTGACGGTATATTTACACTAAAAAATCCACTTTCCACTACACCTGAAGTTGTACAGTGAGAATTTTTTAATGAAATATACAATACAGGTTTTTGACTTACAACCCCATATGCACCTATTGTGGCATAATTTGGCTTTCCATTAACAGTAGCCCCTGCTAAAACCGTAACATAAGGGCCGAAAGGTATATTTGCTATTTTCTTTTTTATCATATTTCTCCTCCAATAAATTATTTGTTTGTCGCGACAATGAAATTATAAGTCAAAATTTAATAAAACTATAGACTTTTTCTTTCCCTTGTAGTATCTTATTGTTATAGTGCGCCTAAGGGCAAACAAAAAAGAGACTGGTATTTCCCAGTCTCTTTTTTGTTTATATTTTAATTATATATTATTTTGAAAATAAAAAATTATAAGTAAAATATACTACGCATATAAAATTATATTTTGCAAAAAATATTATATAAATATATAAAAAGGGAGCCATTATTATGTTTAATAAAAAATCTATATTAACAGCGTTAACTTTAGTAGCAACTATAGCCCTACTTGGTTTTGGCTTTAAAAATGTATATTCTTTACAAAACGGCACAGGTGAAGAAGAATATGAACAATACGTTTTAAAATTTATTGATGAATTTCAGAATGTAGAAGAAACATACCCTATAATATTTGCCTTTAATAAGGATAATCCAGAGGAAAGTAGAAAACCTATAGATCTAAGACTTAATAAGCTAAATGAATTTAATTATACAAATGAAATACCTACAAAGTATACTGATATTAACAAAAAACTGTTAGATACAATTAATCTATATAAACAAAACTATGAAAGTCTATATAAAGGAATATCATCTGGAAATTCGCAATTAATTGGAGAAAGTGTAGGAAATCTATACGGATATGATTTTATATTCCAAGAAATTGAAGATACTCTTAAAGGAGAAGTTTAGATAAATACAACTATACAATGGTTCGAAGAAAAAAGTCTAGGTGATTTTACACCTAGACTTTAAATTATTATTTATTATTTATTGTATTATTAATTTTCATAAATGCATAATCCATTGCAGAATCTATATTTCCGTTGTTGTTTCCTCCACCTTGTGCTAAGAAAGGACTTCCTCCGCCTCTACCATCTACTAAAGTTAAAGCATCCTTTAATAAGTCATTCATGCTTATATTCTTTATATTCTTTGAACACGCAAAAATAAAGTTAACTTTATCATCACCTTTAGCAACCATTAATGCTATAACATTTTCATGTTCTACTATTTTTGATGCTACTTTTCCTACTTCTTTAACATTTTTATCTTCATAGATTTTCTTAACTACAGAAATATCTCCAATTCTTTGAGATGTATCTATCATTTCTTTAATTTGATATTTCATTAATTCTTCTTCAATCTTTCTGTTTTGAGCTAGAACACTTTGTAATTTATCATTCAAACTACTTATACCTCTTATAGCATCTTTATCACTGCAACTTAGATATCTACATATTTGAGTTAAAATACTATCTTTTTCAATAGAGTAATTTATAGCTCTGTTGCCTGCTAAAAACTCTATTCTCATGCCTTGTTTATATTTTTCATATTTTTTAATTTTTATCATTCTAACATCTAAAGTTGATCTTGGATGTACTCCACAACAAGGATTTACATCTAAATCATCAATTTTTACAACTCTTATTTCTTCATCAATTTTAGTAACATCTATTTTTAATCCCATCTTTTTTAGTTCTTTTCTTGTAGGAACTAAAATTTCTGTAGTTATATTTTCACTTATTATTTCATTTGCGTATTTTTCTACTTCTCTTATTTTTTCTTCAACAAATTGCCCTATTATATCTATTGTACTAACTTCATTTCCTAGGTGAAATCCTACAGTATTTGCATTAAATAACTTTACAAAAGAAGCTGATAATATATGTTGTCCAAAATGTTGATGCATTCCATCTTCTCTTTTTTCCCAATCTATATAGCATTTTACTTTATGTATTTTTATGGGCTTCTTTTCTAATACATGATAAACTAATCCATCTTCTTCGTATATATCAACTACTTCATGGATATCTATTTTCCCACTATCTGCAAATTGTCCTCCGCCACCTGGGAAAAATGCAGTTTTATCTAATACAACATGAAACTTTGAATCTATTTCTTTTATATCAATTATCTCTGCTGTAAATTCTCTTATGTATTGATCATTGTAATATAATTTTTCCAATTTAATTCCTCCGCTTTTGACTATTTTTTGTTGTCTATAATACAATTATATACTATATATTAATTTGAAAGTCATTAAATTAAAAGAAAAATATGTTATGTATATAAAGTCATACTTTGCAAAAAATATTATATAAATATACAAAAAAGGAGACATTATTATGTTTAATAAAAAATCTATATTAACAGCATTAACTTTAGTAGCTACTATAACGTTACTTGGTTTTGGCTTTAGAAATTCATATTCTCTACAACATGATCCAACGGAAGATCAATATAAACAATATGTTTTAATATTTATTGATAAATTTCAGCAAATTGAAGATGATTTTCCTATAGAATTTGCCTTTGATAAGAGTGTTCCAGAGAAAAACAGAAAACCAATTGACTTAAGACTTGCTCAGCTAAATTCATATAATTATACTGGCGAAGTACCTGAAAAGTATGCTGACATTAACAAAAAACTTTTAGAAACAATCAATCTTTATAAACAAAACTATGAAAGTTTATACGAAGGAATAGTATCTGCAAATTCACAATTAGTTGGTCAAAGTGTAGGAAATCTATTTGGATATGACCAAGTATTTAAAGCAATCGAAGATGCTCTTAGAGGAAACAACACCCAATCAAAAAAGAATTAACTACTAAATTATTAAAGCCTCTCCTAAGTATGAATTAGGAGAGGCTTTAATTTTATAGAGCTGCTATTTTAGTTACAGCTGTATAGATATGAGATATCTCATACCAAGTTTTGAAATCAACTACTCCTGTTTGTGGCAACCCAAATATCTTTTGGAATTCCCTAACTGATGCTTGTGTTGCAGGACCATAGATACCATCTACTTTTAATCTTGGAATTGCAGAATAAACATTTGCGATAGCGTTTAACTGACCTTGAATAGTTCTTACAGGTGTACCACTAGACCATAATTTAAGTTCATAACCTGGATAAGAAATTGGAACACCAGTAACTACTGGTGCTTTTTCAAAGATTACATTGGTTCCATAAAAAGATCTTATTATTTGTTCATAAGTTCTTCCTTGATCTCCTAGTGCTTTACTACCCCATTGGGTCATTTGACCTGGACATTGGACCTTATCACCATCACAATATTGAGCTAAAAGAGGCTGTCTAGAAGTTGGAGGTCTTTTTATAAAAGTATTAAATATCTCATCAACAACTACATTTATAGGATTAAATGTATTTCTTCCATATATGAATTTATGATCATAATTTGTAGTCGATGTTATAGTAAAATCATATCCTTGATTTCTATACCACTCTGTAAATACCCTATTTAGAGTAAATGATATTATTGCTATTACATTTGCATATATCGTTTGAGTTGGCCAAGTTGAATATATCTCAGATGATGCTACATTTTTTATATAATCCTTATAGAACATCCAATAATTTTTTGCAGATGTATTTGTAGGAAGTCCATCATGAACAATTATAAACTCAGGAACTACAGGGTTATCTAAAACTACAAATCCTGTTGGTGGTGGAAGAGGTTTCAGATCAGATTCAGGTATTTTAGGTGGATAAGTTGCATATAGTGTATGATCATCTATAAGAAGAATCTCTTCATTTTGTCGTTTATAAAGAAGAGGACTTCTTTGTCTTCGTTCTAATGCAACAGGTTGCCTTCCTTCAACAACAGGTAAAATTTGACATCCATTTATCATAACTGTTTCATAACCATCTTTTTTTACCTCTACAATATATCTACTATAAGGTCTTACATCAGAAGGTTGCTGTGAGTATATTAAATCTGGCGCAGGTAAAGCTAATCCAGTAACTTGACCTGATACGTCCGTTGGTAAGTTTTCATATACTACAGTTTGGGTAGTTATGCCTGTAGCTTCATCGGGTATACTATATATACTAACTAGTGCATCTACAATTGGTCTATTTGTCACTCTCTCAACAACAGATACAGTTAAAAAACCATCTTGCATAATTTACACCATCCTTTCTTATATTTTTAATATAAATTTGTTACATATTTTATAATATGCTTTAAAAATCATAGTGTGCTTTTATTTCATACAGTAAAAAGGCCTTATATACAATCTAAAGTATATAAGGCCTTTTTATTGTATTCATTATTATGAAAGCGTAATTTTCACAGACGTTTTCTGATAAATTTATGTCAAACTTTCTTTGCGATATGGTATTACCAATATTTTCGTAGTATACTAAGTATAGGAAATTAATGGTTTTAGGGGGTATATAGATGAAAAGGGTTGACGAAAGAGATACAATGTTTGCTAGAGCAAACTATAAAAAGGGAACCGAAGCTTATGAAGATTATTATAAAAGAAATCCTGACAAAAAAGCTATAGATGACAGTCTAAGAACTAGGCCTAATCTTTGTGAAGAAGGTACAATGACCTTTAGTGAATTAAACTCTCCTATGGCTAGTTGTGCATTTGAATTTTTAAACGATATAAAGCACCTATCTGAAGGCAGTGTAAATCCAGTTAAGGTTGAAAGTAATAAAAAGATATTAACTAAAAGAATAAAGGGTCTTACCAAACACTATGGAGCAAAATTAGTAGGTATAACAAAACTTCAAGATTATCACTTTTATACTAATAGGGGTAGACATGAAGAAGTGTATGGACAAGAAATAAACCTTGATCATAAATACGGAATAGTATTTGCTGTTGAAATGGATAAGGATATGATAAATAGAGGGCCTATGCTTGCTGAGGTTGTAGAAACTTCTAAAGCTTATGTAGAAGTATCTATTATAGGTATGATACTTAGTTATTATATAAGAAGCTTAGGTTATGAAGCTAGAAATCATATGGATGCAAATTATTTACTTATGCCCGTTTTGGTAGCAAGAGATGCTGGACTTGGGGAAATAGGCAGAAACACTATACTTACTACTAAGGATTATGGTTCTAGAGTTAGACTTGGAGTTGTAACTACGAATTTAGAACTTGATGTTGATGAACCTATATCATTTGGACTTAAAGATTTTTGTAAGCTTTGCAAAAACTGTTCACATACGTGTCCTTCTCAATCTTTATCTAATGAAACTGAAAGAGAAAATAGTGGGAATTTAAATTGGGTCATAGATCAAGAATCATGCTACATAAAATGGAGATACTTAGGTACTGACTGTGGTATGTGTATAGCTAGTTGCCCTTTTAGTCAAAGTATGGAATCTATAAGAAATATAGATACTTTTGAAGGTAATGATGTTTTAATAGGTACTGTTCTTGGCGAATTTAGGAAAAAATACGGTAAAAGGCCTTTTGTACCAGGAAATCCAGATTGGCTACGTTAAATATATAAAAAGCTCCTAGATAGTATCTATCTTAGGAGCCTTATTTATATTATTAATCTATAGGTATTTTTATAGTCTTATTATAATCTTTAGAATATGTCATTCTTTTTATATCCAGTTTATATTCTTTGCCTACTCCTTTAAATTCTAATGTTCTAGTACGAAGAACTTTGCCATTATCTAGTTTTTTGTATTCATCTTCAGCTGTTTTATTTAGTTCTAATCTTTTATTATCTGCTAATAAGTAAACCTTTGTAAGAAATGTATTTTCTTCAGATGTGATGCTAACAAAAGTATTTCCATTTGACTCAGATATTTTATTTATTATTATATCTTGATTATTAACATTAAATTTTTGATCTATTGAATCTTTTTTCAAGTCTATAACTTTGTCTACATCATGGTTAGCTGAAAAACTTACTAGTTCTAATTTTAGAGATTTTAAGTTTTGCGGCAATGCATCATATTCTCTATGGAATGTAATACCCTTAATATTTGTTCTCATTCCACTGCTTTGAACCTGAACTTCTTTATTGTTTGCAATTAGTCTTATTTCTAATTCATTAGGTATTAATCTTTCATCATTTATTTTATCTATAGCTAACTCTAATATATTCTGGATTGATCCATTTATAACAGTACGAGTAGGTGAAGCTAAAATAGAATCAAAATGAATTTTTGTTTCATCTAATTCAATACTTTTATTTATATTTTTCTTTAATTTATTTTCCATAGCCTTTTTCCTATCTAGCTTAAAAGTAATTTCTCCTTCCTCAGACCTACCATCTTCATAAAATCCAAAACTTAGATGTAATGTTTTTTCGAAAAAGTAAGGTGGCTCAAAACTATACATATTTTTCATTATTGTTTTTTCATCATTTATATCACCATATCCACTAGAAAGATTATGTTCACCAAATATTCCATTCAAACTAATCCTCGGTGTTACTTCATCAACCTTCCCATTTGGATCTTTTGTTGTATAAAATGCTAACAATTGGCTTTCATCAACCATTATTCCATCTAGTGTTATTGAAACACCATCTTTAAAGGTATGACTCTTATTAATAATCTGACCTTTACCTAGGTCATTAAGTTCTTTTAAATCTTTATTCATTACATTGTTATAACCTATTATTTCTTTGCCATAAAAAGCTAGAGTGTCAAAGTTATATCCTATTAATAAAAGAGTTAGGCAAGCAGCTACAACTTTTCCTAATACGTTTTTTCTTCTTTTTATTTTTTTATTATCTAATGCTTTTTTAAGTCTTCCTTCTAACTCACTTGGAATTTCAATATTATCTATATCATTTTTTATATCCTTAAGATTTTTTTCAATATTATTCATCTTTATCACCTCCGAATTTTTCCTGTAGCATACTAATACCATTGGAAATCCGTGACTTTACTGTACCTAATGGTACTTTTAATATATCTGCTATATCTTTATATTCTAAATCCAAGAAATATCTTAGCTTAATTGCCTCTTGGTGCTTTTCTCCTAGCTGTGATAAATACTTTTCTAATAACATTTTATCGTTGTTTTCACTAAAACCACCTTCATGGGATAAATCATCAATAGAATCTATATATACTACTTTCTTATTTTCTCTCAGTATTTTTTTACAGCAATTAACCAATATAGTCTTGCTCCAGCTATAGAAACTATCATTATTTTTTAATTTATAAATATTTTCATATAAAATTACAATCATATCTTCCATAGCATCTAATGCATCTTCTTTATTTTTCAGATAAACATATGCTAATTTATAATAATCTTGTTTTTGATCCATAATCAACTTAACTAGTGCATCTTTATCTCCCTTTTTTGCTTCTTTGACTAGTATATCTATATCCATCTCTACACCTCTCTTTCATATATAAGAGAATCATGTTACTTAAAAAGTTCATTTTATTTTGGCTATGTTTTAATATAGTGTTGAATTTAGGTATATATTGAAAAAGAGGGGAACTAATTCTCCTCTTTTTACTTCGCAGTATATAAAAAATACGTACTAATTATATATAAACCTCATATTGTTTATTTTTAGTAATAATAACAATAAAATCATTAAGATAGTTCCTATTGTTGCAATTATATTTATGAGTTTTTGTGCCTCTATTTCATAATTGTATTCATTTTTTATATGTTCTGTTGCAATTATATTTATAAATTTTTGTGCATTAACACTATTTTTGAATACTTTTTCAATTCCTTTGTATATCATTAATCCAATTATTCCGCCTAAGGTATTATTAATTATATCCGTAATATCAGAAGCTCCAACTCTCAAAATAAATTGGAATACTTCACATATTAAACTAATTAAGAGAAATAATAAAAGTTTTTTTCCAATAATCCATCTTTTAAATAAAATTCCTGCATATATCCCAAGCGGTACAAAAATCACTACATTCATAATGATTTCACTAAAATGAAGTTTACCATTTATGATTACAGATTCACTAAACGGAATTAAGTTTATACTTCTCATATTTCCCATATAAGCAAATGGTACATTAAATTTAAATACTATAATCCAAAATAATGCAATCAAATAAATTATAAATAATACATTAGTTAACTTGTTTGTTTTATTATTATATTTCATATTGTTCCTCCAATTTTTTTGCAAATTCATGTTTATAGATTAGATTATATAAATAACTGCTAGTTAGCATTTGATTACAACTATGCAGTAATATCCTTTGTTTTAAACAAAAAAATAAAACCCTACTAATTTTTTTTATATTGTGGGTTTTATCAATTCACAAACACTTTATTTTACTTCTTCAATACAGTTATTTAATAAATTCCATATTTCAGGATTTTGTTTTTTAAAATTTAATGGCTTTAAACTTTTGTCTACAAAAGCATGTAGTGTTTTTCCCTTTGCCAATAGTTTTTCATCTATTTTTCTGATAATTTCATATTCAAATTCTAATCTTACACCTTTAATTTGACTAATCTTTGTTCTAATTAATAGCTCATCATCATATTTTGCTGCAACTTTATATGTGCAACTACTCTCTATAACTGGCATAATAACGCCTTCTTCTTCTAGTTTTGCATATGTATAACCTAAAGAACGGAAAAAAGAATTTCTTCCCACCTCAAACCATGTATAATAATTCCCATGGTATGCAACTGCCATTTGATCTGTCTCTTCATATCTTACACGAACATATCCATCATTTATATACATTAAATTTCCTCCTAAATATTGCATATTATTACTATATATTATGCCATAAAGATATTCTTACTTCAAATACAGTTCTTTCATAATTACTATCTACGCTAATAGTTCCGTTATGTAGTTCTATTATATGTTTAGTAATAGAAAGTCCTAGACCAGAACCCCCACTTTGCAAAGATCTAGATTTTTCTACTCTATAAAACCTTTCAAATATATGATGTAAATCAACTACAGGTATTGGTTCACCATAGTTTATAAATTGTATAACTACTGTATCTTCTTCTTTTATAGTAACTATATCTACATACTTGCCTTCTTTTCCATAATGAATGGCATTGGTTATTAAATTTTCAAATGCTCTTACTAACTTAATTGGATCTACATCCACCATTAACTTATCATTTGATAAATATAATCTGCTTTCCATTTTAGAATTTTTAAATTGTAATTCAAACTGTGCAACTAGCTGACCTAATAACTCTCCTAAGTTTACTATGCTTTTATCTAATTTTACTCCTTTGTTCCTCATTTTTGTAAGTTCAAATAAATCGTTTATTAATACATTTAGCCCTTTTGCCTTTTCATAGGCTATATTTACATAATGCCTCATTTGGACTTCATCTTTGTATTTATCATCATCTATAAGTCCTAAATATCCAATAATAGAGGTAAGCGGTGTTCTTAAATCATGAGATACATTTGTTATTAAATCATTTTTAGTTTGTTCAGCTCTTCTTTCTTCTTCAATAGATTTATTTAATTTAAACACTATTTGATTCATATTATTAGCAAGTTGTCCCATTAAATCCTTTGATTTTATATTTATTGTTCTATTTAAATTTCCACTTGCCATATCTTCAACTGTTTCAAATATATCTATAAATGTTTTAACCTTTTTATAACTAAACAATATGAAGTATATTATAAAAACAGTAAAACTTACTATTGCATAAAATATATCTCGTCCTATAAAACTTTGTATATAATTAACTAATACTACTGCAAATATTGCAAAGCTATTTCCATCCATGAATAAGTCGTTTCCCACACTTTTTAAAATACTTAAAGTTATGTAAGAAGTTAATATGCTAAATATAATAGTTAATATTAATTGAGTCATAATTTTATATATTAATTTATCTTTCAATTTTGTATCCTACACCCCAGACTGTATGTATTATTTTTTCTCCGTCCATAGCAGATTCTAGCTTGTCTCTTAATCTGCTTACATGTACCATTACAGTATTATTTGATTGATGATATTTTTCTTTCCAAACTCTTTCAAAAATTTCTTCTGCACTAAATATCCTTCCTAAGTTACTTGCTAATAAATGTAGGATATCAAATTCAGTTGAAGTTAAGCTAATATCATTATCATTTACACTAACTTTATGTGTTGATTTATTTATAATTAGAGAATTTATTTTTATCATATCTTTGTTATTATTTGAATTATGATTAAAATAATATGACCTTCTTAATAATGCCTTTACTCTTACTATTAATTCTAAAGTATTAAATGGCTTTGTCATATAGTCATCTGCACCTGTCATTATACCCTGTATCTTATCTAAATCTTCACTCTTTGCACTTAACATAAGTATTGGTATGTTTAAATTTTCTCTTATTTTTTTACATACCTCTATTCCATTTAGCCTTGGCATCATTATATCTAGTATAACTAAATGTATATCTTCTATATTAATAACTTCTAAAGCTTCTACTCCATCACTTGCCTTATATACTTTATAACCTTCATTGATTAAGTATATCTCTAGTAACTTTGAAATATCTTTATCATCATCTACAACAAGAATATTGCTAGTCACAAATTTCACCTCTTTGTATTATAGCTTCTGCATATAGTTTAATTTATATTTAAATATTCTTCCAGGACTATTTCTCTTTCATGTATTTGTTTGGCAATTTCTACTCCTACATACCTAAGGTGCCATGGCTCATAGCTAAATCCTGTTATATACTCTTTATTCTTTGGATATCTAACTATAAACCCAAACTTATATGAATTATTCTCTAACCATTTAGCTTCTTTTGTATCTCCTGTAAAAAATCTCTCTTCATTTGTTATGTCTATGGCAAGACCTGTTTGATGCTCACTTTCTCCTGGTCTTGCAACGTATTTTTCAGCCGTTATCTTTCCTTGAGATTTAACTCTATCTTTATATAAGTTTTTCTGTAACTCATATGATCTATATCCTGATGTTGCATACAATTTTATATTTTCCATTTTAGCTTGGTAAAAAAGTTTTTCTATTGAAATTGCAGCTTCTTCTTCTAATAGCTTTTCTTCACCTTCAACACTATTCAAAAAAACAATTTCCGGTTCTATTAAATTTTTCGGAACATAATTTTGGGATAAACTAGAACTTTTATTTACTAGCATAACTTCTCGTGCTTCAATATTTCCTTCATCAGTAGGTTTTATTATAGTAGTAATACTTAAAACTATAAGTATTACTACTATAATATTTTTAATAAAATTTCTCATAGGCTTCTCCTTAATCTCTTTTTTTGTGTAATATAATTCTAAAACTAAGAGATTAAGAAAATAATAAGTAAACCTTAAGAATTCTTAAGAAAAATAGTGTATTTGCTAAACTTTTGCTTCATAGTGTACAAATATTATGAAAGTATATATTCAATTATTAGGTCAACATTGCTTTTCTTTGTGTAATCTACTGGTTTATCATATATAGCAAGCATTCCTTTTTCATCATTTGTTAATTCTTCTGGTTTTTTTCTTTTTATTTTAATTTTTAATAAATTCATAAGTAGTTTATCAAAAAGATTTAGTTTCTTATAGTTAAATCCTCCTCTTGCATAAAAGAATTTAATATATTTCTGCTGCTCTTTAGTAAAGTTTTGGTCTCTAACTTCATTAATTACTTCTTCTCTTGATGGTGATGCTCCTGTTGCAAAAACAACTACTTTTTTATCTTTAATTTTGCCTATATTTTGTGTTATCAATTTTACTCCATTTATACCTATAGCATATAATCCACCACCAAAAATTATAGTATCATAATAATTAAGCATATTTATATTTACCTTTGACGCTTCATAGATATCAGCCTTTAAATCCTCTGCAATCCATTCTGCATATTTCTTTGTAATACCTGTTTTAGACTTGTATATTACAACTGTTTTCATTATTCCCTCCATGTAAACATAGCACGACTATTATACAAATATGCAATAATAACCCCTTAGACTATATATTTAATTTTACTTAAATGCATTTTCTATTGCTTTAAGTATTATTGTACTACTATCTGTAGCCCCTGAAACAACATCTACATCTAGACTTTGTGCACTAATAACACTATTAGTAATAGATTCCGCCTTTCTTCCAAGACCATTTTTATGTTCAACTAAATCAATATTTAATATCTTATTATCTTTAACAGTAACCTTTACCTTAGCTGCTACTAAGTCCCTAAAATAATATTCTCCAGTATATACACCATCTCTTATTTTAGACAAATCAATATTTTGAACCTGAATGCTTTTTACCTCATTAGTCATCCCTTGTATATTTGTATAAGCAGTAACCCCTATCCCCACTAATAAAATTGCAACTACCATTAAAACTCTTCTAATCCCCTTTATCTTACTCACTTTATCCCTCCAAATTCATTTTATTCGCAATTCTCTTTATTGCATCGTACTCAATTTTTGAGTAGCCCTCTTTTAACTTAGATATCTTCTTAAAAATAAACCTTTCTAAAAAATTCATTTTTTCTAAATTAATCTCATGTCCCAAATGTTCTTTTACAATCGCATTTTCAACAATAGAATCCCAAAGATTATACTTCATATATTGTATGGCTCTTTCCCCTTCGTCTTTACAGCAAACAAATATGCCTATATTTTTATCCTTTAGAATTTTTTCATTTTCTATAGCGAATTTTTTCACCTCATCTTGAAGCTTGCCTGCATATATAGATCCTCCTATAATTACATTGTCATAACTATTTATATCTTCGCATCTTTGATTTTTTAAATTTATTATATCTACCGTTCCCTTTAATTCTTTCATTATAAGATTTGCACATTTTTCAGCAGTTCCATGTTTAGAACCAAATACTATTAATGTTTTCATAAATTCACTCCTTTTAATATTTATATAGATTTTTCTTCTACTATTCCATTAATTATAAATTTTATATGATAATCTATTAAATTATTTCTTTGTTGATCAGAAACATCATTTTCTATTATCAGCCTTGTAATAAGTCCAAAGGTCGATGTCCATATTACTTGTGCTATAAGTTCTATTGATTTATTATCATATTTATCCTTATAAATGTCCTTTAAATTTTGACATAATATGGCCATTGCTTGCCTTTTGTCAGATGCACCTTCATCAAGTACTGATGTATGCTTAAGTATTTCCCTAGAGTTATTTAGTAATATAGATTTGTATTCATCAGGCATTCCTAAAGATAGTTCTATATAGTTCTTTATTCGTTTTTTTAGTCTTTCTTTTGGTTTAAAACTTGAATATTGTTCGTCTTGTACAGATTGCATTATCCTTTTGTATCCTATTTTCATCCAGTTGTTTAATATGTCTTCCTTATCATCAAAGTAGTGATATATAATTGCTGGTGAGTATTCTATTTTGTTTGCTATTTTTCTAATAGAAAGATTCTCTACTCCCTCTCTTGCAATAATTTCACTTGCTGCATCTAAAATAATTTTTCGTTTTTCTTCTCTTTCTTTTTCCCTCAGTTCTTTTGTACTCAATTTAATCCCCTCTTTTCGTTGAACACTGTTTAATAATATTATATACTATTAGATAGCTAATGTGATTGAAAAATAAGAATAATTATTTTTATGTTGTACATAATGTAAATACTGGTAATATAATAGCATAGGGCAATCATGGATAAACGAGGAGACGTGTTTATGAATCTATTTGAAGTAGTTGAACAATTATTTGAAAAATTTGGATATCTTGTGTTATTGCTTGGATTGCCTTTAGATTTTATTGCATTTCCTATTCCTCCGGGCAATAGCACATTAACTTATACAGGCTATTTATCTTATAAAGGTGTACTAGATTGGATTCCTGCTCTAATCATGGCCTTTTTAGGGTCAATATTAGGTGTTACAATTACCTATTCTCTAGGATATAAGCTAGGAATGCCTCTAGTAGAACGTTATGGAAAATTTCTCTCTTTAAACTCCTCATCTTTGGATAAGACTCGTAATTATTACGACAAGTTTGGAAACAGACTTCTTCTCATCGGTTTTTTTATTCCTGGAGTAAGACAGTTTATAGGATATTTCATTGGAATAATTCGTGTTCCTTATAGCACTTTAGCATTCTATGCTTATACAGGTATAGGATTGTGGGTAGTAGGTTTTTTTTCAATAGGTTTTGTTTTCGGAGAACAGTGGCAAAATGTATTTCTATTAGTCGAAAGATACTTGAAGTATTTATTTTTAGGATTAGGATTTATTCTTTTAGGTTTTATTTTTATAAAATTACTTAAACGCAAAAGGGATGTCAGATGACATCCTTTTTTATTTACTTCATCTAAATCACAATTTTACGCTACAAAACATATTATATACAAAATTTGTATAATAAAGGAGTTTTAATTTATGAATAACTGGCATGATGAGAATATTTATGTAAAATATAAAAATCCCCATAACTTCATACATTACAATGTATGCGACTTACCTAATCCATCCATATCTAAACAAACTCTGGATTATAATGTTGCTGTACCCATTAACTTGGCAAAATCCTTAGAAGGAAAATATTTTGTGGGCTACGCTGATAATCTTACATTTGGAAATGGGACCAATGCCTGGGCTAGATTGTACAATCCACCTAACTCTGGAGTAAATTTACATGTGGCTGTATGGACTGTCAGCGATGTGTCGGAGTCTCCTTTTAGAGCGGAATTCTTTTTTAACGCTACTCCTCCAGGAACACCTAGAGATTCCAATTTTATTACTCCTGCCAATACTGCCTTTTGTCCATTGCCATCGCCTAAAGTAGAACTACAGTATGCAACCAATGTAAGTGGAAAACCTACCGGTGGTATTAAAGCTTTTATTCGATTAGGTCAACCCGAAGCTACATTAGTGGATGATGAGCAAGGAAAATTTATCTTTCCACCTGGTGGATCTTTCCTTATAGTTATATCTAATCCAGAGGCACCACAGGTAGCTGCTTCCGGTAAAATTGCTTTTGGTTGGTGGGAAGAACCAATCAAATATTGTTAAGAATATTTTATAAAAAATTTAAAATAAAAATGAGCAGATTTAATTCTGCTCATTTTATAAACTTGTGATAATATAACTTAACTTTGAACTACCTACCAATATATTGGTAAATTTCTTGGTCAATATGGAAATGGCCATAAGTTTACCCAAGCTAACCCCGAAGTCCCTTCGGTTTTATGGCTTATGCCAATTGTCTAAGCCCTTCATTCAAGATATTTATACTAGCATTCTTATCTCTATCATGGTGAGTTTGACACTCTGGACAAGTCCATTCTCTAAGATTTAGATTTTTAACTTCCTTATTTTTATATCCGCACTTAGAACATAATTGAGAACTAGCAAATGTTTTTGATAATGTTAATACAGTTTTTCCATACCACTCAGCTTTGTACTCAAGCATAGTTTTAAACATATACCAACTCACTTCTGATATTGCTTTATCTTGTTTATGATTTTTTGATATATCATTGACTTTCAAATTCTCCATACAAACTATATCGTGGCTTTTGATTATATTTGTAGAGTGTTTTTGAAGAAAGTCATATGTACAATTGCCTATCTTTTCATGAATTTTATCTAAATTAAGTTTATTTTTATAGTAATTGTTACTATTTTTATTTTTTCTACTAAGATTTTTTTCCAATCTAACTAATCGTTTCTCATATTTTCTTATATATTTTGGAGTAGTTATATCTGATGTATCATCTGAAAACACAGCAAAGGTTTTTAGTCCTACATCTATACCTACAGCTTTATTTGTTTTAGACAAAGGTTGAATGTTTACTTCACAAAGTATAGATACAAAATATTTGCCACTGAATGTTTTTCTTATAGTAGCATTTAATATCCTACCTTCAAGTTCTTTAGATTTAGCAAATTTAACTAATCCTAGTTTAGGTAGTTTTAACTTATTTCCTATAACCACTATGTTATTGTTGGTAAATTTTGTAGTATATGATTGAACAGAATTTTTCTTTGATTTGAATATCGGCTTATCATTTCTACCTTTAAAAAATCTATCATAGGTATATGCTAAATTTCTAATAGATGATTGCAGCGATGTACTATCCACTTCCTTTAACCATTCAAATTTCTTTTTAAGAGTAGGTAATTGAGTAGCACATTTGTTGTAATTTAGACCCCTGTTAGTTTCCATATATGAAGTATTCCATTTATCTAAGAAGTAATTGTATACAAATCTAGAGCTACCTATCGTTTTATTTATTAATATAATTTGCTCCTTATTTGGATATATTCTAAACTTATATGCTTTATTTTTTAACATATTTTTCACCTCCCTTTATCACTAATAAAAAAAACACCTCAATATAAATTGAGGTGTTGAGCCATAGATAGATATAAATATATCTACCACAATAAACACAATACCTCGTAGTCTGCTAATTTACGGCTAGCAGGTAGAAACTTTCGGACCATATTACCGATTTTATACGAGTTTTTTAATATCTTCTTGCTTGTATAATTTATCTATATTAAATAATATGTCTCTACATAACTATTTATGAACATGCTATAAATTAAATTTTTTAATAAAAAAAGCCGTCTCGAAATAGAAATTATTTTCTATTTTGAGACAGCAAATTTAATAAATTATTTTTTTAATTCATTTAACATATCATCTAGTGATACAACACGTGCAAAAGCAAACTCAAAGTTTCCAAATGCTCCTTGCTCTTGTTCTACTGTATATGAAGCTGTAGTTTCTCTTGGAACAAATACGTTATAGTCACGATAAAACGCATCTCTAACTGTTGATTCAACGCATACATTTGTAGCAATTCCACTTACAACTAATGTTTCAATTCCTAATCCACGTAATACTTCTTCTAGTTGAGTATTGTAAAATGCACTAAAACGGTGTTTTCTAACTATATAATCGTCTTTTTCTGGCTTTAATTCATCAATTATTTCACCATCCCAAGTGCCTTCCATACAATGTCCTAAGTCCATAATTGGAGGAAACACCTTGGCAATCATTCCTCCATCTGTTTTATCTACACGATGTGTATGTTGTATATAAATAACTGGTCTATTTTGTGCTTTAAATTCTTTTTTTAACTCTTTTATTGGATCAATAACAGTTGATGTTCTTGATGTATCAAGTCCCATTTTTGATAATGATCCTTCTTTGTTAATAAATGCATTTTGCATATCGATAATTAATAATGCACTATTGTCTTTTTTATATGATAAATCACTCATTTGTAACACTCCCCTTAATATATATTTACATTTTAATTATAACTATATATTAGAGTTTTTCAAATAAAAATTCTGATAGGTTGTACTTATTTTACAAACTCGATTAACCCTTTGTCCAATTTAGCAATGCGAGCTAATGAATATACGTCATATCCCTTATTTTCGAGCCTTTCACGTCCAGGTTGAAATGATTTTTCAATAACTATTCCTATACCACCAACTTTAGCCTTAGATTCTTCAATTAAACGTATAGTACCTAGTACAGCTTCTCCATTTGCCAAAAAATCATCTATAATTAATATGTTATCTTCTTCATTTATATAACTTTTAGATAAAGTTAATTCATAGTGTAGTCCCTTTGTATATGAATATACACTGGTTTGATAAACATCATTGTTTAAGGTCTTTGATTTTTGTTTTTTTAACGTTACCATAGGTAAGTTCATTTGCATTGCAGCCATTACAGCAGGAGCAATTCCAGAACTTTCAATTGTAAATATTTTTGTAATTTTATGTTCTTTAAAGTAGTTCTTAAAATAAGTTCCCATTTCATACATTAAATGTGGATCTACTTGATGATTCAAAAAAGAATCTACTTTTAATACATTTTCTGATAATGCATTTCCATCTTCTAAAATACGCTTATGTAAGCTCTCCATTTATATCACCTCATAGATTTTTTTATAATATTTATCATACACAAGCATCCTCAAATAAAAAAACACCTCAATATAAATTGAGGTGTTGAGCCCGAGAATAGGTATAGATATACCTATACACTATAAACACAATACCTCGTAGTCTGCTAATTTACGGATAGCAGGTAGAAACTTTCGGACCATATTACCGATTTTATACGAGCTTATTTGTATGATATATGCAATTATAACACATTTTTCATCAAAATCAATGATTTATTGCTACTTTTTCCTTGATCTACTTTGCTGTACAGAGTTCAGCACAGTTGAATATATGTACTCAAATAAATGTCCATGTATTAATTCATCTGTAATTATATCAAACAATATAGATTTGTATTCATCCCCTGGTATTTTGCGCATTATTTCTCTGTATCGTCTTACTGAGTTAAATTCTTCAAATAAACCTGTTTTTAACCCATCTAAAAAACTTTGAGGAGGAACAAAATCTTTTTTATCAATTTGTATATCATTACCTGTAAAATCCTTATATATTTGCATAAACATTTCATTATGTTTTATTTCATCATCTCTTATAGTCATCAAAATATCTGCTATTTCCTGTCTTTGTGCTCTTGTTAGGCCTTCTACTGGAATATTATCTACTAACCAGTCATAATAGTTTGAAGATACAGTTTCTAAATTCACTGAATTACTTATTAACCCCATTGTTTCTGTGACTTCTTGTTGAAATGGATATTGTCTATTATAATGCACTGTAATATCTCCTTCCTTGCATAATTGTATATCTTATTAAATATTATGTATCTATATGAGTCTTTATGAAAATGATATAATTATTTTAAAAATATATAGAATTAAGGGGTGATCTCCTTGGCTGTAGTAGATTTAATAATGAAAATTGATTCTGAATTTTACTTAAAAAAAATATTGTGTGTAGGTGATTTGAAAAAGTGGTTTGAATACAACAATATAGATGATTTAATAGGACAAAAGATAGACCACGTACTAGGTACTCCCATTAGCTTAAATGGAGGAATAGTAGAAATTCAAAATAAATTTTTCAAATACCAATTATTAAAGGAATTAGATGAAAGCACATTGTATCTAAGCCATGATGGATTTTTAGCACATATTTACGAACAAGCCATTAACTATGTATCAGAAGGAGTTCAGATATACGATAAGAATGGACACTTTCTAAATTGTAATCCTGCTAGTGAATATCTTGAAAACTATAATAAAGATGATTTTAAAGGAAAACATCTACTCGATTTATATGATGTAAAAGAGGAATACAGTACAATCTTAACAGTTTTAAGAACACAAAAACCTGTATCAAACAGATGTGATAGATTTGAAATAAAAAACGGTAAATCACTGACTACAATTAACTCGGGATATCCAATAAAAATAGATAAAAAATTGTATGGAGCTGTTGTTTTTGAAAGTGATTTATCAGTACTTAAGCAAGTTGAAAATAAAGCATTAAACCTTGAAAAGTATGTAGATAAGGAACAATCTGATAAAGAAGATGAATTATACAAATTTGACGATATTATTCATTCATCTAAATCTATGAATGATATTATTCATTTTTCTAAAAAAATCTCATTAACAGATTCAAGTATCTTAATTGTTGGAGCTACAGGAAGTGGAAAAGAACTTATAGCACAAAGTATCCACTCTTTTAGCAGAAGAAGACACAAAAACTTCATAGATATAAACTGCAGTGCTATACCTTATAATCTTTTTGAAAGCATGTTTTTTGGAACCGAAAAAGGTGCTTTTACTGGGAGTATTACAAAAAAAGGATTTTTTGAAATGGCACAAGGTGGAACTATTTTTTTAGATGAAGTTAATTCAATTAGTCCTCAAATACAAGCAAAACTTCTAAGAGTGCTTCAAGAAAAAAGATTTCAACGAATTGGAGGAAGTGAATATATTAAATGTGATTTACGAGTAATTGCAGCAATTAATGAAGACCCTTTCAAGCTAATTGAACAAGAAAAAATGAGAAGTGATTTTTATTATAGAATATCTACAATTAAAATTAATATTCCACCATTAAAGGAAAGAAAAGAAGATATACCTATTTTAGTAGATCATTTTTTAAAGGAATTATGTAGCCGCTATAATAAATCTAATCTTAAAATCTCTCAAGATGTATTAAATATATTTTTAAATTATGATTGGCCAGGCAATATAAGAGAACTTCAAAATACAATTGAGCATTCTTTTAACTGCACTAGTGATGATGTATTAGAAATAGCCTTGAATTCTCTTCCTGATTATCTCAAATCTTTAAAACCTAGAACTAATAAATTGACTCAAGTTAACGAATACATAACTTCAAAAACATTGAACTATGGACCCCTTGAAGAGCGTTTAAAAATTTTTGAAAAAGAAATAATTAATCAAACAATTGAATTAAACAATGGAAATATAACACAAAGTGCAAAAATATTAGGTATGAGCAGACAAAGCCTTCAATATAGAATGAAAAAATTAAAGGATTAATAGTGCAAAATATTTTTGCTCATGCAAAGATATTTTGCATATTTTTTATTATGATATTTAGCCATTTTATAAATTAAATCAATCTATGCAAAATTTTTTTGCATGTGTTCGTATAATATAGCCTAAAATTTTATAACAATTTTCAAAATTCAAAATTATGTAACGGCTATTTATAATGCTTTCAAAATTATTTTTAAGATTAAATTTTTTTGGCACAGAAGTTGCTATTATAAATAAGTAAAATATAAAAGGGGGGAGATTTTTAATGGCAACAGAAAAAAGCACAAATAAAACTAATAATGCAAAACCAATACGTAAAGGTGTATTTTGGCCTTCATTTATTGTTATAGGGGGTGCAGCATTATTAGGAATTGTAAACAATGAGATGTTAACAAAAGTTGCTACTGACACTTTTTTATGGTCTCTTAGAAGTTTTGGATGGCTTTATCAGATAGTTTCAGTTGTTGCATTAATTTTAGTAGGAATTATTACATTTTCTAAATTTGGTAAAATTAGATTTGGAGGTCCAGATGCAAAACCTAAGTATCCATTTATGACTTGGTTTGCTATGGCACTTACAGGTGGTATAGCTACAGGTGTTATTACTTATGGTGTAAATGAACCAATAATATATTTTGGTAATATTTATGGTGAACTTACTCAATCAGGAGTTGAACCCTTAGCTCCTATGACAGCAATTTATGCTATTGCACGTTGTTTCTATAACTGGACTTTTATACCTTATGCAATGTATTCATTATGCGGATTAATTGTTGCATATATGTACTTTAATAAAAAGAAGTCTTTATCTGTAACCGCTACTCTAATTCCTCTATTTGGAGAGAAAATAACAAAGGGAATATGGCCTAATATAATAGATACTTTATCACTTCTTGCTATTGCCCTAGGATTAGCTTCATCTCTTGGCGCTGGCCTTGCATTAGTTGGATCAGGAATAGAACTTTCTTATGGAATTAAGCAAGGACCGATTGTTTGGTCAGTTCTTGCAGTTATAGTAACAGCTACATTTACAGTTGCTTCATATTTAGGTGTTGATAAAGGTATAAGATGGCTTGCAGATTTTAACTCAAAGATATTTTATGTTTTACTAGGCTTTTTATTTTTAGTTGGCCCTACTCTATATATACTTAGAACTTCTACAGCAGGTATAGGCTATTGGCTTCAAAATTTCTGGCAATGGGGACTTGACCCTATAGATATGGGTGGAGAGGCTCTTGTTATGTGGTGGACATTATATGACTGGGCTATATGGATTGCATATGCACCTTTAATGGGTATCTTCCTTGCTATGATTTCTTACGGAAGAACTATACGTGAATTTATGATAATAAACTGGATACTTCCTTCAACTTTTGGATTAGTTTGGTTTGGAATATGGGGTTCTACTGCACTTTACTGGCAACAAACGGGTAGATTAGATTTAATATCTACTATTACCGATAATGGAGCTGTTGCTGGATTATGGTCATTCCTAGCAGAACTTCCACTTGGAGCAATTCTTATACCAATTGTTATGCTTACATTAATTATTTCATTTGCTACTGCAGCTGATGCAATGACAACTACTATTGCATCATTATGCACTAAAGATTCAACACATGATGAAGAACCTGCAAATTGGCAAAAGATTTTGTGGGGTGTATCAATAGGTTCTATAGCATTTTTCATGGTAGCCTATGCAGGCGGAGTACAAGGTGTCGATGGTGTAAAATACCTTGCTGCAGCAGGTGGTTTTATGGTTTTATTCATATTTGTACTTCAAGTAATTTCAGCAATTAAGATGTTTTTCATAGATAAAGTTGAAGAATAAGGAGGAAGTAACCTTGCTAGAGAGAATAAATCCTCAGGATATAAAAAAAGTTATACTAGGAGATAAAATAACAATAGAAGAATTAATTGCAGTTGCTCGTTTTGGAGCAACTGTAGAATTTTCTATAAAATACTATGATAAAGTTAATAAATCAAGAAATCTAGTTGAAAAGTGGATTGATGAAGGCCGCGTAATGTATGGAATAACTACAGGATTTGGGGCACTATGTACTCAAGTTATATCACAGGATGAGACAGCTAAACTTCAAAGAAACATTGTACTTTCCCACTCTACTTCAGTTGGTGACCCTTTATCTATTGAAGAAGTACGTGCAACAATACTTATGGTACTTCAAAATGTAGGTCAAGGATATTGTGGAGCACGTATAGAAACAATGGAATTGTATAAAGAATTTTTAAACCTTGGTGTTACTCCATTTGCTCCAAAGGAAGGTTCAGTTGGATATCTTTCTCCAGAAGCACATATGGCATTAGTACTAATAGGCGAAGGTATGGCGTATTTTGATGGTGAGCTTTTACCAACAAAAGAAGCACTAAAAAGAGCTAACCTAAAACCAACCGTATTATCTTCAAAAGAAGGTCTTGTATTAGTTTCAGGAACTACAAGTGTTACAGCTATTGGAGCACTTGCATTATATGATATGTTGAACTCATCTAAGTCTGCAGATATTATTGGAGCAATGACACTTGAGGTATTAAAAGGAACTACAAAGGCCTTTGATGATCGTTTAATGGGTGTACGTCCACACGAAGATCAAAAAAATACAGCATCTAATGTAAGAAAAGTTTTGGATGACTCAGAAATAGCAAATAATTATAAAAATTTTAGATTACAAGATGCTCTATCTATTAGATGTATCCCTCAACTACACGGTGCTGCTAAAAAGACATTAAACGATGCGCTAAAAACTATTGAAATAGAAATGAACTCATGTTGTGATAACCCTATAATATGGCCTGAAGGCGATGATGGTGAAGCTATATCAGGGTGTAATGCTGATTCATCATATGTTGGAATAGAAATGGATTCATCTTGTATTGCTGCAACAATGATTGCAAAAATGTCTGAGCGTAGAAATAACAGACTTGTAGATGGTAGCTTATCAGAGTATCCATGGTTTTTAATTAAAAAGCCTGGTCTTAATTCTGGACTAATGATACCTCAGTATACACAAGCTGGGTTATTAAATGATATGAAAATTTTATCACACCCTGCTACAGTTGATGGAATACCTACTTGCGGAAACCAAGAAGATTACGTTGCAATGGGATATAATGCTTCAAAAAAAGCAAAACAAGTTTCAGAAAAACTTGAATATATTTTAGCAATAGAGCTTTTATCAGTATATCAAGCACATCAGTTTGTTGAAGAAGAATTTTCACCAGGAAGTGCTACAAAAGCTGTTTTAGATGAGATAGCCTTAACTGTACCTATTATGGAAGAAGATATTTATCTTTATCCTCATATTAATACTATAAAAGATTTAATACATTCTGGAAAACTTGTTGAATTAGTTGAAGAAAAAATTGGAAAGTTGGTGTAAGTGTGAAAGCTAAGATGAATCTTTTTAAAATATTTTTTACTCCTCCATCAACTATGTATGAAAAAATTACTTTACTTGTTATGTTAGTTGTTACATTCATAATATTTTTTTCACCTCTTAAATTTTCTAGTATGTCTCCATTAGAGGCTGTAATTATAGCAGCAATTCCATCACTTACTATTTCATGGGGATGGATATTACTTCTAAGATCAATTTTTAGAAAAAAAGATTTTTGTAAATAACAAACAAAAGAGAATGCCAATGCATTCTCTTTTTATATTTACTCTTTTTCTATTTTTTTCATCTCTTTTTTAATAAGTATAACAGTTATTATAATGGCTAAGATATCAGCTATTGGGAATGACAACCAAACACCTTTAAGACCTAAATCAGCAATCCTAGGAAGTATTAATATTAATGGAGTAAGTAATATAAACTGTCTTAATAATGATAAAACTATAGATGGTACAGCTTTACCAAGAGATTGAAATAATACAGATCCTACAATTTGTATTCCAAGAGTTGGAATTAATGCTATCATTATTCTCAATATATCTGAACCAGTTTTTATTATATTTTGATCTGAAGTAAATGCCCTTATTATTAAATGTGGTATAGTCTGCCCTATTATCCAGCCAAATACAGATATACCAGTAGATATTATTATTGTTACTTTTACAACTTCCTTTACTCTATCTATTTTCTTTGCTCCATAATTATATCCAACTATAGGTTGCATTCCTTGTACTACACCTATTACAGGTAAAAATAAAAATGCAATAACTCTGTTTGTTATTCCAAATATTGTAATAGCTAAATCTCCACCGTAAATTCTTAAAGAGTTATTTACAACAATTGAAAATATTGTATTAGTAGCACTTCTAGTAAAGGCCGAAGAGCCAACTGCAAATATTTCACGAGCTATATCTAGCTTTAGTGCTAAGTGATGAAGTTTTACCTTTAATGTACTTTTTCCGCTATAGAGATATTTAATAACATATATAAATGAAACTACCTGAGAAATTACTGTAGCCCAAGCCGCACCTGCAATACCCATATCAAATCCAAATATAAATATAGGGTCTAATATTATATTTAATATTCCCCCTAATAAAGTTGAAATCATAGGTATCTTTGCATTTCCCTCTGCCTGTATTAAGCTGTTAATAGTCATTGTAAGTGAAAAGAATACACTTCCTAAGAATATAACTTTCATATATTCACTAGCATAAGGTAAAAGGTTTGGAGTTGCACCAAACAATGTTAAAAGTGGATTTGTAAATAATAAACCAATTATAGCGTATAAAGCACTAATTGCAGTAATTAATACATATGCATTACCTGCAATTTGATCTACTCTTTCTATATTTCCAGAACCTAGATTTCTTGAAACTGCAGATGCAGCTCCAATTCCAATCATTTGGGCAAGACCCATGGTAAGCATTTGAACCGGAAATGCTATTGCAAGTCCTCCAATGGCATCTGCCCCTACCCCTTGCCCGACAAACATTGTATCTATAACATTATATAAGCTATTTACCATCATCCCTATTGTAGCTGGCAAAGATAAGCTAAGTAAAAGCTTGCTGATTTTCTCTGTGCCAAGGTTCTCACTTCGTATATTCATTTTGTCCTCCTAGAATTTAGTTACTTTATTGCAAACACAACTATATATGTTATTTTATATATTGTATAAAGTCAATATACATAATTGACGCAGAAACATTTGTAAACACAATACTTCTCTTTAGGCTTATTAACAAGTTCTCCAGCCTCTATTGCATCTATTAATACTTCTTGCATAAAGTATTTATGATTTAACTTATCAAAATTGCTTATCATTTTAACCTCCTATAGATATAAGTAATTATTGAAATACTATCCTATATAAAATTTGTTTATTAAAGAGTATATACCTCCTTTCATCGTGATAGTTTTGTTATTGACATATTTATTTTAAAAATGTATAATTTACCTAACGAACGGTAGGAAGGTGAGTTTATGACAAAAGATAAAATTAAGAAAATAGCTATCTCGAACTTTGCACGATATGGATTTAAAGGTGCTTCACTTGAAAAGATTGCTCAAGAGGTCGGTATAAAAAAACCATCAATTTATAGTCATTTTAGAAACAAGGAAGATTTATACATTAATTGCTTAGAAGAAGTAATATTAATGGATTATTTTTTTGTAGACAAATACCTACACGAAACAAAAGAACAATCATTAGAAATTAAATTAAAACACTTTCTTATTTGTTATAAAAAAAGAGCAGAAGAAAATGATGAAGTAATGTTTTGGATTCGATCACTATACTTCCCCCCAAGGGAACTAGCGGAAAAAAGTATAGAAAGAACAAATGAATATATATTTAAGATAAAAAAATTATTTGAAGATATATTTAAAGAAGAAATATTGGAAGATAAACTACATAAATACAATGCAGAAGAATTAGCCGAAGCTTATTTATGTATTTTTGATGGTTGCATGCTTGAACTTTTTTATACAGGAGATTCAGGGTTTAATCTTCGTTTAGATAGTATTTGGAAAGTATTTTGGCGAGGAATCGCAAATTAATATAAGGAGGAAATTATGGATTGGATTTATGTTGTTATAGCTGGAATTATTGAATTAATTTGGGTTCCTGGTTTAAAAACCGCTGACTCACCTATAGATTGGGGTTTTGTAGCTGGTCTTATTATTTTAAGCTTTTATTTAATTATACAAGCAACAAAATCACTTCCAGTTGGTACAGTTTACGCTGTTTTTACTGGCCTTGGCACAGCTGGAGTTATTTTAGTAGATGTTTTTTTATTTGGCGAATCATTATCTTTTAAGAAACTAATATTTGTATTACTAATAGTAATTGGAGTTGTAGGCCTTAAGCTAATAAATGAAAAAGTTGAAGAAACGCAAGACAAAGAAATACTGGATGAAGGTGGTAATTAAAATGGAGTGGATATTTTTATTAATCGCAGGATCTTTCGAAATCCTTGGACTTTATTTTATGAAAGAATATATTTTAACCGAAAAAAAATCTATGCTACTGTACCAAGTTTTAACCTTTGTTGGAAGTTTTTTATTTTTATCATTGGCTCTAAATAAAATACCTATGGGAACTGCATATTCAGTTTGGACTGGAATTGGTACAGTTGGCGGAGCAGTTATGGGGATTATTGTTTATAAAGAATCAAAGGATTTTAAAAGACTATTTTTTATGGGATGTATTTTAGTAGGTGCAATTGGACTTAAGCTAATAGAAGGATGATTTCTATTTTATATAGAAATCATCTTTCAAATAAACACGCTATTCCCATTCCTCCACCAATACCAAGTGTAGCCAATCCATATTTTTTATTTCTTCTATTAAGTTCTGTAAATAACCTTGTCACTAATATAGCTCCTGATGCTCCATAAGGGTGGCCTATAGATATCGCCCCTCCTCCAACATTTACTTTTTCAAATGGAATATTCAAAGCATTTATTGATGCAACAACCTGCGCTGCAAATGCCTCGTTAAATTCTACTAAGTCAATATCTTTTTTTGTTAATTTAACTTTTTCAAGTAGTTTATTTACAGCTGGAACTGGCCCTATACCTGGCAAATTTGGATTTACTCCACAAACTTCTGCATCAACAAATCTTATCATTTTTTTAAAGCCCATTTCTTTTGCGATATTTTCTTCCATTACAAGGACAATAGATGCTCCATCGTTTACTCCACACGAGTTTCCTAGGGTTACAGTACCATTTTTTTTGAAAATAGGTCTAACTCTTTTAATCAAACGTTCATAGTCTAATCCTTCTTTTATTCCTTCATCTCTTAAATACTTATCATCTATTGGAACTATCTCATCTATAAAAGCATTGTTTTCTAAAGAATTTAATGTTTTCTTATAACTAGATATTGCAAATTCATCTTGCATTTCCCTAGTTATATTATAAATTTTCGCTACATTTTCTGCTCCAATTCCCATATCAGGATCTCCTATTTCCTCAGGTGAAAACCTAGCACGTTTGTGATAAGGGGATAAACTACAACTTTCAACTCCACCAGCCAAAATGCAATTACTAGCTCCAGATTTAACTAAATAACAAGCTAATCTTATAGCTTCAAGTCCTGAGCCACATTGTCTATCAATTGTAATACCAGGAATAGATATAGGTAAATTTGCTTTAAGTGCAGAAAGCCTTGCTATATTTCCGCCAGGTCCAACAACATTTCCTAATATAACATCCTCTATTAATTTAGGAGATATTTGCGATGTCTCTATAATATCTTTAATAACTATAGATGCTAAATCCTCAGGAGGCATATCTTTAAAATACCCTCCCTTTTTTCCAATAACAGTACGTTTAGCTAAAACTATTACTGCATTTCTCATTTTAAATTCTCCTTTATGTAATTTTCCCTTAATACTTCACGTGCAATTTTTCCACTATAAGTATAAGGAAATTCATTTAAAACATTCCATTTTGTAGGAATTTTATAACTAGATAATCTTTTTCTTACATATTTTTTTAAGTCTATTAAAGAAAACATATTATTATCTTTAACTTTTATAAAAGAAACTAACTTCTCTCCCCAATATTCATCTTTTATTCCTATAACACAAGCTTCTATAACATCTTCATTTTGTAGTAATACACTTTCTATTTCCTCAGGATATACATTTACGCCTCCAACAATAAGCTTATTTTTATCTCTTCCAACTAAATATATATATCCATCTTCAGTTTGTCTTGCCAAGTCTCCAACTGTAGCCCATCCATTTTTTAATACTTCTTTTGTACCCTCTTCATTTTTATAATATCCTGAGAATATAAGATTACTTTTAACATATAATTTTCCTATTTCCCCTTTTTTAACTTCTGTTCCATTATTTCTAATAGAAACTTCTACATTGAAAAATGGTTTACCTATAGACTCTGGCCTTATTATATTTCCAATAGGATCAAGGTAAGTTACAAAACTCAGCTCTGATGCTCCATAAAATTCATAAAACTCAGATTTATAAAAAACATCTCTTATTCTTTCTTTTAATCCATATTCCCACTTAGCTCCTGAACATATTATTTTTAATGGCCGATTAAAAACCTGTGCAGTATTTTCACGTACTAAAGCTTCCAACATTGTCGGCACTGCAAATAAAACAGTATTTGTATTTTTTCTCATAAGTTCATATGTTCTAATAGGTGAGAATTTCTCTAATAATATAATAGTTCCACCTATAAATAATGTACTTATAGCTGCATATAAAAATAATGAATGCACTAAGTTCCCTATTATAAGTACATTATGTTCCTTAGTTATATTAAAATCATTTGTACTACAATTAAAGCTTTCTACCCAAGAAAGATGATTTCTAACAAATGCCTTTGGTTTGCCCGTTGTCCCAGATGTAAATCCCATATAAAATAAATCTTTTTCACAAGTAGTTATATCAAAAACCTTACATTCTGAGGAAATCCCTTCTTCAAATTCCACTTTTGTAATTACTTTTATTGAAAATTCTTTTATTTCTTTGATAAACCTCTCGTCAGAAATAATTAGATCAGGATTTATATACATTATCTTTTCTTTTATTTCTTCATATTTCCACTTTGTATCAAATGGTATAGCAACCCATCCTGCATGAACTGCCCCTGTGAATACTTGCAAAAAAGTTATACTGTTTTTCAATAAAATTACAACTTTTCCCTTTGATTTTAAATTATTAAAATAATTAGCACTTTTATTTATAAGGTTATTCCACTCATAGTAGTTAACTTCTTTATTACCAAAAACAATAGCTACTTTATTGTCTTTTGAGTGTTTTTTATATGTACTTGTAATAATCATAAAATCTCTCCTTAAAAAATTAAAAGGTATGCCTATAAGGCAAACCTTTTATATTAATTTACTTATTATAAGATTTTAATACACTTATATTAGCAATGCGTGTTACTAATATAGTTGAAATTATTACTTTTATTAAATCTCCTGGTATAAATGCAAGACATCCTTTAGTTGCCGCCAGTATAGGAGTATTTGTCATAAATGCCATAACAGGAATTCCAATAGCGTATATAACTATTACTCCACCTATTAAAGTTGCTAAAAATGTATTTTTATAATTTATCTTTTCTACACGTTCAAGTATAAATCCAATTGTAAATGCGGCTAATGGCCAAGAAAGTAAGAATCCTGCAGAAGGTCCTACAAATGCACTAAATCCTCCGCGCCCACCAGATAGCCCTGGAATTCCTACTGCTATTAATATTAAAAATACTATTTGACTTGCAGCTCCTAAGCGTGACCCTAATATCGCTCCTGCTAACATTACCCCCAGTGTTTGAATTGTAATTGGTACAGGTATAAAGGATAGCGGTATAGCAGGTATAACTCCCATAACTATCATTAATGCAGCAAATAACGCCACATATACCATGTTCTTAATTTTCATATAAACTCCCCCGTCTAATTTATTTTATAGATAAATTATAAAATAAATATAAACTTGCGTCAACCCTATATTTAAAATAGGTTAACCAAAATAATTAATTACTAATTATTTTGGTTAACCTTATAAAATGCTTATATACTTTTTAAAAATTCATAAATAAGTGTATAATAAACAAAAAATAATAATAATAGTTTATGTAAAATAAAATATTCCAAGATAGCTCAACGGTGAAGCACTCGTCTGTTAACCGATAGGTTGAGGGTCCCAATCCCTCTTTTAGAGCCAATAGATAAGGAGTTGTCATATGACAACTCTTTTTTATATTTGGATGTGTTTTAATATAGTGTTGATATTAAGTCTATTTAATCAACAGAAGTCATCTTTTTAAATTCATTTTTATCTTTTAAAAATTGTTCCATATCATTTAAAAATTGAAAAAGCATTGCTCTATTTTCAAATTCTTCTCTAGTTGTTGGAAGAGGCATTTTCTTGAAAATATCTCTTAATATATTTAAATCACGAAGTAAATCCTCTGCTGTATTATCTTCATATATTGAATATGCTACTTTTTCTGTAAATTTAGATATCATAATAGTTTGATCATATGTAACAAAGAATTTTTGGAAATGCTCCTTCATTCTTTCAATGCTTTCAAACTGTTTAATTCTCATTTCTATATATTGCACATAATAACTTGAATCTGATAAAACATAATTATTTAGATTTTTATAAGCTCGCTTTCTTGCATAATAAAGCTTCTCTTCTAGATCATTAAATAAATTGTCTTCTGTTATTAAACTATAGTCTTCCTTTAAACAAATTGCCATTTTTATTAATATTTCCTTCATCTTTTCTTCAATGTATACTTGATCTTCTTTAATTTCCTTTTCTATACTAGGCATATAAACATTTAATATCAATGCTATTCCTACACCTATAAACATAAGCTCTAATTCATTTTGAATCAAATCTATACTAAATGAATTCTTATCTAATAAATGTGTTACAATTACAGAACTTACAACTATTCCTTCTTCTATATTTAATCTTACAGCTAAAGATATAAAAATTAATATAAATATACCAAAAACTATAGGATTGTATCCAAGTAATTTAAAGAGAATACTCGAAATAATTAAAGCTAAAATACATGCAAATATACGTTGACTAGCTATAATTACAGATTTTTTCCTTGTACTTTGAATGCTTAATATGGTAATTATCCCTGCAGCTGCTGCATATGATAAACCTAATTCCTTTGCAATAATAATTGAAATTGAAGCTCCTATACCTGTTTTTAATGTTCTGTATCCAATAAATTTCATATTAATTACTATTTATCTTCACGAAGCATATATTCGTTTCCATCTTGGTCTTTAAATGAGAACATTTTTCCATAAGGCATAATCATAAGTTCTCCTACTTCAACACTATTTTCTTTCATTTTGTTATAAGAATCTTCTATATCAGTAGTACTTAATAATATAGATGGGTGTTCAATATTAGTTGATGGATTTTGAGATTTCATTAAATTCTTATCATATAAAATAAATGTTGTAAATGCGCTTTCACTTGGCCCAACTTCTAACCATTTCATGTTTGGTCCCATTGGTTGTTCTAACTTAACTACAAAGTTTAATTTTTCAGTCCAGAACTTCTTAGCATCATCTTGATTGTTTACGTATAATGTTATTTTTCCTATTTTGTTTATCATTTGTATATCTCCTCTTATTAATTTTTCTTCTAAAATACTATAGATTATAAACTATAATTAACATAATTAATTATAGTTTATAATCAACAAGCTAACTTCTTAATTCCTTTAACAAATTAAATACTTCTTCATCCTCAACTTGTGAAAAATCCTTATAATATGGACCTACTGAAGTAAAATCATCTGGTGAATAAATACATATTACCTCATCTACGATTTCTTTAAATTGCTTAACTGTATGTCTTGGTCCTACAGGAACAGCTAAAACAATTTTAACTGCTCCAAGATTCTTAATTGACTTTATTGCTGCAGTTAAAGTGAATCCAGTGGCAATTCCATCATCAATTAGTATTACAGTCTTATCTTTAACATCTGGAAGTGCCTCAGTTCCTCTGTACTCCTTTAATCTTCTTTTAATTTCATTTATTTGATCATTTATTTCTTGTGCTAAATATTTATTTGATATCTTAAGTGCTTTAACAAAATATTCATTTATAATATAACTTCTATCAACTGATACTGCACCTACAGCTACTTCTTTATTATCAGGTGCGCCAATTTTTCTTGGAATTATTAAATCCCATTCAAAATTATATCTTTTGATTGTATCATAAGCTACTTCAATACCACCTCTTGGGACTGCAAGCACTATTACATTCTCATTTTTAAATTTTTCAAGATGGTCTGCAATTTTTTCTCCTGCATCTCTTCTATTTAGAAAAATCATTTAAATACACCACTCTTTCTAGTTACTCTAATATAATTTTTTACTAAACGTTATGTATTTATTATCTAAATTTTACTTATTTAAAGCTTACTATCATCTACACTTTCTAACCATTCATCGATATTTCCTATAACAGAACTTACACACCCATCTTCAAAAGGTGACTTAAGATTTCCTAGTTTAACTAACTCTAAAAACGACTTAATTCCACCTACACTACATAGTTTCATATAATCTTCCCAACCTTTTGTTCTATCTTCACTCATTTTCTTCCAAAATTGAAGTGCGCATATTTGAGCTAATGTATAATCTATATAATAAAAAGGATTTTTGAATATATGGCCTTGTTTAAACCACCAAGTTCCCTTTTCTAAAAAATCACATCCTTCATAGTCTTTGTGAGGAAGGTATTTTTTCTCAAGAGATCTCCACATTTGCTTTCTTTCATCATATGTTGCATTAGGATTTTCATATATTAAATGTTGGAACTCATCTACAACTATACCATAAGGTATAAACTTAATAGCACTACCTAAGTGAGCAAACTTATATTTTTCTGTATCTTCTTCAAAGAATAAGTTCATCCATGGCCAAGTTATAAACTCCATACTCATAGAATGTATCTCACAGCTTTCATATGTTGGGAAGTTTAACTCTGGCATTTCTATATGTCTTGACATATAAACTTGAAAAGCATGACCTGCTTCATGAGTAAGCACATCTATATCATCAGAAGTTGAGTTAAAGTTTGAGAATATAAATGGAGACTTATAATTAGGTATATAAGTACAGTATCCACCAGGGCCTTTGTTTTTCTTAGACAATACATCTAAAAGTTCATTTTCCATCATAAATTTAAAGAATTCCCTAGTTTCATCTGATAGCTCACTATACATTTTAATTCCATTTTGTAAAATAAACTCTGGGCTTCCCTTTGGAGTTGCATTTCCACTTTCAAACTCAAAAGGCTCGTCTATATATTTAAGATTTTCTAAATTAAGTCTTTTTGCCTGTCTTTTATATAATTTATTTGCAACTGGAACTATATATTCTAGTACTTGTTTTCTAAAATTAGAAACATCACCTGCATTATAATCAGTTCTATACATTCTTATATAACCTAGTTCTCCAAAGCTATCAAACCCTAATTTTCTTGCCATCTTATCTCTTACTTTTACAAGTTTGTCGTATAATTCATCAAACTTTTCTTCATTTGTTTCAAAGAACTTATAATATAAATCTGAAGCTTCTTTTCTTGTACTTCTATCCTTTGATTGCATAAAAGGACTCATTTGAGATAAGTTTCTTTCGTCATCTTGGAAGTTTATCTTACAACTTGCAAGTAACTTAGTGTATTCAGATGTTAATTTATTTTCTTCTTTAAGCTCTTCTATTATTTCACTTGAAAAAGACTTTAGATTAAACTCTGCTATTTTGAAGAATTGCTCTCCTATTTCTTTTACTAGTTCATCTTTGAATTTTGAATTAACCATACTTTTATAAAAAGTAGAGTTTAATTCTTCATATAATGGTGAGTTTTCATCCCAGTAATTTTTTTCGTTAATATTATTTTCATCTGCTGTATTTATACTGTATTTTATAGAAGATATAGTACTCATAGTATCTATGTTGTTTCTTAATTTGTTTAACTCTTTTATGTATCTTAATTGTTCTTCATATGTATTACTATTGTCTATTTTAAATATTATTTCATTAAATTCTATTTTGATATCTTCATAATTTGGCCTTTCATATTTAAATTCACTAAATTTCAATTTATACACTCCTTTACACATTTTTGAACTCAATTAGTATTATTACTATATTATTATATTATACACAAAAAAAGCCACATTTAACAAAATATGGCTTTCATAAACTTAATGTATTATATATTTATACTACGTTTATTCAAATCTATTGCCATGCTCATAGTATTCTTCTTTCTTCCTTCCTCTGAACCATGCGTATATCCAACAACATCAAAATGTTTATCAAGTTCTTTTATAAACTCTTCATGATGCTGACATCTACCTCTTATACATGTAGATAAATGTACTACGTCTACATTTGCTTTTTGAAATTTTTCTATCTTAGCCTTAAGACTTTCTATCGGATTTTCATTACAACCATTGCAGTGGTTAAAAGAAACTAACTGACATCCATCATCTTCATATTGCTTAAAAGAATCTTGCTTTTGATTAAATGCTCTTAAGCATCCATTGGCCGTACATGTTTTTGAAACCACTCCACACACATATATAGCAATATTTTTCATCTTATATACCTCTCTATTTTACAAAATAAGGTATATTATACCATAGTTTAAAACTCATTTATGTGATAATTATCACCAAACTAAATAACAAATATTAAATTGTTTAGTTGTCTTTTTTTAACTAAACATGTACACCGTACTACTATATGTATTGTATTTGATAATTATCAATATATATGTTTACATAATTTACATATCAGAAAGACGAATTCTAACTATTTCTGCAAATAATTCTGCACCGGTCTCTAGTATTGTGTCATTATAATCATAATGGTAATTGTGTAAAGGAATAATCTCATTTTCACTGTTTGCACTACCTATGAATACAAAGCAACCAGGTACTTTCTGTATAAATGTACCAAAATCTTCCGAACCCATAATTGGGTCACAGTCTGCATTTACATTTTCTTCTCCAACTATATTTCTTGCCGCCTGTATAGCAATTTCAGTGCATTGTTCCCAATTAACAGTAGGTAAAAATTCATGGGTATATTCAAACTTACATTCAGCTTCATGAGAATCACATATATTTTCACAGATTTTTTTCATTCTTTTTTCGATTAGTTTCTGAACTTCAGGAGTGAAGCTTCTAGTATCTCCTTTAATTTCTACATTAGTAGGTATAGCATTTCGGATTCCATCCGTATGAATTTCCGTACAGGAAATAACGGCAGTATCTATTGGATTTATATTACGTGAAACTATAGTTTGTAATGCAAGAATAATTTCAGCTGCAATTACAAGCGGATCGACTCCCATATGTGGACTAGAAGCATGCATACCTTTTCCCTTAATGCGAATAACAAAATTATCTTCACTTGCCATAATACCACCTACTCTAGTTGATATTGTTCCTGCTGGTAATGCCGGCATATTATGCATTCCATAAATTTCGTCCACAGGAAAACGCTCAAATAACTTGTCATCTAGCATAGCTTGTGAGCCTTTACCTGGTTCTTCAGCTGGTTGAAAAATAAATCTTACTGTACCATTAAAGTTTCTTCTCTCTGATAGCAATTTAGCTACACCTAATAATGTGGCCATATGACCGTCATGTCCGCATGCATGCATTATTCCAGGATTCTGTGAACTATAAATATGTTGTCCCCCTTCTGTAAGTTTAATAGCATCCATATCTGACCTAAGACCAATAACGCCTTTTCCATCTCCAACTTTAAGATTTGCTACAAGACCGGTAATTCCTATATTTTTATGAACCTCCAGCCCCATGTCCGTAAGTACTTTAGCTAAATATTCTGAAGTATTCTTTTCTTCAAATGCTACTTCAGGATACATATGCAAATAATGTCTCCATTCTTTAAGTTGTTTTTCAAAATAAGTATTCTTCATTAATATCCCCCCATTTTAATATATCTTCATTCATGGTTATTTAGTAACCAAATATAGTTATATATACAACCTATGTATCACCTATGTTGTCCAATGATTCAGAAGTATCTAGGATATTCATTTGATAAAAAGGATAATTAAAAGACATCTATCATATGATAGATGTCTTTTATGCATATATATCCGAAAACTCAATTTGTATAGCCTCTATATTTCTGCTTCTTACAATTGACTTTTCATTGCTCTCTAAAGTTTGGTTTATTTGGGTAATGGGCAATGTAATAATAAATTCACTGCCCTTTCCAATTTCACTTTTAACTTCAATATTTCCATCATGTAGCTCAACTAAAGACTTTACAAGAGATAGTCCTATTCCACTTCCTTCTTTGTTTCTTTTTATAGTATTTTCTACTTGGTCGAATCTTTCAAATATAGAATTTAATTTATCTTCTGGAATACCTATACCTGTATCTTTAATAGATATAACTATTCTATCTGTTTTATCATACATATTTACAAATATTTCTCCTTGAGGATTTGTAAATTTTATAGCATTGGAAAGTAAGTTTAAAACAACTCTTTCAATTTTATCAGGGTCTATAGCAACGACTTTATCTTCTATATCTGTATCGAATATAACATCTATCCCCTTTTGCTTTGAATAATCCGCAATGGATAGAGTAATATCTTCTACGATACTTACAATATTATGATTTTCTTTATTTATTTTATAAAAACCACCTTCAATTTTAGTTATATCAATTATATTATTAATTAATCTAATCAATCTAAAGCAGTTTTGGTTTACAATATGTATATGTTTATTTATATCTTCTTCTGTTAAATTTCTATTCATATTTTGAGCTTCTAAAAGCTGACTTGACCCATATATAACATTTAATGGGGTTTTTAGTTCATGTGACATATTTGAGAAAAATTCAGTCTTTACTCTATCATAATATAACATTTCTTTATATTTTTCATTTATTTTTATAGCCTTTTTATTCTCTGTTATATCTCTAATAATAGATAGAATATATCCATCTCCTTTAATGTTAAAAGGCGTAGAACATATCTCTATATCTAATATCTCTCCATCATGTCTTATTATTTGTTGTTCTGAAAACCGTGCGGTTTTATTTTCATCTAAAACTTCTTTTCTCCTATTCCTAACCATTTCTTCGTACTCAGGAGTTACATTTATAAAATCATTCCCTTTATGTCCAATTACTTCATCTTTACTGGCTACATTTAAAATATTCATCATAGCATTATTAACATAAATGTACTTTCCATCGCGTAATATACATACTCCATCAGGTAAAAGTTCAATTATTTTGTTGTATGCATTATTACTTTTTATTAGTTTATCTTCTAGCAGTTTACGCTCTGCAAGATTTGTTTCGATTATAGACTTATATATCTTATAATAAGATAAATTTTCATTGTCTTCTTGCATATTCATAAATATTATCCCCCTAATTTATTTAATCACCTTAGTGTTTAGTATAATTTATATATATGCTTTATATCTTAAATTATAACATATTTCATAAAATTTTAACAAATTAATGGTTATATTTCCAAACAATTTTATAATTAAAGTATATTAATCAAAAAAATATTGCCATAAATTTATGGCAATACCTTTATCTTAAATCATTTATATTGTTTTCTATACTTAAAAATTGAAGTATACTTTGTAATGGTAGTTTTCCGCTTTCTATAGCTAATCCAAATTCTTCAAAAGATTTAGCGATATCGTCATCGTATGTTTTTACTATTCCTTGCTCTAATTCATTTAAATGAAGATAAATATACTCTTTTATATCTCCTAGACTTCTTATATTTTTTATTTCTTCTCCACGTAAAACATGTTTGAATATTTCAAAACCCTGGCCCTTTGCATTCCAAATTGATATTTGAAACGTTACTAAAGACTTTTCTAAATATATTCCACTGCTTATAGTGTTCATTTCATTTAAATTCTCGTATAAATGTTGATTGAAATCTATAAAACCGCCGGATGCTATTTCATATGTTTTTTGGTCACTATATTCTAAATTACTACATTGTATTATTTCATGTAAGTCTTGATATCCATCGCTTTCTATTAATATTTGTGCTAATTTTGTAGCCTGTAAAAATAGTTTATCTTTAGTTAAAAATTGCATTGCTTAACTCTCTCCTTTTTCTTTTTCAAGTTTTATACCATAATGACTTAAAGATACATCTATATCGTCTACTACACTAAAGCCCGATTTTATACAAAGTTCTTTCATTTCGTCTTTAGATATTCTTTCATGAATAGCAGGGCCCATTTTTGTTTCCTTTTTATCCCAATCAATTATTAAAAGATATCCTTCTTCTTTTAAAACTCTTCTTACTTCTTTTAAATATAGTTCCCTATCTTCAACTTCATGAATAACATTACTTATAAATACATATTTTACCGACTCATTCTCTAATGGAAATGAATATTCCTTACTTAATTTAAATTCTATGTTGCTAATCTCTTCAGCTTTTTCTCTTGCAATATCTAAAATCTCAGGCATAATATCTATTCCGACTGCCTTGTTGTTTTTAAGAAACCTTGCTGCTGGTATTGTAAAATATCCTATTCCACATCCTACATCTAATAATACACCATCATCCTTAATATTAAATTTTTCTAGGATTACTTCCGGGGGCATGGTTCTTCTTCTTTCTGGATTATCCAATTTTTCTATATTTTTAATATCAAATTTATGCATTTTATCCCTTCCCTTTTTTAATTATTCATATAACAAAATTTAATAAAATTTTCAATAAAATCTATGTTGCTATCTTTTAGGTATATAAAATTAAATTCTCTATAGATTTCTAATCCTTCAATAGGAATTATTTTTATAGAGCCTAGTTCTAACTCTCTTTTTATTGTTTCTTTTGAAATAATAGTATATCCTAAATTTTCTTCAACTAATGATTTTATTGCATTTATACTTCCAAGCTCCATATATGGGCTAAAATTATCCATACTATATCCTAAATCGTTCAACTTATTTTCAAATATTTCCCTGGTTCCAGAGCCAACTTCTCTTAATATTAATTTACCTTGCAAAACTTCTTCAATAGAAACTTTATCCCTTATACAAAAGATATTTTTAGATGATACAGCAAGAACTAACTCATCATCTTTATACTTTTTATAATTAAATTTATTTCTATTAAAATTTCCTTCGATAAATGCTAAATCGAGTTTTCTATTTAGTAATTTATCTACTATATCTTCAGTATTACCCACTTGAAGAATTATATCTATATTTGGATGAATCCTTTTATGCTCTGCTAAAATATATGAAAGCAAATATCCACCTATAGTCATTGATGCACCTACATTATATACTTTACGAATTCCGCTTTTATTCTTTATTTCAGTCTCTAAGTTTCTGTATATAAGCTCTATCTCCTTAGCATATTTATATAAAATTAACCCCTCTTCCGTTAGACTAATCTTTTTTCCTTGCTTTTTGATTAGATTTACCTCGTAATATTCTTCAAGATGCTTAATATGTTGAGATACAGCAGGTTGGGTTATATTTAAAATTTCTGCTGCCTTAGTAAAACTCTTAATCTTTGCAACTGTTATAAATGTTAGCAACTTTATATCCTGCAAAATATCCCCCCTAAAATTATATACTTTCTTAATTAATATCTTTTAAATTCTATAATACTATATTAACAAAAAGTTATAACAATTGCTTATGATTTAATAAGAATATCTAATTTGTTGTTTAATAATTTATATAGTATGATTAATTCATAATTTAAGTAGGGAGATGATTTTAGTGGACTTTATTAAAAGAAATTTACCAGGTATTTTATTTGCTTTTATAATAGCGCTTTTTGCTAATTGGCTAGGTTCAATATTCCCTATTATAGGGGGAGCGGTATTTGGAATAGTAATTGGGATTATTATTAATAACTTTATAGGCAAGCCTGAGATTGTTGAAAAAGGTGTTACCTTTACTTCAAAAAAGATACTTCAATGGGCTATTATTGTATTAGGTGCTGGTTTGAGTCTTACTCAAGTTTGGAAAACAGGATTGAGCTCATTTTCTGTTATGATATTTACTTTATTATCGGCATTTATTACTGCATATGGTGTTGGTAAACTAATGGGTATCCCAAGTAATTTAAAATCACTAATAGGCGTGGGTACTGCTATATGTGGCGGATCTGCAATTGCTGCAATTTCTCCAATTATTGAAGCTGATGATATGGAAATAGCCTATTCTATTTCTACTATATTTTTATTTAACGTTATTGCAGTATTAATATTTCCACCATTAGGTCATCTACTTGGTTTTTCTGACAGCGCATTTGGGTTATGGGCTGGTACAGCCATTAATGATACATCTTCTGTAGTTGCAGCTGGTTACGCATACAGTAATGCTGCTGGTGCCTATGCTACTATAGTTAAACTTACAAGGACTACAATGATTATTCCAATATCATTAATATTTGCCTTTATAGTAGCTTATAAAAAGAAAAAGGCTACAATAGAAGACCCTCAAGTAAACTACAGTTTTAAAAAAATATTTCCTTGGTTTATAATTTGGTTTTTAGTTGCATCATTATTAAATACAATAGGAGTATTCCCAGAAAGTAGCATTTTCTATATTAATACTATAGGTAAATTTATGATAGTAATGGCTCTTACTGCTATTGGATTAAATTCAGATTTTAAAAAGATGCTTAAAACTGGAGTTAAACCTATAATCCTAGGTTTAATTGTATGGTTTGTAGTTGCAGTTGTAAGCATTATAGTTCAAAACATAACAGGGCAAATATAACCTTATTTGTCCTTAGTAAGCTGTAAAAAAGTAACTTTAGCAAAAGTACAAATATAAAAGAAGCAGATAAAAAACTCTGCTTCTTTTATATTTAAAATGATAATCCTATTTAATTATTCACTTATTGGAACGAAGCAACCGCCACCTTGACCATTCCCCATCATCCCTCTACCTTGACCTTGTCTTTTACCGAAGTCCCCAGTACAGTTTTGCATATTTGAATTTAATTTTGCTTTTAAATCCTCTCCTTCTTCTTTTGTGATTACCCCTTTAGCTACAGCATCATCAATAGATTTTGATTTTTCTGCAAGTAAAGAATCTTTTAACTCATCCTGAGTCATCCCTTTTTCTTCAGCTACGTCATAAGGTGTTTTTCCTGAATCTATAGCATCTCTAATTTCTGTATCAGATAGACCTAACTTACTTTTAAGGATATTACTTATATAATCATATCCTCTCATAGATGTTATTCTTCCTAGGCCTAATCTTTGCTCTGATGCCTCTACCTCAGTGCTATCTGCAGATGCATATACAGTAGCTCCTGTGCCTATTGCCATAGTAAGTGCTAAGGCAGAAATAATGTTTTTCATTTTCATTTTCGTTTCCTCCAAATTTTATTTTAGTTACCATTTCCTTGGTACATATCTATAATAGCCAAATATTTTGTTTAAATAATGGTGTAATTGTGATGAATTTGCAAAAGTTATATAAAATAATTTCACAAATTCATCACATTTAAAACAATCTTTAGTCAAATATATAAAATACAATTATAATATTAGTAGACTATTAAATAATAAGGTAGGTTTTATTATGAATAAAAAAATACTTATAGTTGAAGATGAAACTAAACTTTCTGAAGTAATGACTTTATATTTTAAAAAAGAAAATTATGATGTAGTTTGTGCTTCTGATGGAAAAATAGCTGAAAATATAATAACTGACTATATTTTTGATTTAATAATTCTTGATGTTATGCTTCCTGGTAAAGATGGTTGGGCCCTACTTAGAAAAATTAAATCAACTAGTAATACTCCAGTAATATTGACAACTGCTAGAGGAGAAGAAGATGATAGAATCTTCGGTTTAGAATTAGGTGCAGATGACTACATGGTTAAGCCACTGAGCATGAGAGAACTAGTTCTTCGTGTAAATTTAAGAATTAATACCAAGTCTAATCAAGGAAATTCCATAAATTTTGGCAATTTAACTATCTTAGAGGAAAATAGAGAAGTATTAGAAAATAACGAATCCATATATCTAACACCTAAGGAGTTTGATCTTTTACTATTTTTAAGTAAAAATACAGGGCAGGTTTTTAATAGAGAGAGGTTATTAAATACTGTATGGAGTTATGATTATGTAGGTGACTCAAGAACAGTTGATACACATATAAAAAAATTAAGAGAAAAAATAAGGTTTTGTGAAGATCACCTTCAAACTGTATGGGGAGTCGGATACAAATTAGTACCTTAGCAAAAGAGCATCAATCTATTTTTCTTGAAAGGAGTATTTATGGATAAAATAACAATAAAACTTACAAAATATTTCATGCTTATAATTACTTTAATTGTTGCTATAACCCTTATTACTAGTAGTATTTTTCTATCTAAGTTTTATCTAAAGCAACAGTATGATAGTTTAGAGCTCTCTGCTAAGGAAATATATAATTCATTAAGCTCTAATCAGCAAATTACTAATACGGATGTAACTGCAATACTTATAGATAACAGTAATATTACTCCTTTAACCCATGGTAAAATGGGTATGATGCCGTTTTTACATTCTGCAAGAGAAAATAATTTTAAAACTAAAGGTGTTTTTCAAAATAACATGGGTGGTGAGTTTTTATATTACAAACTCCAAACTGATATAGGAGATATTGTAGTCTTCAAAAACAACAAGTATTCTTCAGATTATTTAAGAATAGTGTATATTGTTTTGTTTATTATATTTATATCATCGATTTTGCTGTCAATTCCTCTAATATCTTATGTAGGCAAAAAATTTACAAGACCTATACTGAAATTACAAAAGCTATCTTCTTCAATATCTAAAGGTGACTTCGATGTGAATTGCATTGTTAATACTAATGATGAAATAGAAACATTATCTAATAGCCTTAATCAAATGGCTGTGAGTTTAAAAAAGAAATATCAACTTCAAAGAGATTTTATAGCAAATGTATCACATGATTTCAAAACTCCTTTAAGTGTAATTAGGAGCTATAGTGAAGCAATATCAGACGGGATAGTTGATGAAAAAGACACTAAAAAATATGCTAACGACATTATTAAAGAAGTTGATAGATTAAATTCTCTAGTTATGGATTTGTTGCAACTATCAAAGCTTCAAGATGGGGCATACTCTTTATCAAAAGAATTTATTAATTTATCTAATCTTGTACATGAATGCGTTAATCAGTTTAATCCTATACTTAGTAAAAAAAATATATCAATAGATATTTCTATCGATACTATAGAAATCTATGCAGATAAAAAATATCTTCAAAGAGTATTATACAATTTTATTGATAATGCAATAAAATTTAGCTTCGAAAATAGTAAAATAGAAATTTATACAACTAACATAAATAACTCAATTAGATTGTCTGTCCAAGACTTCGGCATAGGCATAGAACAACATTTGTTAGAAGATATTTGGGACAAATATTATAAAAATGCCCAAAGTGGTGGCATTGGCTTAGGCCTTCCAATTTGCAGAGAAATTTTAAAGCTTCACGGATTTGAATACGGTGCAAAAATCTCTGATGTTAAGGGAACTGAATTTTATTTTGTTATACCCCCAAATAATATACGTACTATAAAATTATAAAAATCGTAATCGTAAAGTTATTGCAGCATATTCTCAAATAAAAAAAGTCACTAGACTAACCTAGTGACTTTTTTATAATAGCTAAAAGTTGAGTAAATATATTTTCAAAAGACTTCCCTGCTTTCTTTAAAGCCATTTTAGTCTTATCTTTATCTTTAACAAAGGATAAATTATAGTTAAAACATATAGTATCTTATTAAACATTTTTATCTCAGTTTCACCTAAGGTTTAATTAACAATTTTAGAAAAGTCAGATATAAACGTGAAATTTTTATATAAAATAAGTGTAATGACTTTAGCAAGAGGATACTCCTCCTCCTCTAATAAAAAATCCGCGTCTAAACCAACTACTTGAATAATCAATAACGGAATTGCGTACATATTCTTCAATACTTGAATTATATACGACTCTAATCCCATTTGATTCTTCTAAGACATCCTCTTGATTCTTTAACTCATCCAGAGTTAATTGAAGTCTTGGTCCACCTCATCCAAATCCGCCAAATGAGATTCTAAGCATGGTATTTTCAGGATTATTCTGCTTTGAAATAGCTTCCTTTAATTTTTCTACTGCTAATTCTGTTATCTTTATCATTTTATTATCCCCTCCATTTTCTGTCTCTTCATCTTAATTCTCCTTATATCATAACATCGTAATATTATAATGTAAAGATTGTAATTTTATAATAATTATATAATTAAAAATAATGATATTATGAAAAAGCACCTAACTTTAAGTAGATGCCTTATGTGAAATACTTATTTAATTTTCTCTTTTAAATAAATTGCATTGGCTGGACATTTTTCAATAACTTTATTTATACTATTAATATTATCTATACATTCAATATCTATATTTTCCTCTATTATCTTTGCTTTTTTATCAGATATTATAAAGGTATCTGGAGATAATTTTGCACATACTCCGCATCCTATACAATATTGTTCCTTGATAGTTAAACCTAGATTTTCTTCTTCTTTATCATCTTCTAAAACTATCACACTCTCTTTCTTAACTACTTTAGATATAATATAGGCCATAGCAAATATTGAGGCTGTAGTCAGTACCCATCTTATAACCATAAATTTAGGACCTAAAAACTTTGCCTCATTTGCAAGCATTGGTACCTTAATTACAGCCCAGGCACTTAATATAACTACAATATTTGAAACACTTGCGCCCTTTTTAAGAAGCATCTTACAAACGGGAAATGCTGCATAAATCGGACCTGCAGAAAAGCTTCCTAGAATAAAGGAGAAAAGTGTACCTTTAATACCTGAATTTTCTCCAAAGCTATTTACAATAGTTTGCCTTGGTACCCAAGCCTCTATTAAAGAGGTTAATATAAAAATTACAGGCATAATTTGAAGCATTTCTATAACATAATACATACTATTTCTACCTGATTGAGCTGCTTTATCAGGCATAGTACTTAAAAGAAACAGATAAACTACAGCAACTAGAAACAACAGTTTATTTTTCTTAACAAATTTTATAAGCTTCATATCAATACCCCCATAACGAGAGCTATAATTACAGCAAATCCAAAACTTAAAGAGTTTCTCATAACTGTAAATTTAAGACCAAACTCTTCTTTTTCAAGGGGTAAGGTTACAACTCCTACCATAGTTAAAGTAGCTAAAAATGCAATTGATGGAACTATACCAAACCCTGCATCTATAAGAGAACCCACCAAAGGAAATGCTACAAAAGCAGGAATTAAAGTTAAACTTCCCACTAAAGCAGATCCAATAGTAGCCACTAAAACATTAGTTTTTCCCATAAAGCCTTTTATTGTTTCTGGAGGTATGAAGGTTAATATTAGTCCTATTAAAAATAATATTCCTATTATTTCCCCTATCATATTTTTCATCATACCTCTTGCCATTTTCATAGAACTTACGGTTTTGTCTTTGTCTTTAATTATCGACAGCATAAAAGCAATACCTGTAATAATCCAAAGGGCTAATGTAAATATATCCATAATTATTTCTCTCCATAATTCTTAGGATTAGGAGCCTTGATAACAAATAACTCTAATACTTCATCATCAAAATTGTTTACATTCATTTGCACATTATAAGGAATATCAATAATATTACCTTGTGAATACTTTTGAGGTTCTTGATCATTTAATTTAAGCGTTAATACCCCTCTAACTACAACCATATAAACATTTGAATTTGAATAATGCTGTGGAAGACCTGTTCCCTTAGTAAAAACCATGTGGTTTAATGCTAAATTGTCATCATCAATAAGCTTTTCAATCACCTTTTCATTTACTCTTTTAAATTCATAAATTTTTTCTAACATAAAAATTCTCCTTCCATAATTTTTATCTTTATATTATAATTTTTATAAATATATTAAAAGTAACCAAGGTTACTTTTTGTGGGAGAATATTTATGGATATAAAAAATTTTATCGACATAATAAGACATATAGATTTATTTCATAGTTTCTCTTCAAATGAATTACTTCAATTGTTTGATAAGCGATACTATGAAATAAAAGAATATAAGAAAAGTAATATTATTTATTTACAAAATCAAAGATGCTCTACTTTAGATGTTATTTTAAAAGGAAATATAACTGTGCAAAAAATTGATTCAAATGGAAAAATACTAACTATATCTTCATTTGGAGCAATGGATACTATAGGAGGCAATTTGATTTTTGCTAATAACAATATTTATCCTATGACTATAGCTGCAAAGTCTTCAAGTATAATTCTTCATGTAAAAAAAGAATTAATCCTTGAACTTTGTCAAAGAAACAAAGATTTTCTAATTATGTTTATTCAATCTATATCTGACAAAACCTTATTACTTACAGATAAGATTAAATCTTTAACTATGAAAACTATAAGACAATGCATAATTGATTTTTTAACCTATGAGTACTATATTCAGAATAGCTTACGTATTGTTTTAGGAATTTCAAAGAAAGAATTAGCAGAGAGAATTGGAGTACAACGACCTTCTCTTTTAAGAGAATTAAATAAAATGAGAACTGATGAATTGATAGAGTATGATGCACACTCAATAACTATAAAGGATATTAAACTAATAGAAAACTCTTAATCACCATATACATTAGGGGTTTACTATTAATATATTATATGTTATCATTATATCTTAATATTAAAATATAATGATTTATATTAAGAGGTGATATCTTTGCAAAATATAATATGGTGGTTATTAGTTGCTTTTATTGTTTTCACAATGCTTAGAAAGAAATTCTTTATGTTTAATAATAAAAATTTAAAAAATATAAAAGCTGATGAGGCTTATAAGTTAATAAATGAAAATAAAAACATGGTTATCCTTGACGTAAGAACAAAAGGTGAATTTGATTCAGGGCATATACCTAAAGCTAAGAACATACCTGTAGAGTCTATATCTTCTAGAGTTAGTGAATTAGGTAAGTATAAGGATACTCCTATTCTTGTGCACTGTGCTTCAGGGGGAAGAAGCCCTTCGGCTGTAAAAGTTCTAGTAAATAATAATTTCACTCAAATTTATCATCTTAATAGCGGTCTTATGTCATGGAAACATCAGCTAAAGAAATAAAACTAACAAATTTTAATTGCAGTTAAGGGGTATATGTATAATATATCCCTTAACTTATTTACGTAGATTATATTTCATCTATCTTAAATCTAATTTGTACTAACCTTAAGATTACCTTAATCTTTTCAACGCAAAAAAGCTTACAGTGGCGATTTACCCTGTAAGCTTTTTATTTGATATTAAATTTTATTCTATCTGCCTAAGTTAATTACATTTTGAATAAGGCCTTTACATCTTCCACAACCTTCTCCTGTTCCTGCCTTTATGATTTCTCCAACCTTTTCTACTGTATCAGCTCCACTTTTTACAGCATCAACTACTTCTTTAAGTGAAACATTCATACAACCACATACAGATGAAAGGATTTTTTCAAGTTCGCTTTTACATCCTTCACATTCAGTACAAACACCTGTCATATCTACTAATTCCTCTACTGTTCTTTCGCCTTCAGTCATTGCTTTTCTTATAGTAGTATAATCAACGTTATTTTCAGTACAAATCACTCTATTTCCTACCATTTTAAATACATCCTTTCATTTTAGTATTGCTAATATGCTTTTCCTACTAAATTATATAATTTTATATTATTATCTAGCATCTTAACAGTAAAAAACTAGGGAAATCCTAGATATCTTAATTCTAATTTTCATACTTTTGAGTTTATCTTAATTTTTACCCCTTAGGTATTTTGTATATAGTTATATAGAAACTATCCACTGGAAGAATTTGTGGGTTTGAAAATATAAAACCATATGCTATACTATGTCTACAGTAAAAGTTACAAAACAGTTACAAAACTTAATTAAACAAAAAATTCTTAAATTAAATTATAGATATTAAGTTAATCAACTAAGTTTAAATCATAAGGAGGATACTACTATGATAAAAACAACTAAAAAAATATTCGCATATTCAGTGTTGGGTGTATTATTAGCACTTCCTATGTCAAATAGCGCAGATGCTTTAACTAATACAACAACTAATTCATATAACACTTATTTACAACAGTATTTCAGCAAATATTATACAGCGCCAACTACAACTACAGTAAAACAACCAACTACAACAACTACTACTTCACAACCAGCTCCAGCACCTACTACAAACAGTACAACTGCAGCTCCTACGACTGGTGAATTTAGTGCATATCAACAAGAAGTTTTAAATATAGTAAATAAAGAAAGAACTTCAAGAGGACTAAGTGCTCTTAAGTTTAATACTGAATTATCTAAAGTTGCTACTATAAAATCACAAGATATGATAGATAAAGGTTACTTTGCTCATAATTCACCAACTTACGGTTCACCATTTGACATGATGAAGAAATTTGGTATAACTTATAAAAGTGCTGGAGAAAACATAGCTATGGGTCAAAGAACTCCTCAAGAAGTTATGACTGCTTGGATGAATTCAGATGGTCATAGAAAAAATATATTAAATTCTAGCTTTACAGAAATAGGTATAGGTATAGCTAAAGATAAGAACGGAAGATTATACTGGACACAAATGTTTATAGGAAGATAATATAAATATTTTGACTGACATCTTATTGGTGTCAGTTTTTTTGTAATTTAAAAAAGCTAGGAAATCCTAGCTTAAATAAGTACTCTATAATGAACAACTTGGTTGTAAAACAAGTGACGCTCCAAATTTTTGCGATGCCGCTATAAAACATATATGCAATTTTAACAGCTAAAATAGAATTGGATATATAATACAAAAGGTATTGTCATATATTATGACAATACCTTTATTTAAAACCATATACTATTTTATATATTCATCGCTAACCAAAATATTAGAAATAACATCTGTAGTAATTTCAAATTCAACGACACCCATATATCCAGGTGCAACCATATATTTATTAAATGATATAACTATTTTATTATTGTCATTTATATAAAAATTTTGATTCTTATCTATTTTCTCAAAAGGATCTATATCTTTTTCTTTAACCCAATAATATTTATTTGGGTCATCTTTCATTTGTTTTATCATCTGCTCTTTAATATTTTCACTTATTATATCTATATAGCTATCATCCTTAAACAAGCTAGGAAGTGTAATTAATATTTCATTATTTTTGTCTATTGTGTCGTACTCAAATGTGGTAGACGAGGATCCAACAGTATTAACTACATAACGTCCTATTGAAAGGATTCTCTCATTATCAGTTTTTACCACATATCCACTATCTACGCCTAAATGGCCTCCACCTGCTGTTTCTAAATCTTTTACTTCTTTATTGAATTCTTCATATAACTTCTTGTTTTCTTCTATATATTTTTCATTTAAACTATTTTGTGTATCTTTATTTTTCATTCCTTCTATTGATGGAGATTTTATATTAGCATTATAAGTTTTTTCATTAAATTTATATTCTCTAAATGTGACTATTTTTATTAAATTTCCTACTATAGGAACTTCTGACATAGCATTTGCAACTGTAGGACTAGTGTTAACACTTATAACTACAGCTAATAATGCTACTGAAACCCATGATGCCCCTCTAATAGTTTTAATTTTATTCTTTTCCTTCTTACTATTCTTAATTGCTTTTCTCACTACAAAACCTAGTTCTTCTGGTATTTCTATATTATGATAATCATGTTTTAATTCTTCTAATTTTATCATGACCAATCTCCTTTATTATTAGTTTTCCATTTCTATACGAAGTTTTTTTAATCCAGTGTACAGTCGAGTTTTTACTGTACCTAAACTTATTCCAAGAATATAAGCTATATCTTCTAGTTTTAAATCTTCGAAATATCTTAATATAATAATAGTTTTAACATTATCTGGAAGACCATCTAAAGCATCTTTTAAATCCAAATCTTCATATCTGTCTTCATTTGCTTCAGAGTTAGCCTCTAAGATATTGTCTTCAACAAAGCTTACTCGATTATTTTTTCTCAAAAAATCTAAGGAAGTATTTATTAATATTTTGTAAAACCAATTCTTAATATAATTTAAATCCTCAAGACTATCTATATATCGAAAAGCTTTATATATACTTTCTTGCACCATATCTAATGCATCTTCCTTATTTTTTACATAGCTATATGCTAATCTATAGTGAGCTTCCTTGTTTTCAATTAAGTACTTTTCTAGTAATTTATAGCCCTTACCTTTTAACATGATTTATACTAAACTCCTTTCAGATACTTACCTTATTTATGTCATCTATTATATAAACGTATGCGAACTTGAAAAAGTTTTAATGTATTTTTATTTTATAAAAAACATTAAATTTAAATAAAGGTATTGTCATAATTATGACAATACCTTTATTTAAATTTATGTATATTATTTTCTATGTTTATACATTGAAGTATGCTTTGTAATGGTAATTTCATGCTTTCTATATATAATCCAAACTCTTCAAAAGATTTGTTGTTGTCTTCATCATATGTTTTTATTATTCCTTGTTCTAATCCATTTATGTGACAATAAATATATTCTTTTATATTTTCTATAGTTTTTAAGTTTTTTATTTCTTCACCGCGCAAAACAATATACTTCACATAAAAGTATAAATAAATTAATATTATATACATTATTTTGAATTCAATGTTTTACTAATAAGGTTTGTTAAGGCTTCAGACCCTGAAGATTTTAAGTGTACTCCATCGCTTTCGAAATATTCAGGATGCTTAACTGCTGTAGAATACCAGTCAATCAATACTACATTTTCTCTTTCATCAGACTCTCTCTTTAAGGCTTTATTAACTTTACTTTCCCATGATCGTGGTACACGGGTATTTACTAAATATACATCTGCTTTTGAAAAATAGTTAAGTAAATCCTCAATTTGTTTTTCAGTAAAATATCCATTTGATCCTAATTCAATAATGACTGCATTATCAGTACTATTAAATGATGAATATGTAGGTACTAATTTTATCGCTTCCTTCATTTGTCTGCCAATTTTTCCGTCAATTGTGATATTCGTATATGCTTTCTTAAGACTTGGTGTAATATCTATCATTATAGAATCTCCAATAGCCAATACTTGTTTATATGATTTATCAGAACTTACCGAATTATTTTCAAGAGAAGCCTTCTCAGAATCTTTATCTGTAACAGCTTCATCTGTACTGCTTGTTTTTACCTCAGTTGCATAAGATTTTGTTTTTTCTACATTTTGTTCATTTTTTACCGAACTAGTCATCCCAATAGTAAACACTAAGACCACTGAAGTTGATATTATAGCTAAAAATTTCTTCGCCACAGTTAATTGACCCCAATTAAAAATATTAACCCATAAATATTTTCTATAAAATCTTCGTACTCCAAGTTTTCGTATAGGTGTTTCTATAAAACGGTATGAAAGTTCTGCAATGATACATATAACAATTAATCGTAATATAACTTTCCAATAAACCGGATTTCCTATTTCCTGAATAGGGGTACTCAAAACCATAATAGGATAATGCCAAAGGTAAATTGCATAGGATCTTGTGCCAATCCAACGTAGAGGCTTCCATGAAAATAAATTACTTAAAAAACCTCTTGGAGAGCAAACACATACTATAAGTATAGCTGTATTAAAACTAAATAGTAACATCCCACCTCTATATAGGAAAGCTGAGTATTCATCCATAAAAACTGCACTAAGAATAAAAACAGCTAAAGTTATTATACTTGCAATATTTAACACTTTCTTTTTAATAGAAATTTGTTTGGATGAAAGTTTGTTCATAGGCAAAACAAGAGCAAGACAACTCCCTATTAGCAGTTCAAATGCACGAGTATCAGTCCCATAATATACACGACTTGGATCAATATCGGGGCTATACATTATACCCATTAATATTGCTGAGCATAATGCTCCCACAAAAACTATAACGGAAAATTTATTACGTTTTTTAAAAAACTTTAGCCCTGTTATTAGAACAATAGGCCATATAAAATGAAATTGTTCTTGTACTGCCAGGAACCAAAGATGCCTCAAAGGTGAAGGAGTACCAAAACTATCAAAATAAGAAAGCTTATGAAAAATAAACCACCAGTTAGTTGTGTAAAAAATAGAAAATACCGCATCTCCCAAAACCGTAGTTAATATTTCTCTTTTAAATAATATTACCCATACAACTGTTGTTATAATCATTGCAAAAACACTTGGTAGTAATCTGCGAATGCGCCCACACCAAAATCTTTTTAAATTTAAGTCAAGCTTATTTTTTTCAAGCGGTAAAATCTTAGATGTTACTAAATAACCAGATAAAACAAAAAATATGTCAACACCTAAGAAGCCTCCTCTAGCCCAATTAAAGCTAAAATGATAAGCAACTACAAAAAATATTGCTAAGGCTCGAAGCCCATCTAATCCATATATATAACTATGATTCTGCGTATTATTTTGAGTATTATTCAACATAGAAAGACCACCTAACTCTTTATTTTAGACTAATTTTTATATTAACTCTATTTATAGACGTTAGAGAAAGGTAAAAAGTTTTAAACATTTTAATATATTTTTCGACATAAAAAGCTCCTTTTATTAACTACATTTAAAGTTAACATAGCTATGAGTCAAAGACCTTATAGGTGTCAGTTTTTTTGTAATTTAAAAAAGCTAGGAAATCCTAGCTTAAATAAGTACTCTATAATGAACAACTTGGTTGTAAGTCAAGTAATGCTCCAAATTTTTGGGATGCACTTATAAAACATATAAATGCACAAAGCTCAGATATTTCGTTATCTTTAAATACTGATTTTAGTTTATCAAATTCTCTATCATCTATATTATTCTTCGAAAACATATCTGCAAATTTAACAACTGCTAATATTTTTACATCAGCTATATCTTCTGATGGTTTACCTTTTGCCATGCAATACTGACATCCATTATTTAATGCAAGAGTGCGTCTTACTTGTTCTTTTAGCTCATCACTAAAAGTATTAGATTTAAATAACACCTCCTCTAAGTTGCTCCAATTCTCAAGTACATTAGTGTTATAACCTAACAATTGCTCAAATGGCGTGTTTCCCTCTTTTGAAAATTCTATTCTAGGCATATTATCCTCCTATATTTATATTAATTTTATTTATTAATATTGTATTATATATTTTGTTTAAATTGCATTTCATTTGATATATAATAATATAATAAATATAGCAAATGATATAAAATAAGTAAGGAGTGGGTTGCATATGAAACTTGACGAAATTGATGTGATGATTTTATCACAATTGCAAAACGATAGCCGATTATCTATAAGGGAATTATCAAAGCGCATTAACCTTTCCCCTCCTTCTGTTACAGAAAGAGTAAGAAGACTTGAAGACATCGGAATTATTGAAAGATATACAATAAAAATAAACAAGAAAAAATTAGGATTTCCTATTGATTGCATAATAAAAGTTACAATGAAAAATGGAGAATACGAAAGATTTAAGACATTTATAAAGGACTTTCCAAAAAGTGAATGGTGTTACAGAATCGCTGGAGATGGATGTTTTTTAGTAAAGTTATCAATTTCAGACCTAAATGAAGTAGAAGAATTTATAAACGAAATATCTTCATATGCTCTAACTTCAACTATTGTAGCATTCTCTTCTGTAGAAATTAATGATGATATTAGCAAATTATTATTATAAATTTACATAATAAAAAACACAACCAACATCTATATGATTTTGGTTGTGTTTTTTTATGAAAATAATTTTATCAATTATGCGTTAGCTTCAACTTCACCTAACATTTTTGGAAGATCTGCTTTAGCATCTCCACTTATTAATTGTAAGTTAAATACATCTTGTAATACTCCTAATACCCCTGGTGATACGAACTTTGGAGCTGAAGGTCCGATGTATATGTTTTTAACACCTAAGCTGAATAATCCTAATAATACTGCAACAGCTTTTTGTTCAAACCATGATAATACTATTGTTAATGGTAAATCATTTACGCCACATTCAAAAGCTTCTGCTAAAGCTATAGCTATTTTAGCTGCTGATCCTGAGTTGTTACATTGGCCTAAATCTATATATCTTGGTATATCTGTTCCTGGAACATTTCCAAAATCTATATCATTAAATCTGAACTTACCACATGAAGTTGTTAGTATTACAGCTTCTTTTGGTAATGAATCTGCTAATTCTCTATAGTAATCTCTTCCTTTAGTTGGAGCATCACATCCAGCTATAACGAAGAATCTCTTTATTTTACCAGCTTTTACAGCTTCTATTATTTCTGGAGCTGCATCAAGCACTGTAGAGTGATGGAATCCAGTAGTAAGTGTTTTTTCTGATTGCATGTTTGCTACTGGTAATGATAACGTCTTTTCTATTAAAGCACTGAAATCATTGTTTACGATCTTTTGAACTCCTTGTAGCCCTGCTGTTCCATAAGTCCACATTCTATCTGAATAGCTTCCTTTTGTTATTGGCATTAAACAGTTTGTTGTTCCAAGGATTGCACCTGGGAATTCTTCAAATAATTTTCTTTGATCAAACCAAGCTTTACCAACGTTACCTTTTAAGTGCTTAAATTTATTTAACTCTGGATAACCATGTGCTGGTATCATTTCTGAGTGAGTATATACGTTTATTCCCTTACCTTCTGTCTGCTCTAATAATGCTTTTAGGGCATATAAGTTGTGTCCTGTAACTAATATACAGTGACCTTCTACTTTATCTTGAGATATTGTAACAGGTGATGGTGTTCCTAAATATGATGTATGTGCTCTATCTAATGTATCCATTATTTTAACTGCTGCAGTACCAACTTTTAAAGTCATATTTATATGTTCTTCTAAATTGAAGTTTGAGTTTGTAAGTGTTGTATATAAAGCTTCTTGAGTTATTGCGTTTACTTCTTCGTCAACGTATCCTAACTCTTTAGCGTGAGTAGCGTAAGCTGCAACCCCTTTAAGACCAAATATCATTATATCTTGTAAACTTGCTATATCTGGGTTCTTTCCACATACCCCAACTTTTGTACATCCTTGAGCTGGCGTTTGTTCACATTGATAACAGAACATTGGATTTACTACTTTTAATTCTGACATTAATAATTTCCTCCCTATTTCCCTTTTTTAATTTTACATATCGTATGCTTAGTATATACCAATTTACCATATTTTTCCGTAACATAAGTTACAAATAAATATTTTTAAGAAATTGCCTATAATTTTTATTTACTTTCCACTTATATCCAAATTTATTATATAATTATTAAATGTAATAGTTTTTTACTTATATATTCTATAAATTCTTATTAAATAATTCTATATAGATTAAATTTTGAAGGGGGATTACATAATGTATAGTTTTAAAAATGATTATAGTGAAGGTGCACATCCAAGGATTTTAAATGCTTTAATAGAATCTAATATGATTCAAGAAGAAGGTTATGGAAGTGACACTCACACTCAAAATGCAATATCTAAAATAAAAAAAGCAATAGGAAATGAAAATGTTGATATTCACTTTATATCTGGAGGAACTCAAACAAACTTAATAGCTATCAGTGGTTTCTTAAGACCTTATGAAGCTTGTATATCTGCAAATACAGGACATATTGAAGTTAACGAAGCTGGTGCAATTGAAAATACTGGTCATAAAGTTCTTACAGTAGATTCAAATGATGGAAAGATAACAATTGAAAAAGTTCAAGAAGTATTAAATACTTATGTTGATGAAAATACTGTAAAGCCAAAACTTGTATATATTTCTAACTCAACAGAATTAGGTACAGTATATACAAAGAATGAGCTTAAAAACTTAAGTGAATTCTGTAAGATTAATAATCTTATATTATTTGCAGATGGTGCAAGATTAGGTTCTGCCCTTTGTGCTAAAGATTCAAATGTAACATTAGAAGATATGTGTAACTATACAGATGCATTTTATATTGGCGGAACTAAAAATGGAGCCCTTATTGGAGAGGCACTAGTAATAATAAATGAAAATCTTAAAGATTGCTTTAGATACAATATGAAACAAAAGGGATCTATACTTGCTAAAGGAAGACTTTTAGGAATACAATTTGAAGAATTATTTACGGACAATCTGTTCTTTGAGTTAGCAAATCATGCTAATGAAATGGCAGATATTTTAAGAGAAGGTTTAAAAAAAGCTAATTGTAAGTTTTTAGTTGATTCTCCAACTAACCAAATATTTCCTATTTTAGAAAATAAACAAATTGAAAAGTTACAAGAAAAGTTTAAATTTTATTTTTGGGAAAAAGTTGATGATAACCACTCTGCTGTTAGATTAGTTACTTCATGGGCTACTAAGAAAGAAGCTGTACTTGAATTTATAAGCGAGTTATAAACTTAAATAAAAAATATAGCCTAACTATATTATCAAATATAGTTAGGCTATATTTATTTGTCTCCTACAAACTGCTCTCCCATTATATCGTTTAAATCAGATATAATTTTTTCGTTTTCTCCAACATATAAAACAATAATATTTCCTTTTTTATAGAAATGGGGATATGAAATCCAATCAATAATTATTGATTTATTCCCATCACTATACCCAAACCCATCCATATTTATGTTTTTTGCATCATCTTCCATTTCTTTGTTACTATTGTATAAATAAATATCCAGTGCTTCTTTCCCAATTACCATTCTCTTTCTTGTAGTAGAAAGAAAATCTTCTGGGTTTTCTACATCTTGAATTTCAAAGTTATAACCCTTTGCTTTCATTTCATTTGTAAAGTGTTCTATATCGAAAGTGCCTTGTGAGTCCTTTTTAGTACAACCTATAAACATAGTAATTATTAATGACGATAAAACAAATAATACAATATACTTATTTAAATTTCTCATAATATATTTTTCTCCCTATCCATAATAATATATTATAGTTTATTTATAAGTTAGATTGTTTATGTTGTTAATATTTTTTTAAATAGTTATTCCTTTAACTATAGCATCTGCCATAGTATATACATTGTAAATGCTCATATCATAACAATTATCTATAAAACAACACTCAACGATTAATGATGGCATCTTTGTATTTCTTAAAATATATAACCCAGGTCTTTCCTTAATTCCCCTATTTCTAAATCCTAATTTACTTATATTTTCACATATGTTATTGGCTATATTTACAGCTTCAGAATCAAAGCTGTAAACAAGTACTTCAGTTCCACAAGTCTTTTTATCTAGTGCATTAAAGTGAATACTTACATATAAGTCACAATTGCATTCATTCCCTATTTCAACGCTTTTTTGGAGGTATTCCTCCTTTGTATTTGCACAATTTACAGTTGCATCAACTACTTCATAACACCTATCTTTTAAAAGCCTAATAACCTCACTTGCTACCTTTCTATTTTCTATACTTTCATTTTTAATGCCTATTGCTCCACTACCTGGACCAGCTAAAGTATGGCCTGCATTTATACATATTTTCATAACATCTCTCCTAAAAATAATTTCTATATTTATAGTTAATTGTATGCATCTTTACGTAATAAAGGTGCTAACCGTTAACAATTAGCACCTTCATTTATATATTTTACAAATTAGATTGTTTATGTTGTATATATTTACCTTCTTCCCTTTTTGCTTCTGCTCTAGCACTTATATATGTACCTTCAACTACATTTTCAAATCCTCTTTTTCTTATTATGTCTTTTATATAATCTATATGTGGACATCTATCGTAGTGATAATTATCAGTTGTCATACATGAGGATAAATGTATTACAACTTCCCCTTTTTTAATATTGTTCTTTGCTAACAACATTTTATTAAGATGCGATAAGTGTGATGTAACCCCTTTGCCACAACATCCTCCACATGTAAATGCTATATATCTTATATTATCTTCGTATCCTTCAAACTCACCTTCTCTATTGTAAAATGAGTTTGTACATGCAGCTCCACTACATCTTCTCTTAGCAATATCACATTGAATCATTACAACATATTTAGTTTCCATCACATTACCCCCATATAGTTAATTTTAAATTACTCCAGATTCTATAATTCCAAAACTAATCTTATTACAATCAATTTCAGCAATTGCTCCATAAGGTATAGTTATCATAGGAGCTGTATGACCAAAATTCATATTATAAAGAATAGGTAAATCATTTAGTTTTAGTTCATCCCTTACTACTTTTAATATAGCACTTTTATATTCTTCATAGTACATATTATCATAAGGCTTTCCAAAAACAATTCCATTAGCTTTATTTAAAATACCTTGAGAACCATAATTTCTAAGCCAGTACTCAAAGTACTTAGGATCTGGCTTATCTTCTGAAGTTTCAAAGAATATTATTGATTCATTCCACATTTCTTCATCTGGCCAAACTTCTGTCCCCTTTAACATTTCAAGTACTTCCATGCATCCACCAATTAGTTTACCTCTTGCTATTCCCTTTCCTTGTAATAGTTCATATCCTATATTTGTATTTGTTTTTCTTCTTATATATTTATTTTTTTCATCCCAAGGTAAAAACTCACTTGTCCATATATCTGATGAATCAATATCTCCAATTATTGAATCATTAAACAATACTTTGTGGGTCCAATACTTTGTGTAATCAAACATCTCAATGTTTTCAGCAAATTCTGCTAGTATAGAAGGGCCATAAAAACTAGAAATTCCAGCCTTTAGACATATCATATGAGTAACAGTAGTATCTGAATATCCTATAAAAACCTTTGGGTTATTTTTAATTGCATCCAAATCAATGTACGGTAGTATTCTAGCACTTTCATATCCTCCTATACATGAAAAGATCCCCTTAATTGATTCATCTTTAAAAGCTATCATTAAGTCTTCAGCTCTTTTTTGTGGATTATTGTATATATATTCAGATCCCTTTAACGTATTTTGCATCTCAACTACTTCTAATCCAAATTCTTCTTCAAGTCGTTTTTTTCCTTGATGATAACGCCATAATATATCGCTATCTCCTGCACCACCCCATGATAAACTCACAGTTGCAACTTTATCCCCTTTTTTTAATTTTTGTGGTTTTATTAAGTTCACAATAAATCCCCCTTTTTATATTTTATTGTGATATACATCTAAGTCAACTGTACACTATTATTGCTTTAAATTTATTATATTATTTTTAAACTGTCAATATTTCTTTCCTCCTATTATTTCTAAATTATATTGACAAAAACTATTATATATTATAATATGAACATAGTTCATTTGGAAAAATTCTAGGAGGCGTTATAGTTGGCAAGGATAATTGAGAACCCACAACAGCTTATATTAAGCAAAGCTAAAGAAATCTTATATAACGAAGGATATATGAAGTTAACAATGAGAAATGTTTCAAAGGCTTGTAATATCGCTCTTGGCACAATATATAACTATTATCCTACGAAAAAAGATTTAGTTATTGAGATGATGACTGAATATTGGCATGGGTACATTAATAAAACTCAGGATATAGTTAACTCAGATAATACATTCTACGATAAGCTTAAAATAATATTCGATGATTTAAGTATTTTTCTAAAGACTTTTAAGGAAATATGGCTTAAACCTGAACTTTATGATAAAGCTGATTATGTCAAAGATGGAATAGAAAGAAAGTCTCTGTATATAGGTAAGCTAGTACTCCTTATAGAAGACATTCTTATAAAGCATAATAAAGTAAAAAGTAATTTAAGTTCTTACGAGTTAGCTGAATTCATTGTACTTAACTTTATAACAATTGTTCAAATGCCTGTTTTTAAATATTCTTCCTTTGAGGTTATTTTGAAGGAATTACTTAATTAAATCATATCTTATTGATGTTCGGATTTTGAACTTTATAAAGATATGATTTTAAAATACATCGCAATGAACAATGTTCATTAGCATTTTAATTAGGAGGATTATGTTATGTTAATTTATGCAATAGTTTCTATTACTTTAGCACTTGTGTTCTATACTATTGGAGTATGGAGCGAAAAAATACAAGGGGAGTTAAAAAAATGGCATTTAGGAATATTTTGGGCTGGCTTAGTATTTGATACTTTAGGAACAATGCTCATGGGTGAAATTGCAAGTGGAGGATTTGAATTTAACTTTCACGGTATAACTGGCCTATTAGCAATTATTCTTATGCTTTTCCATGCTTTATGGGCTACAGTTGTTTTAGTAAAAAACGATGCAAACGCTAAGGTGAATTTTCATAAGTTCAGCATTATTGTATGGCTTATTTGGCTAATACCTTATATATCTGGAGCAATGTTTGGTATGGCAAAGTAAATATAAAAGGCTACAGATTACCTGTAGCCTTTTTATATTTATACCTTATTTTTTCAATTACTAGTTTTTATAATATTATCTATAGTTATTAATAATTCTTCTTTATTTATATCCTTACTATTATTTATTTTTTCTTTTAATTTTAATATCTGGCTATCTTTATCATTTAATTTTTCTTGATAATCTTCTTTTATATCTTCAAAACTCTTGTTAATCATATTTATCAATGAAGCCATTTCATCTGAACTACCAGCAATTCTATTTAGTAATAGCAAGTTTAATTGAAGTATTTCTGGAATTTCATCATGTGAGTATCTTAATTGATGGTCAATTTCTCCATACCCCTCTTCAAATATAGTTCTAACTTGAACTTCTGCAATTATCTTTTGATTAGTAGGATAAGATTCAATAATATAGTGAACTGATCTATATCCTGATATCCTTGATCTTACCGCTATACCTAATTCTTCAAACTTTTTAGTATTGTCCCCTTCTCTAACATTTGCTACAATTTCATTTATATTCCACATTCTAGTTACAAAGTCATGGATTTTTTCCCAGTCTTCCTTGAATATATGTATTACTCTTATACCTAATAAATCAGTAATCTCATCTCTATAGTTATCAACTGTAAATTTAAAATCCTTTCCATACTTAGCCCTTCTATCTGGAGTCTTTCTAATAATCTTTTCTATTAAATGATCTGAATCTTTAGCTCTAGTTTTAACTGAATGTACATATTTGTTTCCTCTTAAAATATTAGCTATTAATTCTGCTTGTGTTTCATAGCTCGCTTTATAATTATTATAATCTATGTATATTTCATTTAAATCTTTTAAATCTATATTATTATCTGCTAAATATTCTTCACTAATTTTATATTTTTTTAAAAAATCTTCTTTATTAAGTTTCATCCTGTCCTCCTCAATATCTCTTTCTGCCCTAATAAATTAACTCAATATTATTATATACCAAAAACAGCTATAATTATAAAATATAGCTGTTTTTTAACAATTTGAAGTACAATTATTTTAGCAATCTCATTCTATAAGCACAAACAGCAGTTTCACTTAACTTATCTAAAAACTTGTTATTAACATAAGCTCCTACAAATGCACCTATTCCAGGAACAAGTTGAAAAAACTTTGCCAAATCAATATAATCTCTATATTCTTGTTGGAAGCTTCTCCAATCAAAAGCATCTATATCTGTAGGCAATGTAGCCGAATACTCTTCCCAATTTTCCATTTGAGCAAATACCTTATTTATATTTCTTTGGCTTGAAAAAGCAAGTTGAAATATACTTAGTATATAAATTCTCTCTTTATAATCTTCCATATCAAAGCCGTAAACAGCAGCAATATCATAAAGAAATTTGATTTTAATACTAAGTAGTAATGGTAAATCTGCAAGACCTAGTAATATACCCCCAGCGCCAGTACCTGCACCTTCTATCATTGCTGTAGTTTTATATATTTTAGTTTTTTGGGCAACTATCTCTTCTCTTTCTCTTAGTGATATATTTCTATATGGTGGATTCGCAACATATTTAGAACCAAGTAAAACTCCTTTAGTCATATTTTTTATAGCTGAAGTCACTATTTCATGATATTTTTCTGGTAAAATTCCATTGAATGTATTTTGCATTCCTTTTGAAGCTTTTTCTACTAATGAAGGTTTTTTTCTCATTATTTTCTTCCAATTATCTAGTTCTCTTATAGCATTTTCATTGTAAAAATCCACTATTAACACCTACCTAAATTATTTGATTATTAATTATATTATCACATATACTTAACTTAGTATTTCATTTTGATCAAATTCTAATCTAACTAAAATAAAGCTACACCTAAAATTTAAGTGTAGCCTTGTGATTATTTACTATGTTTTATAATATTTTTAGCTCCCATAAAAGTAGCTAAGAAGTATGCTCCATATACAATACATATAAATATAGATGCAATTATTATATTTTCTATCATACTTGCATTTCCAAATTCTTTAATTACATCGTTTGATACCTTAAGCCCTACTATTGAATGAACTATAGAAAGTCCAAGGGGCATTAAGAAGTATATACCTATTTGAGTAAACAGTGCTTTATTAATCATACTTCTTTCGGTACCTATTTTTCTAAGCAAATTATATCTTTCTATATTATCAGCAGCTTCTGATAATTGTTGAAGAGCCAACACTGCTCCACTAGTTATTAAAAACACTATCCCTATATAAGTTCCTAGGTATGATATCATTATAGATGTTCCTAGTAAACTAGCAACTCCTTTTTCTTTAGTCATTAAGTTATAATATGTTTCATAGTTTGATTTATTATAGATTTTATCGGCTTTTTCTTGAATTCTTTTTTCATCCTCATCTTTAAATTTATCATTAAAATTCATAATCAATGTAGTGCTATCTACCTTTAAGTTTTTAACTTCATTATCATTAAGTATTATAGTTCCACCACTATTGCTAAAATTTCCATTGTCAATATTTACATATATAGCTTCATTATTTTTTGATTTATATTCTTTGTTATATATTTTTATATTATTGTTTTTTTGTAAAAACTTATTATAAGCATTCACCATATCCTCAGTACCTGCAAATATTACATATTCATTATCTTCAAGATGAATTTCATCTTTATTTTGCAGTTTCATAAGCTTATTATAATCTGAAAGTTTTATTATATTAATATTTTTTGAGTGTTTAATAAATGAACGATTATCACTTGATAGTCCATCAGTATTTTCTTCAGTTATAATATTTTTAAAAGACAAATCACTTTCATATCTTTTATAAGTTGTATATGAACTTAAATATTTTTCCATATCAATTCCATTGTCTTTTAGAGTTTCTATTGGATCTTCATCTTTAAATCCACCCATTACTCCCTCATAAGCAAATCGAGATTCTAAGTCCTTTGTAAGTGCCATATTTATGCCCATACCAGATGATAACACGCATATTGTCACAAACAACATTAAAGATATGAGTGTCATTGAAACAAAGTTTGTATTAATCTTACTTCCAATTTGTCTTATTACAAATAAATTTAAGTTTTTAAGATATATATTATCACGAGATTTTATTACTTCTAATAAAAATCCTGATAATGACATAAAGAATAACAGTGTTCCAATTGCTCCTAATGTCATAGATGTATAAACTATATTTTCATTAGCCAAAATTCCATTCTTAATTATCATAAAATATGCAGTTGCTAAAATAATTAAAGACAATATAAATAACACTACAGATATATTTTTATTTCTTATTTTAAAGCTTTCATTTTTCTTAGATCCGTATATTAAGTCTATTAATTTATATCTTGATATAGAGTAAGAGTTAAACAATATTACAAATATAAATATTATACTAAAACATAATATTGTTTTAATTAATGCACTACTTGAAAATACAAATTTATATGCTGACAAATCCACTTTAAATAACTTAACTGTTATTAGTGATAACCCCTGAGATGCAAATACTCCAATAAGTAGTCCTACTACTAGAGACAATGCTCCAATTATAATTGTCTCAATTACTAATATTTGAGATATTTTATTTTTACTCATTCCAAGGGTCATGTAAATCCCCAATTCTTTTTTTCTTCTTTTTATTAAAAAGTTGTTTGCATATATAACCAAAAATCCAAGTATTATAGCTACAAATACTGAAAACGTCCCCATAACATCAGTTATTAGGTCTAATATTTCATGTTTTGCCGAACTCATACCCATCATTACCTTTTGAGCTTCCACTGAGTTAAAGGTATAAAATATACATACTGCAAATGTTAAAGTTAGAAAATATATAGCATAATCTCTAAAGCTTCTTTTTACATTCTTAAGTGATAAACTAGAGTACATTGTTTGAGTCACCTCCAAGTAAAGTTACTACCTCAATGATTCTATTGAAAAAATCCTTTCTAGAATTATCTCCTTTTTCTAATTCTGTAAATATTTTACCGTCCTTAATAAACAGTATTCTATTTGCATAACTTGCTGTGAAAGCGTCATGTGTAACCATTAATATAGTTGCATTCATTTCTTTATTTAATTTTTCAAATGAATCTAGTAATAGTCTTGCTGACTTTGAATCTAGTGCTCCAGTTGGTTCATCTGCTAGTATTAACGATGGATCTGTTACTATAGCCCTAGCTGCTGCTACTCTTTGCTTTTGACCACCTGACATTTGATATGGAAATTTATCTAATACTGAGCTTATTTCTAACTTATTTGCTATTGTACTTATAAGACTTTTTATCTCTTCTGGCTTTCTGTTTTGTATTGTAAGAGCAAGTGCTATGTTTTCATATGCTGTAAGAGTATCTAATAAGTTAAAATCTTGAAATACAAATCCTAGTTCTTGCCTTCTGAACTTTTCTAATCCCTTTGATTTTAACTTTGTAATTTCTGTGTTGTTTATTATTAACTTTCCAGATGTTATACTGTCAATTGTAGAAATACAGTTTAATAATGTTGTCTTTCCACTTCCTGAAGGACCCATTATACCTACAAATTCACCTTCATTTACTCCAAAGCTTATTTTATCTATTGCCTTAGTAACATTGCCTTTGTTGCCATAATATTTTTCTATGTTATCAACTTTTACTATATTTTTCATAATTTCCCTCCACATCTTTATTTTCTAAAATTATTTTACCCTAATTAAAGATTTCATCATATCGATTTAAGTTTCATAAACCTTTCATTTTTGAAAGGTACAATAAAAGAGCCGTAATATTACGACTCCAATAATGTTATCTTTCCAAGTGGAAAAATTATATTTACTTTTGTTCCTGTGTTTTCTTCTGAAGTTAATTCTAAACCTAGTCCCAACTTAGTTGTAAGTTTTTTACAAATGTATAGCCCCATACCCGTTGACTTACCGTGCTTTCTTCCGTTTTCTCCCGTAAATCCCTTTTCAAAAACCCTTCTTAAATCTTCTTTAGGTATTCCAATTCCATTGTCTTCTATAGACAATACAACATTGTGTTCATTTCTTTTAGAATGTATCTTTATCTCTGCATCTTCTTCTTTGGAATATTTAATTGCATTATTTAATATCTGATTTATTATAAATTCAATCCATTTTATATCTGTATAAACTACATTATCTATATCTTCTAAATTTAACTTTATTTTTTTGTATATAAAGTCCCTAGAATTTCTTCTTATTACATTTCTTATAGCTATTTCTAAATTTAATTCTTTTACTATATAATCCTTACTTGTATCGTTACTTCTTGAGTAATATAAAACTTGTTCTACGAAATCTTCTAATTTTGAAATTTCTTTTTCTATGTTTTTAGTAACTTCGCTTTTGTTATTATCTATTATTAGCTTAGTTGAGGCTATAGGAGTTTTTATTTCATGAATCCAAGCTTCAATATACTCCCTATATTCAATTTCCTTATCTTCGTAGTGTTTTATATGGCTGTACATATCCTTTTCTACACTTTTAAGTGTTTCGTATACTATTTTTCCTTCCAAAAACTCAGGTTCTTCTATTGTTTCACTCAATAAATATTTTTTATCAAGTGAATTTAGGCTTTCTACAATAGAATTATAAAATCTAGCTTTTTGTGTGTAATCAATTATAAAAAAGGTACCTATTGGGAAAAACCAAGTCATAAATATACCAAAAATCCATACTAGATGTATATCTACATATGCTAAAAACATAGCTAAAGGAATAAAAAAAATCATATTTATACTTAAGAAAAGCAATTTTTCTTTTAAATAGTTTTTTATACTCATTCCATTATGTATCCTTGTCCACGTCTAGTTTCTATTGGGTTATCCATACCTATTTCCATTAGTTTTTTTCTAAGCCTTGTCATGTTTACAGATAGACTATTATCATCTACGAAGAAATCGGTAGACCATAAATACTCCATTAGCTCTTCTCTTGAAACTATAATTCCTTTATTCTTTATTAAAAAACCTAGTATCTTAAGTTCATTTTTTGTAAGTTCTAATGTGTTTTCTTTATACGTTATACTGCTGTTAGATAAATTTAATTTAAGTTCTTTATAAATTAAAATATCTGATGATGTTGTAGCTTTTAAGCTTCTCTTTAATACAGAGTTTATTCTTGCAAGTAAAATTTGAGTATTATATGGCTTTGTAATAAAATCATCTGCCCCTAGATTCATGCTCATTAATTCATCCATTTCACTATCTCTACTAGTTACTATTATTATAGGAACTTCTGAAGTTCTTCTTATTTCTCTACATATGTAATACCCGTCGTATACAGGTAAGTTTATATCTAATAGTATCAAATCTGGATTTTCATCTTTTATATAATCTATTATATTCTCGAAATTACTAGGTGATTTTACATCATATCCATACTTTTGTAATAGTTCACTTAATTCTAATCTTATCCTCTCTGCGTCTTCTATAATAAGGATCTTTTGCATTTTTTCACTTCCTTTGTATATATGAATTAATTTTAATTATAACGAAACAGTTTGTTAAAACGATGGTGGTGTTATAGCAAACACAACTTTAACATTTTCATTATATTTATTTTTCCACTTGTGCTTCATATGAGGTAGTATCTTAACACTGTCTCCTTTATTTAATGTAATAACTTCATCATCTAAATAAAGATCTACTTTTCCTTCAATAATATATGCAGCTTCTTCTCCTTCATGAGACATTAACTCCTCTGATGATTGAGAATTAGGGGTTAAGTCCATTAAAAGAAACTCTAATGCTCCTTGTAGATTAGGCGATAATAATTCATATGATAAATTGTTATTTTCCGGAAATATCATTTTTTTACGCTTATCTTCTCTTACAACTAACTCCTCCGTATCTTTGGATTCTGTAAAAAAAGTAAATAACGGTGCATCCAAAATTTTAGCAATAATTTTAAGTGTATTTATAGAAGGATTAGCTAATCCCCTTTCTATCTGACTTAGTAGAGACGGTGTAACCTTAGCTAATTCTGCTAATTCTCTTATACTTAAGTTTTTTGATTTTCTATACTCTAATATCTTTCTCCCGATATTTATATCATCCATAATTTAATCTCCTTTTATATCTATATAAACTTAAATTTTATTTAATATTATATAACCTTTTTTATTATATCATAACCAAATAATTTAATTAAATTAAATACTATTTAGTTTAATTAAGTCATACTTTACATTTTAAGAAAACGTTGTTAAAATATAATTAAATACAGTTAAATATAGTTAAATACAATTTAAGAGGGGATGATTTAAATGAATATTTATGAATTACAAACTCCAAGTTTCTTATTAGACTTAGATGCTTTAGAAAACAATTTAAAACACGTTCAAAAGCTTTGTGATGATAATAATAAAGAGCTTTGGCCTATGACTAAAACTCATAAAAGTACAGTATTAGCAAAAATGCAAAAGGAGTATGGAGCAAAGGGATTCTTAGTTGGAACTATAGATGAAGCTGAAGCATTTGTAGAGACTGGTCTTGATAATATAACTCTTGCTTACCCAGTTGTTTCTTATGCAAATATTAAAAGAGTTATAAACCTTGCTAAAAAAGCTAGAATAATTTTAAGCTTTGATGGTGAAGAGGGTGCAAAAGTATTTAGTGAAGAACTTAAAAAAGAAAATATGACTATAGAGTATTTCATTTTAATAAACTGTGGATTAAATAGATTAGGTGTTAAACCTGAAGAAGCAGGCATATTAGGAAAAAAATTATCTAAATATGAAAATTTAAAATTAGTTGGAATAAGTACTCATCCAGGTCAAGTTTATGGAATTACTTGTGGAAGTGAAATATCTAGAGTTTCTAAAGTAGAAAGTGAATCTCTAAAAACAGCTAAAGATTCTTTGATGGAAAATTCATTGGATATAAAAGTTGTTGCAACTGGAAGTACTCCTACTTTCTTTGATGTTGTAAGTGACCCAAATATAAATTATTTAAGACCAGGGAATTATCCATTTTATGATAATATTCAATTATCATTAGGTGTATGTGAGGAAAAAGATTGTTCTTTAACAGTTTTAGGAACAATAATTTCTAAACCTAGTGATGATTTATTCATAGTTGATATAGGAAGCAAGTGTCTAGGTTTGGATAAAGGCGCACATGGCAGTTCTCTTATAAGTGGATTCGGTAAAGTTAAAGGTCATGATGAATTAGTAGTAATGGGATTATCTGAGGAAGTTTCAAAAATTCAAATAGAAGATAACACTAATTTAAAAGTTGGGGATAAAATTCAAATAATACCTAACCACTCTTGTTCAAGTGCTAATATGACTAATTATATAATAGGCTTTAGAGATGATATAGTTGAAAAGATTATAGATGTCGATGTTAGAGGTAACTCTAAGAAACCTAATATACAATTTTAAGTAAAAAAGATACCTAGTCTCAAAAGCTAGGTATCTTTTTTATTAATTCTATTTAGCTATTTTATTGACTATTCTGCATTTGCTCAGGTTCTAACATTTCTTGATCCCCTGGTTTTTTTAGGCCTTCTGGGTGACCTTTAGGACCACGTCCAAAATTAGAACTTTGGGCAGTAGTTACCCCTGACTCATTAAGCCAAGTTACTGAGTTTGAAATAGTAAAGTCTAGAACTTTTGTCCCGTATTTATATTTTCCATTAGTATAGAGTCCGTCACTTTTGGCTCCTGTTGATTTTCCTCCTGAGTAAAGTTTATAAGTTCCACCTTTTTTAAGTTCTGGTGAACTAATAACCACAGTTTGATAGTCCTTAACAGGTGCAAAGGTAGCTATAGTATTGCCTTTACTGTCCTGTAGATTGACAAGGGTTCCTCCAGACTGTGTCTGTGGGTAATTCATTACAATTGAGTATTGATTTGATGTGTCTGAAGGCCCTTGGACCATTCCAGAACTTCCAGCGGATACAAGTAACCCTCCAGTTATTTCAAATGTCCCATTATAATCTAGGGCACCATTACCATTAGTAGTTGGACCACTAACAACTACTATTCCTTTAGTCATATAAATTGATCCATTGGAATCTAACCCATCTCCATTAGAATTAACAGTAATATATCCACCATTTATATTAAGCTTATTATTTGTAGAAGATTCATCAGATTCATCAGCTCCACCAGCAATATTGATTCCGTCATCACTAGCAGTAACATGTATCTCACCGCCTGAAACTGTTGCTAATGCACTTTCTATACCTTCATAGCTTTTTATAATATTTATTTTTCCTCCCTTTACTACTATAGACGAATCTGCATGAATACCATCATCACCAGAAGTAATGTTAATGTTACCACCTGCTATTGTAACACTATTGTTACTGTGTATTGAATCATCAGCAGAATCTATATTGAGCGTACCTCCAGCTATTCCTATATCTTTAGAAGCTTTGATTGCCTTTGCACTTTGTGAATCTTCTTCACTAGTATTTATATTTATAGTTGCATTATTAGTCTTTTTTCCAAATGGGCCTTTCATATCGTCGACTTTTTTAGTTCCGTTTACGCTGCCTCCACCAGAAGTAATATTAAAAGACCCCTTATCTATAAGTACCGCTGTTTCTCCTTGTATCCCATCTGCTTTAGCTTTTATATCAAAAGTTCCATCTTCAATAGCTAAAATTCCTTTGGTATCATCATTATCATTTGTGGCTTTCACTCCATCTCCACCTGCTTCAATATTTATGGTGCCATTTTTGACTGATACTAAGTCACGTCCAATTAAACCATCATCAGATGAATAAATTTGAATATCCCCACTAGTGATTTTCAAATCACCTTTACTTGTTATCCCATTATTGTAATTTCCTCTAACGATTAGTTTGCCAGTTCCGTTTATAGTGAGGTCGTCCTTACTATAAAGCGCTGCATTAGGTTCATCTGTTGATGCATCATCAAAAACATATTTTTCTCCATCTATTATTGAGTTCTCCGTACCTTCCTTAAGAGAAACAATCGTTTTTCCTGCATTCTTTACATAAATAGGTGCATTATTAGAACTCTTTATTTCTGCTCCATTTAAAACTAGTCTAACTACTCCCTTATCTTTAACATCTACAATTATTTGACCATCATCTAATTTTCCGCTAATTACATAAACTCCAGCTGAAGTTATTGTAACTTTACTGTCTTTTACATTTGCTCCAGAACCATTTAAACTAGCGGTAGTTCCATTAAGTTTAACGTAATTTGGATTTTCACTTTTCCAATCACTATAATAGTCATCCTTATCGTATGTAACAAATTCTCCTATAACACTTTTTATAGACTTATTATCAATAATACTTACTTCAACCTGTGTAGACTCTTCACTTTGCGTTGTAGAATTATTGCTGCAACCAGACAATAATACAGTACACACAAGTGCTGACATTAATTTTAAATATCTAGATTTTCTATTCAAAATACAAACCTCCTTCTTCAATCCTTTAATTAAATATTTTTCAGTAATCTTTATGCTATTTCATATGTTCATTTTATAGATTAAACCTTAAATAAAACTTAAATGGTTTAAAAATTTTTTGGAGGTTTGTTTATATAATAAAATAAAGACCTACAAACTATGTAGGTCTTTATTTACGTAATTAAAATACTATAAGTATATCTACTATCTTCATATTTTAATTCTTCTACTATTCATAAACTGGTACTTCAAAATATAGATTAGTTCCTATATATAAATAAGATAAATTATTAAGATGCTTAGATATTTTTTTAGCCCATCCTATATCAGTTGCATATTGATGCCATTTATCTACATAATTGTATCTCATCTTATATAAAGTATCTTGTGCATGACCACTTCTATATATATAATTCTCTGTAATCCATTTAGCAGAACCGTCTATTGCATTTGGTATCGAGGTCCAATTATTATCATATGCTGTTGTTGTACCGCCTGAAATAACAGACGAATCAACTGCTCCTATACCAAAAAGATTGTGGACTTTAACAGTCTTTGAGTCAGATGGAGTACTAAAATCCTTTAGTTTCACTTTTGTTCCGTTTCTTGAGGCCTTTCCATCAGATTCTAATACAACTTCATATCCCTGTGCTAAAGCTGACATACCAAATCCTGTTTCAACTAGAGTATGTGCTACTAAGTATACAGGGTCTATATTATATTTTTTAGCTGTATTCACAAATGCTTGTCCTTGATTATAAAATATATTAATTTTGCCTGAGTTAACTTTAAGATTATTTAAGTAAACATTTAATTTATTAACATCAATTTGTCTAAACTTATTTAACTTTAAAAACTGCATAAAAGTCTCTTTATTGTTGATAGTATAGTTTTTTGGATCAATATAAGGCTTTAATGCCTCTGCTGATTTATTTGTTCTTTTTACTTGCGAACTAATATATGAATCCAAACTTATACTTGCTTTAACATAGCCTATATTATAATCTTTTGGCTGAGTTTTTACTGAATTTAAAACCGCCGAATTTACTTTGTTTTGACCAATTAATCTTGAACCACGTGATGGTGGTGAATATTGTACATTTGAATTTTTACTTACATACTTTCCTGAAGCCCAACCTATCTTCCCATTACTTAATTTTACTTTATACCATCCATTTGATTCCTTTATTATTGTTACAGAATTGTTTTTTGAAACACTAGCTATAGTTTTGTAACTTGTACTTGGTCCACTCCTGACATTTAACTTAGATGCAGTTATTTTCCCTGTAGTATCTGCAAATACATTTTTAGTAGTCATAGATAATGCAATAATTGATGATAATACTGCGGTTGCAATTTTCCTCAGATGCATATATTCTACCCCCTACTAGTTGTGATTAACCCCATTATAGCAAAATAAGACAAGAAATAAACGATTTCTGCCTTTCTTTCAATAATTACCTGTTATCTAACACCAACTTAAGTTCAAAAATATTTCGTTTAACATATATAAACTTTTACCCCTTAGGTGTTTAGTTATATGGAAATTACCCACTGGAAGAATTTGTGGGTTTGAAAACATAAAACCACATGCTATACTATGTCTACAGCAAAAGTTACAAAACAGTTACAAAGTTTATTAAAATAAAAAACTCTTAAATCAAAATATAGATATTAAGTTAATATTCTAAATTTAAATCATAAGGAGGATACTACTATGATAAAAACAACTAAAAAAATATTCGCATATTCAGTGTTGGGTGTATTATTAGCACTTCCTATGACAAATAGCGCAGATGCTTTAACTAATACAACAACTAATTCATATAACACTTATCTACAACAGTATTTCAGCAAATATTATACAACGCCAACTACAACTACAGTAAAACAACCCACAACTACTACTTCGCAACCAGCTCCAGCACCAGCCCCTACTACAACTGCTACTACTACAAACAGTACCACTGCAGCTCCAACGACTGGTGAGTTTAGTGCATATCAACAAGAGGTCCTAAACATTGTAAATAAGGAAAGAACTTCAAGAGGATTAAGTACGCTTAAATTTAATACTGAATTATCTAAAGTTGCTACTACAAAATCACAAGATATGATAGATAAAGGTTACTTTGATCATAATTCACCAACTTACGGTTCTCCATTTGATATGATGAAAAAATTCGGCATAACTTATAGAAGCGCTGGTGAAAACATAGCTATGGGTCAAAAGACTCCACAAGAAGTTATGACTGCCTGGATGAATTCAGAAGGTCATAGAAAAAATATATTAAATTCTAGCTTTACTGAAATTGGTATAGGTATAGCTAAAGACAAGAGCGGTAGATTATACTGGACACAAATGTTTATAGGAAGATAATAAAGGTAGTGAGGTGAAATTTGGTTTCATCTCACTTTTTTTACCCCTTAAGCCTTTTGTGTATAATTATATAGCAATAATCTACTGGAAGAATTTGTGGGTTTGAAAACATAAAGCCATATGCTATACTATATTTACGGTAAAGGTTACAAAAAAGTTACAAATTAAAATTAAACAAATAATTCTTAAAAATTAATTTATAGATATTAATTTAATATACTAAATAAAAATCCTAAGGAGGATACAACTATGATGAAGAGAACAAAAAAAATATTCGCATATGCTATGATAGGTACAATGTTATCAGCTTCAATGGTAAGTGGTGCAGATGCATTAACTGTTAAAACAGTAAAAATACCAGGTAACAGTACTACTATAACTAAAAATACAGATTTAAATAAATTATTAGAGCAACGTCTAAATGAAGTATTAAAAGGTTATAAATTAAATATAGAAAAACCAGTTACAACTCAAGCTCCAGATCAAAAACCAGCACCAGAACAAAAGCCGGCTCCAACACCAGCACCAACTCCAGTACCAGAACAAAAGCCAGCTCCAACTCCAGTACCAGAACAAAAGCCAGCGCCTGCACCAACACCAGCGCCAGAGACTACAAAACCAGCTCCAGCACCTGTTCAAACAAGTGGTGAGTTTAGTGCATATCAACAAGAGGTTTTAAATATAGTAAACAAAGAAAGAACTTCAAGAGGATTAAGTGCTCTTAAGTTCAATACTGAAGTATCTAAAGTTGCTACTTTAAAATCACAAGATATGATAGACAAAGGTTACTTTGATCACAATTCTCCAACTTACGGATCTCCATTTGATATGATGAAGCAATTCGGTATAACTTATAGATCTGCAGGTGAAAACATAGCTATGGGTCAAAGAACTCCACAAGAAGTTATGACTGCTTGGATGAATTCAGAAGGTCATAGAAAAAACATATTAAACTCAAGCTTTACTGAAATAGGTATAGGTATAGCTAAAGATAAAAATGGTAGATTATATTGGACACAAATGTTTATAGGAAGATAATATAAATATTTTAATAGATAAAAAAGATACCCAGCATCAAAAGCTCGGTATCTTTTTTATTGTAAAATTAAACTTCAGATTTCGACATTTAAAGTTTCTCTCTTTTAACTATATATTTAATATCATAACTCTAAGGTTTATGAATACTTAATATTGGTAATTTTTTCATTTACCAGCCTTTTACTATCTCTAATACATCATCAGATATTTCACCTGATAAGTAATCAACAATAGATGACTCAATGATTTCCAAAGCTTTTAACATCTCTTCCTTTGTAATATTTAAAGGTGGTTGAACTCTAAATACATTACCACTTAAAGTTATTAATATTACACCTTTTTCATAGCATCTATAACAAATTTTTGATGCAGCTTCACTATGTCTCTCTCTTTTAATACGATCTTTTACTAACTCTACTCCTATTGATAAACCTAATCCCCTAACATCTCCTATAATTTCATACTTATCTTTCATTTTATTAAAATAGTCTTTAACAAGATTACTTATCTCATTCACATGCTCTAAAAATCCATTTTCAGAAATTACATCAATAGTACTTAAAGCTGCAGAACAACATACAGGATTAGCAGCTATTGTAAATGCATGTGCAGGTGCCTCAAGGGATTCCATTATCTCTTTTCTTCCTACAATTGCACTAAGTGGCATACCTGAGGCAATAGACTTTCCTAAAACTACTGCATCTGGAATAACGTCAAAGTGATCAATCCCAAACCATTTACCAGTTCGACCAAAACCTTGTTGCACCTCTTCACTTATAAATAAAATTTTATTTTGAGTGCATATATCATAAAGCTTTTTTATATATTTTTTAGGAGGTACAATAATACCACTATCCCCTTGTACTGGTTCAATTATTACAGCAGCTACTTCATCTGCAGGTATGTATGTTTCAAATGCTGTATTTATTTCATTAATACATTCTGTATTACAAGACTTTTCTTTTTTATCAAAAGCACATCTATAACAGTTAGGATAATTAAAGCTATATACATTAGGTAAAAAAGGACCTATTTTTCTTCTCATTTTTGTAGTAATTGCCGACATAGTCATAGATCCATATGTTGAACCATGGTATGCTCCAATAAAAGTAATTATATTGCTTCGACCTGTATATGCTCTTGCAAATTTTATAACCCCGTCATTTGCATCTGAACCTGAAAGCCCAAATGCAACCTTCTTACTATGATTACCTGGTGTAATCTCAGTAAGTCTTTGTGCTAAATCTATCATAGGTTCATTATATGAGTAAGCAGGTGTATAATGTATAAATTTATTAACCTGTTCAATTATGGCATTATTAACCTTAGAGTTTGAACCCCCTACATTAAGTACACCTGCACTTGATAGCAAATCAATATAACTGTTTCCATCTATATCTTTAATAGTCGCTCCATCTACACTACTTACAACCAGCGGATAATATGGAATTCTACCTGCACCAGCAATAACCTTACTATCTCTTTCTACCATTTCAATACACTTATTAATATTCATATATACCTCCTAACACATACCTAAGTAAGTATTTATTTATTTTATTAACTATTTGTTCACATTATGAATATTGATTTTAAAAATACTATATTGACTTTATGACTTGTGAGTCATATAATGTGACTATAAAGTCATATGACTTCTAAGTCATGCTATCCAAAGAGGAGATTTATAATGCCAAAAGATACATTTTTTAATCTTAATGAAGAAAAACAAGAGAATATAATGAGAACAGCAATAAATGAATTTTCAAACCATGGTTTCGAAAAAGGAAACATAGGAGAAATAGCTAAAAGCGCAGGAGTTGCAAAAGGCAGCATGTACCAGTACTTTGAGAATAAAAAGGAGCTTTTCCTATACTCAGTTCAATGGTCAATAGAGCTGTTTATGAAAAAATATCATAAATATTTGATATTCACAGACAAAGAGACGAATTTTTTTGATTATCTATACGAGACTTCAAAAGCACTTATGATTCAGATGCGAGAAGAAAGGGAACTAGTTATCTTTATTCAAGATGTTTTCCTAGGAAAATACAAAAGTCTAACGGACGAATCTATGAAATATATGACAAAGGTTTCAGATGAATATATGCTACAGTATATTCGTCAGGGTAAGGAAAACGGTTATATTAGAAAAGATATAGATGATAAACTACTTTGTATTTTCGCAATAGGCGTATCATATAAGATTAAGGAATACATTATTAATAAAGCAAGAATCATAGGAGAAGACATAATAGATGAACCTTTTGAAGCATATGAGAATGAATTAAAAGCTATGGTCGAATTAATGAAATATGGAATGATGGGGGGAATAAAATAATGTTTTTAAAAGTAGAAAATTTAAAGAAAAGCTACAAGACAGGAGAAGTAACTACAACTGTTCTAAAAGATGCAGTTATAAATCTAGATAAGGGTGAGATTGGAGTAATACTTGGACCTTCTGGTTCTGGTAAGTCTACACTTCTTAACATCGTCGGTGGAATTGACAGATGTGACTCTGGTATGATTTTCGTAGACAATGTAGAAATTACCAAATTAAATTATAGCAAGCTAACAGACTATAGAAGAGAAAATATAGGCTTTATATTTCAATTTTACAATTTAATACCTAATCTTACTGTAGGAGAAAATATAGAGGTTGTTTCAAACATAAGTAAATCTCCGCTAAATACTGATGAAGTTTTAAAAGCTGTAGATATGCTTGATAAAAAACACAGGTTCCCAAGGGAATTAAGTGGTGGTGAACAGCAGAGGGTTTCGATAGCAAGGGCAATAGTTAAAAATCCAAAACTTTTATTATGTGATGAACCAACAGGAGCTCTTGATTTTTCAACCTCTAGAGAGATACTAAAACTTCTTCAAAAAATCAACAAAGATTATGGCACAACAATACTTATGATAACACATAACACTCCAATCAGCGCTATGGCTAACAGGGTTTATAAAGTTAGAAGTGGAGAAATTGTAGAGAGCGTAGTTAATAATACAACTATTCCTGCAGAAAGGATTGAGTGGTAATGATTATAAATAAAAAAATCAAGAGAACCATGATTGAAAGCAAATCTCAATACTTTGGTTCTTTAGTACTTATTATTTTAAGCTGCCTTCTTTTTACTATGTTTAATTTGCTTTCAATTAACCTTTCAAAAATATCAACTTCTTTTGAAAAAGATTATAAGCAAGAAAATGCAACATTTATTATTGATAGAAAGTTAAATAATATTGAAGCTTTAGAATCAAAGTTCAATATGAGCATAGAAGAAACAAAATCTGTTGATTATTCGATATCAAAGAATAAAACACTAAGAATATTCAGCGAAAATACAAAAGTTAATCTTCCTGCTATAATTGAAGGTAATAATCTAAGTGGCGGTGATATTCTCATTGATCCATCTTATGCAAAAGCCAATAAATTAAAAATAGGTGACAGCATAAAAATATATGATGAGAATTTCACTATATCAGGATTCATGTCTCTACCAAATTATATATATCCATTAAGAGTGGAATCAGATATAATGAACGATCCAAATAATTTTGGTATAGCACTTATTAGTAAGGATGATTTTAATAGTCTAAATAAAGGGAATAGTTTTTATTCTATACGATTTAATGGTGATAAAAGTAATTTAGATGATAAAGTATCCCAATTTAAAGATTATTTAAGAATTGAAAACCTTACTATACTTAGCTGGATGGACATAACTGATAATCCAAGAGTAACCTATTTTACAGCAAAGCTTGCTGGTGTCGATGAGATGAGCTCTTCTATGCCTATAGCTGTACTAATTCTTACATGTATATTAACAGGTGTAGTTATGTCGAGAATGTTAAAAAAAGAATCTTCTATTATAGGAACTCTTTATGCTCTAGGCTATAGAAAAAAAGAAATTATGAAACACTACCTTTTATATCCTATGACCATCTCACTTTTAGGTGGTATATTAGGAACTATACTTGGCTCCCTAGCCTTAAGACCCATGATTAAATATTATGCGTCATACTTTAATATACCTATAGGCATTTTAGATTATAATATTAACTATATTATTATAAGTATTTTGCTTCCAATAATCTTTTTGATAGTCTGTAGTTACTTTGTAGTAAATAAATCACTTAAAAATTCGCCTGTTGAACTTATGAGAGGTGGAAAAGAAAAAAATAAGATTGGATTTATAGAAAGAAAGATAAAACTAGATAAGCTAAAGTTTAGTACTAAGTTTAAAATAAGAGAACAGCTTAGAAGCATACCGAGAAGTATATTTCTTTTACTTGGTATTGTTATGGCAACAATGATGCTACTAATGGGCTTTGCGGCGAAGAGTTCTATGGACTCCTTAATGAAAAATTCTTTTAGTGAGGCATTTAAATATAATTATCATTATGTATTCAACTCTGTTCAAAATGATAAACCAGAAAAAGGAGAAGCTTTCTCAGAAATACCATTTTCATTAAAATCAGATGACAAAGTAAATTTTACGGTTTATGGTGTAAGTCATAATTCTAAGTATATTTCCTTTGAGAATAAATCAGGCAATGTATTGAAATCTGATAAAATTATTATTACAAGACCTTTGGCCGATAAACTCGACATAAAGCCAAACGATACTATTAAAGTTATTAATAGACTAGATTCAAAAGAATACAGCATAAAAGTTGATAATATTGCTGAAACCTATGTAGGACAATATATTTATATACCACTTGATGACCTTAATGATATGCTTAAATTACCAATTGGTAGCTATATGGGGCTATGGAGTACAGAAAAAATAGATATTCCAGAAAATAAATTATTAGCTACTGTGACAGTTGACGATATGAAAAATGCCTTTGATTCAATGACCAAGCCACTTCAGGCTGTTATTGGAGTTATAGCCTTTATGTCCTTTATAATTGGGCTTATAGTAATATATGTTGTTACTTCCCTTACCATCGAGGAGAATAAGGAAAATATTTCTCTTATGAAAGTTCTGGGTTATAGAAAGAAAGAGGTTTATTCTCTTATATTAAATAGCTCTTCCTTTATAGTAGTAATTGGATATATTATAGGAGTACCTCTACTTATTGCATCTTTAAAAGCTATGTTTAAATCCATAACAAGAGATATGAGTATATCCTTCCCTGTAAGTATAGATTACAGATATGTTCTAATTGGTTTTGTAATAATATACTTAACTTACGAGCTATCTAAATTCTTAAGCAGGAAAAAAGTAAATAGAATTTCTATGGTCGAAGCATTAAAATCTAGAATGGAATAAAAACAATTAATTAAAGCCAATCTCTTTTAAAATTAGAGATTGGCTTTAATTATATATATGGAATATGGGCATGATTCTTATGCTATTGCCAAATATCCTCTTCTTTGCTTTTAGAGCGATTAATCCTTGAAAAATCCACCTTGGTGAAAACAAAGGTAGACAAGGACACAAATACAACCCCGAATGCAACGGTAATAATCATGCTCATAAAAGGCGTAATAACAAAATTACCGATTTGAAAAGCGAGCTGCTCTTTAACCAACTCAGTGGTAGTCAATGATGTTTTTTCAAGTATAATTGTTCTGAAAAATGCAGTGGTATATGTCATTGGATTAAAATAGGCAACATATTTTAATATTTCGGGTAATGAGCCAATTGGTATGTATGCGCCGGAAAGGAATGTAAACGGCATTGTAACTGCTGCTATTACAATTTGGAATGTTTGTGAGTTTTTGATAAGTGCAGCTAAAAACAATCCAAGACCAGAAAACACAATACCAACGGCTATCATAACTCCAATTACGGCAAATGGTGTTATTATCGAATGAAATTTCAGTCCGATAAAGTAGCCGATCATCAATATAATTACCCCCTGGAATGTTGCAATTGTTGCTGCTGACAATAGTTGTCCGATTGCTATATGTATTCTCTTAACCGGGCTTACAAGCACCTCTTTCATAAAACCGGAAACAATATCATCGATGGTTGAAGATGCGATGCTGAGTGCGGTTTGAAAAACAGTTGTAATAACGATACCGGCGAGCATATAGTTCACAGGATTTGGTATACCTCCTGTATCAAATACTGAACTGAATACATACAAAAAGAAAAACGGCATAATAATTGTGAAAATTAGCTGAACGCGGTTACGTGCGAAAATTTTAAGATTTCTTGTCCATAATGCTCCTATAATACTCATATCTCTACTCCCTTATATTCTTTCCAGTGATTTCTAAAAACACATCATTCAGTGTACCTTTTTTGATTTCAAGGTCAGTAATATTACTTTTCTGCAAACTTAATATTTCCATTAACTGCGGTAAGCTTCGAACCTCAACTGAATAATATCCGGTTTTTTTAGAATAAACAAAATCTGCCTTATCTAAAAGTTCCTCCAACTCTTGCCCATTAGTGGTTGATATATAAGCTTTATCCTTTGTATATTTCTGTTTGAGGCTATATGGTGTATCTATTGCAACAATTTTCCCGTTATCCATAATAGCAACCTTATTGCAAATCTCTGCCTCATCCATGTAATGAGTTGTTAAAAAAATTGTTATGTTCTTTTCCTTTTGTAGTTTAACAATGTAATCCCATATGTGAGCACGTGTTTGCGGATCCAACCCTGTGGTTGGTTCATCTAAAAACAATACCTTGGGATAATGTAGCAAACTTCGTGCAATTTCCACTCGGCGTTTCATGCCACCAGACAGACTACTAACCATTGCGTTTTTCCAATCTAACAAATCTACAATGTTTAAGACAAAGTTAATGCGTTCCATAGTTTCCTGCTTTGGAACATTGTAAAAGCGGCAATGCATTACCAAGTTTTCCAAAATTGTCATCTTATTATCTAATGTCGGGTCTTGAAACACAACCCCAATTACATTCCGAACTTCATTCTTGTCATGGGAAACGTCCTTTCCGTCAATAAGAAGAGTTCCGGATGTTTTTTCAAAGATGGTACAGAGAGTGTTAATAGTTGTGCTTTTTCCTGCTCCATTGGGCCCCAAAAAAGCAAAAACACTGCCCTCTTCAACATCAAATGAGATATTGTTAACCGCTGTGAATTTATCGTACTTTTTGATAAAATTACGCACTTCAATAATATTTTTCATCAATTAGTTAAACTCCTATCGTTTATTTTTCTTGAATATCACATTGCAATGCTTGAATTATAACCTCAAAACTCCTTAGCTAACGATGGTGTACTTCCTATTTTCATGTTCTCCTTAATACGAAAAGACTTCTACTGTATAAATCTTATCACTTAGTAGAAGTCTTTTCAATATCATTGTATATAAAGCAACAAGTTGTCTTATAATTGGAAGAGTCTTTTAGTCTTATTTTCAAAAGGCGTTCAAATTATTTTAGTTTTTTTCCTTCTGACAATAAATCAACTGCCTTAGTGATACGTTCCGATCTAGTTTCCAGACGTTTAGCTGAAGTGATCCAGGTTATGTATTGCTTCTGAGCAGTATATGAAAGTGATTTGAATGTAGCTTCAGCGGTTCCATGACAATTCATTGCGGCTACAAAATCTTCAGGAACTTCCACTGAGCGTTCTTCCTCATCCTTTTCCAAAGTTACAAATACTTCGTCACCAAATCCTTTTCCAACTTTATTTCGAATCTCTTGTGTTAGGCCAATCATGTAACAGCCACCCATACTTACAATTGACCCTCGATATTCTACACCATCAAAATTTGCTTTTACTTTAACACGTTTTGAACCGAACACCTCGTTAACGTCGAATGGCGGCTCAACATAAGCTGCATTTTTATTTTCATGTTGTTTTATAATTGCTTTAAATTCCTGCTTCAATGAATTCACTCCTTCTTCTGTTAGTTAAGTAGACTGAACAATAAATAGATATATATATTATTTATTTCGAATTATTATATCAAATATCGTCAATATGTATAAGTGCAAATGAAATATTTGCTTACATTGTACTAAAATTCAAGTCCTACAATATTTATGCAAAAAAGTCTACGTCATTTATGATAGGGTTCAGCTATATTTATTCTAAGTAAAAAAAGGTATTGACTCTTTAGCCAATACCTAATTCGTGGATTTCAATGGTGGAGACGAAGCATGACCTTTAATATCCACTAATTTTATTACTTCATTTTATCAATAAAAAATTCAAATTTCATAGAATCATACTTTCTTTTTATTTCTAACTTCATACTATCTTTCATATTTTCTACCAATATATCTGTTAAATACAGATTCAAAATGATTTTAAAATGTAACTTATACTTTTTTTAAAATAGTTCTAATGAAGCGCATTGTATTTATAGCATATGTAGTAAATTGATTATTCAAAAGAATTGACTGTTAAATTGCTAAGTTATCCATATGTGTATATCGTCCTATAGCTAATGATTTTCACGTAACATACTAAAAAGCCTCATATCGGTATTTTTCATATTACGAGAAGCGCCAATATGAAGCTGTAATTTTACTTTTCAGAAAAATGATTATTCTTTAGTTATCAAGCCTAAAATACAATGATTAGATATCAAGTGCAGCATGGTATCCTTGATATACTGCAGTGGTTATAGTAGATGGACGTACACAATCTCCAATTTCTATAACATGAAGTGCAGAATCAATTAAGTCTTCTACAACATCTCTTCTTGGTCTCTGTCCAAGTGCACAGATTACTGAAGTACCTGGAACAAGATGTTCTTCACCAGCTGTATCAGCACATAAAACGCCCTCTTCTGTTACCTTTAATCCCTTATATTCTGTATGAACATGAATATTATTCTTTTCAATTTCCTTCAATAGAATTGGACGATGTCTGATATTTGCATCTGGAGCAAGCTCTGCTCTCATTTCTACTAGATGTACAGTCTTACCTTCTTGTGCAAGATGTATTGCTGCTTCACAGCCTGCAAGACCTCCTCCAAGAACCACTACTTCATTTCTAACCTTGTCCTTCTCTAAATAATAGTCATTAACAACTACTACGTTATCACCATTTAAACCTGGAATTGGAGGAACAAGTGGTTCTGAACCAACTGCTATAATTAATGCATCTACATGTTCTTTTTCTACATACTCTTTTGTAACAGTTGTATTTAATCTAATTTCAACACCAGCATCTTGTGCTAATTTTCCAAGAGTAACGCCTAGTTCATACATTTCATACTTAAATGGAAGTGCTTGTTCTCCCTTTAAGATTCCGCCTAACTCATCAGACTTTTCACAAAGGATTACCTTGTGTCCACGCTTAGCAGCAGTTATAGCAGCTTCTAATCCGGCTGGACCACCACCTGCTACTAAAACCTTACGCGGATTAGCTACAGGAATAATTTCTGTGCCATCAAGTTCACGTCCAATCAATGGATTAACTGTACAACGTCTTGTTGATGTCATAGCACGTTCTGCCATACAAGTATAGCATCTTAAACATTTTATAATGTCCTTATCTCTGTTGCTCATAACCTTCCTTGGAAGTTCATGGTCAGCTAAAAGTGCACGAGCCATTTCAACAACATCTGCCTTACCACTAGAGATGATTTCTTCCATCATTTTTGGATCATTTAATCCACCTATTGTTGCAACTGGAACACTTACATGCTTTTTAATCTCTTCTGCAAGATAAACATTGCATCCATGAGGTAGGAACATTGAAGGATGTGTTATACCAAATCCTCTTTGGTAAGTTCCTGCAGATACATGAAGTAAATCTACTCTTGATTCTATTAATTTAGCAATTTCAACACCTTCTGCAAGATCATATCCATCATCAAATAATTCAGAACCACTCATTCTAAACTCTATTGGGAAACCAGGACCAACAGCCTTACGTATGCTATCAAGAACCTCTTGTGCAAAACGCACTCTATTTTCTAGAGAACCACCATACTTGTCTGTTCTCTTGTTGAAATAAGGAGACAAGAATTGATTTATTAACCAGCCATGGCCACCATGAACCATAACCATTTCAAAACCTGCTCTTTTAGCTAGTGCAGCACTATTTCCATATGATGCTACAATATCAGCTATCAGTTCTTCAGTAAGTTCTTTTACTGGAAGACCATCTGGACGAATTCCAGCGCTTGGACCCCATTGAGCAAGTCCTTGTTTTTTGTTCTTATCAGTTAAATAAGTTCCAGCATATTGTCCTGAATGAGATAACTCTACGCTGGCAATTGCACCATGACGACGGATAGCATCTGCAGTGTAAGTAAAACTTGCAAGTGAACCTACTGTTTTTAGATCTAAATGATACATATGTGAACCTTCTGTTTCTGGATGAACAACTAATTCGCTCACAGTGACTGAGGCAGCGCCACCTTTAGCTCTTAATTCATAAAAACCCTTGGACGCTGGTCCAATTGTACAGTCAGCAGTAATATCTGTTCCACCCATAGGAGCAGAGAACATTCTATTTCTAAAATAAACATTTCCAATTTTAATTGGTTTACATAGGTTTGGATATTTTCTTTCCATACTTTTATTCTCCTTATACTTTATTAATTAAACAAATTATTATATATATCAGTCCAAGTTAAAAATTTAATTTAGTATGTATTACTATTTACTAACTGCAACTCTTTCCCTATTATTAACAAAACGATAAACAAATGTTAATGCAAATCCTACAACTCCAAGAGCAGCAGCAATTAAAAATGCTCTTTGATAACTGTTATCTACAGCATATACATTTCTCATCACTGTTGGTCCAAAATATCCTGCCACTGCAAATCCTATAAACATTATTCCGTAGTTTACACTGTTGTTTTTAGCACCAAATTGATCTACAGTAAATCCTGGGAAAACTCCCATGAATGCACCAAAGCATATTCCTATAATTGAAATACCGATATAGAATGTAGCAACATCTCCTTGACCTGAAAAATATAAACATCCAAGTCCAACAAATGAAAAAACAAAAGCACATGCTAGTGTATTGATTCTACCTATCTTATCAGAAATATATCCTGCAACAATACGACCTGAAGTATTAAATAATGCTAAAACAGAAACTACAGTAGCCCCTGCAGTAGCTGACATTCCAATCATGTTTTGTGCTAAAGGTGAAGCCTGAGAAGAGCACATTAATCCACCAAATGCACCAAAAGTCAATAGTGTAATCATTATATAGAATACAGGACTTGCAAGCATACCCTTCCAATCTTTATCAACTACATTTGACCTGTTACCATTAGTTACTGATGGTGTCCAACCTTCCGGAATAAAGTTTGCAGGACATTTCTCAATAAAGAATGAAGCTACACATACTATAATAAGGAATGCAATTCCTATTATCTTGAATGCTGAAGTTACTCCAGCATTAGTAATTAATACGTTTGCAATTGGGGGTACCAATACTGAGCTTAATCCATAAGCTGCTGTTGTAACTCCCCCAACAAAACCACGCTTGTCTGGGAAAAACTTAACTGAATTGCTGATTGTACATCCATAAACTAGTCCTATACCAAGACCAGTTATAATACCATAAGAAAGCACTAAGAATCCTAAGCTCTTAGCGAAACCTGATAATATCATACCACCTCCAAAGAGTAAGCCTCCTACAAAGATAACTTTCTTTGGTCCAAACATATCATTAATTCTACCACCTGTAATCATAGTAATAGGTCCAACAGAGTTAGTAACAATAAACACTATTGCCAGATTACCTGGAGTTAAACTAACTCCAGTAACAGTACTCAAGTACGTTGCCATTGGAGTTGCAAATACACTCCATGCATACATTGAACCAATGCATAAATTAATAAAACAGCTTGCGATAAGAATAATCCATCTTTTTTTCGTTAGTTCCATAAATATCCTCCTCCATATTTTGTTTTGTTTGTTAATATTGTCACAATATATGTTATATAATATCATGACACATTGAACATGTCAATATATACATGTTTAATGTGTCATGATATTATTTCAACCATATTTATATTGTGTTTCTTTAACAAGCGGTGCACATTGTAATTTTAAAAAACTATGTTATAATAAATTAGTAAATAAATATGTATATATAAAAGAAAGAAGTGGATTTATGAGAACTCTTAAATATGCAATTTTAGGATTATTAAATAGAATACCTATGACTGGATATGAAATAGCAAAAGAATTTAGTTTTCAGTTAGCTAATTTTTGGACTGCAAGGCACAGTCAAATATATCCGGAGCTGAAAAAACTAGTAGACGAAGAGCTTTTAGTTTATGACATTGAAATTAGTGGAGAAGTATTAGAAAAAAAAGTTTATACTATTACAGAAAAAGGTAGAAAAGCTTTTTTAAACTGGCTCAAAAAGGATGAACCTATTGAACCAACACCCAAAAATATTTTTCGCCTTAGACTGTATTTTTCAAATAATTTAGATGTAAATACGAGAATCCAATTATTAGAACATCAATTAGTTCAGCATCACGAAAGACTAACCTTCTTATTAAGTCAAAGAGAGCCTTATGCCAGTGTTCCTCATCTTGATGATGACTCCTTTGGAGATTTTCTCGTGCTGAACGGAGCTATTATGAGAGAAGAGACACATATAAAATGGTTGAAGGATTGTATTAATTATTGTAAAAGTGAAAATGAGTCATAGTCTAACTGTTTTAATATAAAAATGAGAGTTTACATTACATAAACTCTCACCTAGAATTCATAGTTTTAACCACTACAATACTGTAGTGGTTAAAACTCGTTAATATTCTATCTCCTTAATTATATTATTCTAGTCTTTTCAACTATAATAAGCGATTAACATATTAATAACTTCCTACTAGTGAAAACTAAGATATTGCAAAAACAATCTCTTATTCATGAGTTAACTATTTTATTATTACATTATTATTTTACTCTACTTAAAGTTACTACTGCTTCTACTCCTATTACTTTTCCTTAGGATTTAGATGTTCCATCGCTATGTCCACCCACATATCCTTGTCCATTGTATTTATATATTATTTTTTTCTATTAAGATACACTAACCCAAACAAAACAAAAGCATGATTCCATAATTCACGGAATCATGCCTTTTACCATCTAATATAATTTTACACTTTATAGATGTCAAATTATATTTTTCGCCGTTACTTATGGTACGGTTCACCGTAGTGGGTATAACGTAGACTTTTAGCCTATTTTGAAAATAAATATAAGCTTACACTATTTGATGTAAGCCAACTTGCACACTAAATTTATAAATTTCTCATTGAAAAAATTTGGGACTTCAAATACGAATATTACAAGGTTAATTAGAAAATAATCCTTTATTAATAATAAATTGAAGATTGCGTTGGTGGAAAATCCTTTCTGGCTCAGTAATACGAACTTTAGGTTTAACACAGTCTTCAATCTTAATATTTAAAATTGATTCCTCAGAGTTTCTGGCGCGAGACTCCTTTACGTACCTTTCCAATTTCATCAAGTATCCTAAACCATCATTTATCTTATCTATAGATGCTATACCATTATGACCTGTTATAACAATGCTTCGATTTGTCATACGAATTTTATTTAATGCTTCTCTTATCATCTCTGGCGTAGAATAGCACAAATAAGCGACATTACAAAAGACATGATCACCAGTAATAATTAAATCAGCAGCTTCTATATCTACAGCTATTGTGCTTAGTGTATGGCCTGGATTATGGAAAATATTAAGTATATAGATTCCCCATTCAAGTTGTAAACAACTATCAAAAACTATACTTGGTTTTACAAAACGCTCTTTTTCATCTTGGCTTCTATACAGTTCAGAAGTAAACGTATGTAAATAATTTTTATGAGCTATTATCATACTTTCTGGAAATAGTGAAAAAGCTGCCATATGAATAATTATAGTATATATTATCAATTTACATGTTTCAATTTATGTTTATTTTAAAAATCTCCTTGATAAAACTATATTCTTATCGTAAAGACAGAAAAAGAAGGAGAACCCCCATCATCTGAGGATTTTCCTTCTTTATTATTTATGAAATATTTATCAATTGTTTTATAACAGTTAAAATATTTTTAAATTATATCAAGTAGCACCTTTTGATTTCTCATAAAAAATAAAGATGGCAACTACAATGTAGTGCCATCTTTGGTATTAGAAATTTATTTTTTCTATATAGTTACAATTAACTTCGATATGGTTGAGAAACAACAATAATCTTTCATAAAGTGGATGAACTTTGTCACCATACTTTACTTCTAGATTTTCTCCAATATCTTTTACAGTTTTCTTGCCATCTATTAGTAAAAATATGCAACTTCCATATTCATCTAAAGAAGTTTTTTTGTACTCTGGAATTTTAAATTTAAGTTTTCTAAAGAAATTTTGAACCTTATGTTCTTGTTTTTCAAGTACAGTCACAATATTGTCTTTGTCTACTTCATATTCTATGTTCTCAGAGATTTTATATATTATATTTAAAACGTCTTCGTTATTATTAATCATGCTTTACCTTAGTATTTACTATAGGTATTATAGTAGATACTACTAGACCTATTAATATTATTATTGCCATTGTATTAGAAGCAGTGAATCCAGCTGGTCCAGCTCCTTTTATAACACCTGCAACTTGAAGTATTATACCTAATAGTCCTATTATAGAACCACCAGCAACAAGTCCAGAAGATAAACTTATACCATTAGCAACTTTAGCGTCTTTTTCCACTTCAGATTTAGAAGTTCTTTCTACAAATACACGAACTAAAGCACCTACTAATATTATAGATGTTGTAGCTATTGGTAAGTAGAATCCTATAGCTACTGTCATTACAGGAAGGTTTAATAAGAATAAAACAACTCCCATAACTATACCAACGATTATCATAACCCAAGGTAATTCACCTGACATTATACCAGCAGTTAATGTTGCCATTAAGTTAGCTTGAGGTAATGCAAAAGCAACATTATCCCCTGTCATTGCAAGTTGATCTGCAAGTAATAATATAGTACCAACAACTACTATAACACCAATTATACCAGATATTGCAAAGTATTTTTGCATTTCGTTTTTGTCTCCACCTACTATGAAAGTAACTTTTTGAGACTGAGAGTAACCTCCAGCTATAGCTATAGCTGTAACTATAAATGTACCAAATAAAAGTAATGATCTATTGCTTTCAGGATTTTTCCATCCCATTGCTACGAATAATAATGTTACAACAACTATAGAAGCTATAGTCATACCAGATACAGGAAGGTTTGAAGTTCCTATAGTACCAGTTAAACGACCAGAAACTATAACAAATAGTAATGATAAGAATAATGATAAAATAGAAGCAACTATTGCCATCATTATATTACCACCAGATATAGCGAAACCACCTATGAAACCTATTACTATACCACCAAGTAATATTATGTTTCCAATAGCTGAGCTGCTACCACCTGAAGACTTAGCATTAAGAGTTTCTTTTATAGAAGATATTATAGTAGGTATAAGTTTTATAGCACCTATTAACCCACCAGAAAGCATCATACCAGCACCTATATATTTTACATAACTACCAGCTATATTTGAAACTTCCATAGCTTTTATAGAAACATCAGGATTATTCCATACAGATGCACCTTCTGTTCCAAGAGCTGAGAAGTAACCTATTAAAGGCACTATACCAAAGTTAGATAATATAGAACCAGCGAACATAGTTACAGCAACATCTAATCCAACTATGAATCCTATACCTAATAATAATGGGTTAACTTCAACTTCAAGTTTCCACTTGTAGAAAGTTTCATTTACATAGCTTATAACGTTGTTAGCTACATTTAAGAATGAACTAGTTATAACAGTTATAATACCACCTATTGCGAAACCTATTCCCATGAACTTCATTGAATCTCCAGCACCTTCTGAAGCAACAAGCGTTTCAGATATAGCCATTGATTCAGGGTACATTAACTTACCGTGTTCTTCAACTATTAAGTAATTATAAACAAGAGAAGCTATTCCGATACCGAATAATACCCCACCTATACCAACAAGAAAACCTTCTAAGAAACTAACTTTAGCTCCTATTAAAAGAACTGCTGGTAAAACGAATATTATACCACTGGCAACAGATTCTCCACCACTTGCCATACCTTGAACTAAGTTTTTTCCAAGTATACCTTTTTGCTTAGCAAATGCAGCTATAAATGCAGAACCTATTATAGAACCTGGTATACCAGCAGCAACTGTAAGTCCTGCTTTCATACCTGAATAAGCTGTTGATGCTGCGAATACAACAGCTAAAATAATACCGATTATCATTACGGCAGCGTTTCCTCCAGATTTAGATCCTCTGGAAACATATGGCACATAGTCTTTACCCGCTATGCCACCATATGCGTCTTTAGATAACTTATTATCCATGAGTCATACCTCCTATTTTGTATTTAAATATAATTATAACACAATTTCCGACATATAATTTCTTTTTAACTATTGGGAATAAACAATATATTTAGTAATTTGCAATAAATATATTAATTATACCATTTATAACCTATATGTTTTTGGAATTATTCAGTTTTTTGAACAAAATAGGATTTAAATTTGAAACTCCCAGAGATATCATAGGCCATTTTCGCAATAAAAAATCCACCATATACTTTATACAATAAACTACCAATCTAAAAAATCTTCCTATATTTTTAGAGGTTGCAATAAAAAAGAACAGTTCTGATTTGTTCAGAACTGCTCTATATGTAGAAATTGCTTAATCTCTAATTTTATGTAAATTCATATAATTTTAATCATTCTCATCTAACCATTTAGTTAGAACTTCTATATATTTTTCATTTTCTTCAACAAATGGCATATGTCTTGAATACTGAAATAGTTCCCATTTGCTATTAGGAATTCTGTCATACATAGTTTTTGCAATATACGGAGAGCTCAGATCTATAGATCCACTAGTTATTAAACAAGGTTCCTGTATTTCATGCAGCCTGTCTGTAAATTCATATCCAGCAAGAGTACCTGTAGGAGAAAATTCATTATGTCCCCATCCTACAATATATGCCTCAGAACCTGCTTTTTTAGATCTTCTTAAGCATTCTGGAGAATCTTCAGTTACCTTACCTGCAGCGTACATTTCCATAAATCTTTCTAATGCATCATTGTACTCCTTACTAGAATAATCTCTAGTATTTACTGCATCAAGTAAAGCTTTTTGATCGTCTTCGCTCATATATGATATTCTTCTTTTTTGCTCTTTTTCCCAAAGCTTTGCAGAAGAAAGAGTAGATGAAAGAATATATGACTTAATCCCCTTTGGTTTATACTCAATAGCATACCAAATAGCCTGCATACCTCCCCAAGACTGACCTAATAGATGAATTTCTTCAAGTCCTAGATGTCTTCTTAGTTCAATAAGCTCTTTTATCCAAGTATCAGCGTTAAATAGCCCAGGATGTCCTTCCACAAATGAATTGCCACATCCAATTTGGTCATACATTATTACTTGTCTACCACTTTCAGCTATCTTATCTAATACCTCAAAATAATTATGTGTAGAACCTGGCCCCCCGTGTAGTAATACTAATGGCTTTTTTCCTTCTGTTGCTTCACCTACTATACGATAATAGGTTTTAAAACCTTCAAAAGGCATATACCCTTCAGTAATTTTCATACGTTTACCCCCTTCAACTCTTCATTAAGAACAATAATTAGTTCCTTAATAAGATTGTTTAAAACTTCTCTGCCATATTTAATATGTATTTTAAGCTTTATAATTGTTTACATAAATAGTATAACATAAAAGTAAAAAGTCATTATACCAAGCAACCATAAAATTACTTACAATGCTTTAAATCTATTATATTTATGTTATTTTGATCTAAGATTTTTAACCTCTTCTGCTGTTAAATACCTCCACTTTCCAACCGATAAACCTTTTAAATTAATATTTATAATTCGAACACGTTGCAATTTTACGACCTTGTAATCAAAATGTTCACACATTCTACGGATTTGACGATTCAATCCTTGAGATAATGTAATCTTAAAAGTATTGTCGCTTACTTTAACAACTTTACAACGTTTTGTCTTTGTATATTCTTTTTTCACAGGATTATAAATCCTTACTCCCTCTGACATACCTTTTATAAAAGAAGGATTTATCTTTTTATTTACAGTTACAATATAGTCTTTTTCATGATTATTTTCTTCTCTTAAAATCTCATTAACTATATCTCCATCATTTGTAAGAAGTATTAAACCTTCTGACTCTTTATCTAGTCTTCCAATTGGAAAAATTCGTTCAGGATGATTTATGAAATCAATAATATTTCCTTTTATGTGTCTCTCGGTTGTACAAGTAATACCAACTGGCTTATTTAAGGCAATATATATATCATTTTTCTTTTTCTTTAATAACTTACCATTCACTTCTACCTTATCTTCTGGCCCTACTACTCTTCCTAATGTTTCAATTACTCCATTAACTTTCACTTTTTTCTGTTTAATTAGTTCATCAGCTTCTCTTCTAGAGCAAATCCCAGTTGAGCTAATAAATTTATTAAGTCTCATAAATTTCTCCTTGTTTATTCATGAATTTATTTAATCGCTAATTTATCTCTTTATTATATCATATTTATTTTATCCAAATAATTTCGATATGCAAATGCTAATTTGCAAAAACATAAAAAACCATACTGTTTTCACAGTACGGTTTTTTTATTTATGCTTTTTTAACTACTGATGATTTTAATTTCATAGCTCCAAAGCCATCTATTTTACATTCTATATCATGACCATCAGCTGCTTCAGGAACTAAACGTATACTTTTTACTTTTGTACCTATCTTTATAGATGATGAACTTCCTTTTACTTTAAGATCTTTTATTACTGTTACAGCATCACCATCGTTTAAGATATTTCCATTTGCATCTTTGATAACATTTGAATCTTCACTATTTTCACTTTCTAAAGACCACTCATGAGCGCATTCTGGACAAACTAAAAGACTTCCATCTTCATAAGTGTATTCTGAATTACATTTTGGGCAATTTGGTAAATTTGACATAATTTTATTTCCTCCATCTGTTGTTAATTCTAATTTATGCCTATATACTATCATATTTCTTTAATATTGACAAATCATCCCCAAGCCTATACTTGAAGTTCATTTCTTCATACAACAAAAAACCAGCAAAGAATTCTTCACTGGTATTTTGAAATATTAATTATTCTATTATCTCTCCATTAGTTGAAATAACAACAACTCTCCAAGGTATCATTTTTCCACTATTTATTAGTGCTTGCTTTACTGCATTTTCCATTCCACCGCAGCATGGAACACTCATTCTAAGAACATCAACGCTTTTAATATCATTATTTTTAATAATTTCTGTTAGTTTCTCAGAATAATCTACACTATCTAGTTTTGGACAACCAATTATAGTAATTTTGTTTTTCATAAATTTACTGTGGACATTTGCATTTGCAAATGCTGTACAATCTGCTGCAACTACCAGTCTAGCACCGTCAAAGTAAGGAGCATTTACTGGAACAAGTTTTATCTGACATGGCCACTGTCTTAATTCAGATTGCATTTCGTGAGATTCTTTATTTTTATCATCTACATTATCTCTTTTTAATTCTTTAGAATGTGTAGAAGGACATCCACAAGGTACTGAAGTTTTTACCTCTATAGTTACTTTTTCATCACTTCTATTATTATTAAATTCCTCTACATCCTTTTCAACTACTTTAAGTGCATTCGTAGGACAGTTTGGTAAACACATTCCTAATCCATCACAATATGACTCTGATACCAGTGTGGCCTTTCCATCTATTAGTTTTAAAGCACCTTGATGACAAGCATTTATACATAAACCGCATCCAACGCATTTTTCTGTATTAATTGTAATTACATTTCTTTTCATTTTAGTCCCCCTCAATTTAATTAACTTATAATCCTATATTACTATAAATTTAACAATAAATCTGTTACATATGGTACGAAATATAGGATTTTTTGGGGAATATTATTGATTTTGTTTTAATTCTTTTCTTATTTGTTCTTTCCACTTAATTATATTTTCTATCGCATTTTTTTCCCCACCTAAATATATGTCTTCAATTGTCATTGACCACGATTTAAAGTCACGTTTTCTTTCTTTACTTGGAATAGGATTTGTTATTTTCCCTATATTTTTTACAATCTCTCTATTTTTCTTGAGAATATATGCTATATCCCAATTATTATCGTAAGCACCAATGAATAAATCAATCATATGTTTGTAACCTTCTACTGTATAATTAGATGGATGCTGTATCATGTAACATGAAACAAGCCAAAAATGTAGAGCATATAGTTTTGGGTTGTTATGCTCCCAAACAAGGGGAAAACCAAATAATTCATAGCATGAAAACCCGTCTGTCTCCTTTGCTCCACACTCTATACATTTTCCAGACTCCATAACTGTATTATTATCAACCACTTAATATCAATCCTCCTATCAAAAAACTAATACTTCATTAGTTTATCCTATGCCGTAACGTAAATGTCAACAAAAATTCCCTCAAAGCTTTAAGTCTGAGGGAATATGTTTATATAATGTTTATAACATCCTTACGCGGTTCAGCAGGTTTTGGTTCATCTGCTGGATATCCAAAAACAACCGACCCATATACAGCGTGATTCTTAGGTATATCTAATTCTGATAAAAGTTCTTGTATCGTTGGTAACTGAGCCATTCCCGGCAACTGGTTTACCCAACATGATCCGATTCCAATGGAGTGGGCAGCCAGCATCATATTACCAATTGCCAGTGCAGAATCTGGCATGGCGTTTCCATTATCTTTTAAGTGAGATACAATAACAAATGTTGGTGCATTATATAAAAAGTTTGCATTCTCATCCTTTGCTTTTTCAATAAGACTAACTATATACGGGTGAGTTTCTGCAACAATAGGGATAGATAAAATTGCCTGACGTATTGACTCATTAACCTTTTTCATCGTTTGTGGATTTTGTATTGCTGTAAACTTCCAACTTTGTGTACCCATTCCATTTGGAGCATAGCTTCCTGCTAAAAGAATTGTATTTAGTTTTTCTTTTGATATTTGATTAGGACTATAATTTCTTATACTTCTTCTTGTAATAATATTTTCTAATATAGCATTCATGATATTTTTACTCCTTAACTTATCTTGTGTACATTCCTATGCACCGATTAACTTTACTTGATTTAAACATAGACTACATAAACCTACTGTTTTCTAGAGGCATAAAGGAAACGACAATAACCTATTTCAGCGGCATTCTTCATAAGTTCTAGATTTAACCACGCAGCAAGCTCGTAGAATGGCTTATCTTCGAAAGGCCACTTAGTTCTTTTGCAAGAAAGAAATTCTTCATCTGATATAGTTGTCAATATAGTTTTCCACTCATCACGCAGTTTAATAATTTTTTCTTTAACAGCTATAGTACTACCAGACCATTGTATATCTTCACGCTTCAAAGTTCCTTTACCAAAGGAGTAATCAAAGACCATTGACCACCAAAAAGTAATATGCCATGTTAGCCATGCAATACTTGCTGGGCCAATATCATAAGACTCAGTATCTGGCCAATCTACATTCCATGTTCCTTGTTTATTAATAACATGAAGCCCCTTTGAACAAGGTTTCCAAAGACATTCTTCATCTCCAAGACCTTTAAGATGAAACTCTAATAATTGCCATGAAATATCAAACTGAAATATCAACGCATTACGAACACTATCTATTGAGTTTTGAGTAACTTTATCATTCATAATTAAGCCTCCTAAACGAATACACTATTGGATTTTATAAATATCTTGAAATAACTTTAACTAGCTTTGATGGTAAATCTTCTAAGTTTGTAATATTTAAAAATTTATTTTCTCCATAAATTTCGCTTATTATTTCTTTATCCTGTCCTATTGCCGCTGCCAAAAATGTAATTCCTTTTCGTTCAAATTCTGCTATAGTCTTTTTCATATCATCTATTGCATAAGATCCAGTGTAATCATCCATAGCTTTAGGTTGCCCATCACTTATACTAATTAATAGTTTTGTTTGTTGGTTAGAAGTTAACAGTCTTTCTGAAATAATCCTAAGGGCCATTCCGTCGCGATTATTACCTCTACCACGGATTCCCATGAGTCTATACCTATTGTTATAATCTTCTTTATCAAAGTCTGAATATGCAAATATAGACATTTGCTCTAATTTTGAAATATCAGCAGTATCTCCATAAATTAATACAGGTATGTTGCACATTTTGCAAAATTCATATACTGCTACAACTGTACGTTTTGCTGCATCTAATCTACCAAAAGCTGTCATAGATGCAGATTCATCTACTCTTAATCCAACTACAAGAGATGGAGATTCATTTGGAGGTAGCTTTTTAGAAAAATACCTAAAATCATTATAAGCAACACTATCTGATTGGAACTTACTACCGTAATAATGGCTTTTTGCAAATTCTGTAGAAACATCATGTTCTAAAAGTTGACTAGTCTTTCTTGCTAGCTCTCTTATAATTGGCATTAACTCTTTGCTCAAGATTATATACTCTTCTTTATTCTCTAGATTCCAATCAGGTCTATGAACTATTAGTTTTACATTCTTATGAATCGAATGTGATGCGACTTTTCTGGCGTCTTTATTTAGCTTTTTCCTGAATTTTTTCTCTTCTTCTTTTGTATGTTCAGAATCATCCTCTGGATTTAATTCATTATACTTAGAATTTCCATTCTCTCCTAAATCAGAACTTTTTTTATCTCCCATTTCTTCAGAAACCTCAGGAGAACTCTCTTCACTATCTTGAGATTTTCTTAAGGCCACACGTTCTTCATCAGAATCAACGTCTGAATCTTTGATATCGTCTATTTCATCATTACTTTCCCAAGTTTTAATTTCAGCTATCTCTGAATGTCTTTTTTTTTAATATTACTTTCAAATTCATCTAACTCCTCAAAAATTCTATTCTTATTTAACGATTCTTCCAATATCTTAATTTCTTCAGAGTCAGTTGTTATTTTATAAATTACTTTGTAATACAATGATTCCTTTATTGATGAACCATTATCAATGGAATCAACCCAATAAAAGAATGAACGCATGCCGGCAACTCCTTTAATTGCGTTAGCTCTAGCAGTTTTGTCTAAAATAATAATTGTATTTGCTAAAATATCTAGTAACTCATAATTACTGTATCCTGTTTTGGCAATTGCACGTTCTATCATAACTTCTTTACTTGGTAAATCCATTTTTTCAGTATGTTGGATTCTATCACGTAAGGATTCATTTAGTGGTCTACATCCTAAATAATTACGATTTGTAGTAATAACTGCTATAAAATCACTATGTCGATGAATAACTTCTGTTGGAAGGTTTATGCTACCATCTAGTTCTAATGCAGAGTTTAAGGCCATTAATACTGCTGCATCTCTAATAACTGTTGGCTCTTGTATTTCTAAAATATATCCATTACGGTAAGCCCTTACTATCTCAGATGGATAAAATCTATATTCAACAACATCGTCCTTTGAATATTCCCCAACTAATTTCATTAAGTGTTTTATTTTCAAAGCAGCTTGCTCCTGTGAAATACCTAATACATCTATTAAAACTTCAGTTGCACTATAAAATCCGTCGCTATTATATAATGCTTTTAAAGTTATCTTATCTTCATCATTTATTTTTTCTAACTTATCATTTGAAATTACAGGTAAAATAGCACCAACAATATCTGACTTATCCATATCTGCAAAGCAAGTTACCTTAGTATATGGAAGGCCAAAGTCTGCTGATAAGGCCTTAGCTAGTTGAGTTTTTCCTGAACCAGCATCTCCTTCTAAAAGAATGTTGGCTATTTTCATTTCTTCACGATTCCAGTTACGTTTTACTTCATTACATATTCTAATTTCTTCTTCACTTGTTTTATGAGATAATGGCTTTCTCCATATTAAACCTTTTTCTTCATCATTTAATTGTCTATCTGGTGATAAGTAATATTTAACATCCATGAATTTCTCCTCCTTTAATACCCACTCTTTGTATACGGGATAATACTCGAAGGTGTATTTTATCTATATTATTATATTAGATTGCCTTTGAATCTTTTGTATTATTAATCCATTTATCACGTAATGCTTCTAACTCTTTTGTATAATCTGTTTTTGTTTCATCTTCTTTATCGTAAGGAAGAACCTCTAATACTTTAATGGTAAAAGGTGCTTCACCGTTATCATTCCAATCTTTTTGTAATTCCTTGTTTGGATGCATTCCTGCCCCTAGTTTAAATTTATTGCTATTTATAGTTCCTTTTGTGTCATTAGTACATCCAATATAGCTTTTTCCCGTATTACTACATTCAAATACATATACACCCATTTCTGTTTTTCTATATTTATATTCTAGTAATAATTTCTTTTTTTTCATTTTATCCATTTTAAGACCTCCTAAATAATACCACGATTATAATTTACTAAATTACTAATTTACTAATTTACTAAATCGATAATATCATTTATATTTTATGCCGTCAAGAATTTAAACAAAAAAAATAAACTCAGAGTAGAAATTTATTTCCTATTCTGAGTTTATTTAAATTAAAAATTCATTATATTTTTATCTATCTTTATCTTTTATAATTTTATAAACTCCACTAAACATACCAAATAGTAGTCCTGTTATTGGGAATATAATCCAGTTTATATGCCATTGATTATAGAAAAAACCGCTAATCAAGAAAATACATACTGCAAGCGGCCACACAATTGCTGCAATTAAAGCAATTATCTTATCCTCTTTTGCTTTTTCTTTTAGAGGCTTTGAGTATTCATCTAAGCGTAATAATCTTTTGTAACTTTCTTTAATTGTTCCAAAGTATATAAATATATATACAGCAATTGCAACCATAATTAGTAAACCAACTACCCCATAGACTGATGCCCTATCACCAAATATAGATGAAATAAAAATCACTACTGGTGATAGTATACACATTGCTACTCCTACAATTACTGATATAGTATAGGTTGAATTAAATTCATTATTCTTTTGTTCAATTTGTTTCTTTAAGTGACTTGGAATATTAAATTCCTTTTCTAAATACTTAAATTTTTCTACTAATGTCCCACTGTATATAAATAGTCCAACTGCTACTGCAATAAGAATAAATAATGGAATTAGCCCCATAATACTAGCAGATTCTTTTGAAATGCCAACTATTAAGTTATCCTCTACCAATTGATTAATTAAAATTAAAGAGGATGCTCCAAGAATACATAAGAAAACTCCAATACCAATAAATTTCCCTGATTTTTTACTAGCAATGATAAAATCATTTGCCTCTTGTTCTGTAAGAAATGGAATTACCTCTTCTTGTTTTGTATAATCAATTCCAAGTTCATTTATTAATTCATCAATATTTCCAAATTCAGAAATTACAATACCAATAGCTTCATTTTCTGATTTCCCCTCATTTTTAAGCTCATTGTATTTATCTTCCATATTCAATAATAAGTCATTCTTCATTTTTTGTATTTCATTAGTTTTTGGAAGACTTACAAACATAGTATCTAAATAATTTTTTATTGTTTCCACTTACTCTACCTCCTTAACAAATCGGTTTATAACTTCTTTGGTTAGTTCCCATTCATTACATTTTTCTTTGTAATAATTTATTCCAGCTTCAGTGATCTTGTAATATGTCCGTCTTTTTCCAAAGGTTTCATCCTTAAAGTAAGATTCAATATATCCATTTTTCTCGAGTCTATTAAAAGCAGAATAAAGAGTGGTTTCTTTTATGATATATTTGGCATCTGAAAGTTCTTTGATCTGTTTTGATATCTCATATCCATAAGAATCATTACCTATAAGCAAATAAAGAATTATAGTGTCGTTGTATCCTCTAATAACATCGCTACTAATCAAATATTTTCGCTCCCTTCATGTCCTTAATGTTAATAATATATAGAATATAATTTATCATTATATAAATAAGCTTATAATTTAATCTATGAAATTAATAGTTATAAGTTCTATATGTATTATTAAATAATTAAGTTTTACTACATCTATCGTACTTTATCTGTCGTAGTAATTTAAATATGCCATAATTACTACGACAAGTCAAGTAATTTCTCTTAGCGAGATAATTCTACTGACAAAAACATAAAAAAATCATGCTATTTTCGTAGCATGATCATAATTGTAATTTGTAGCAATATATTACATATTCTCTACAAATTGAATTTTTAATCCATTTGGATCTTTTACATAGAAGAACTTCACATGTGGATTTGGTTGGAAAGGACCCCCTTCAATAGCTATACCTTTCTCTTTAACAAAATTCATCATCTCATCAACTGATTTTATTTCAAATCCCCATGAAATATCTTTTCCTATATTTATATCAGTATTATTCTCATTATATATAAGTTCAACCTTTGTTTCTCCATTGCCTAGAAATGCAATTTCCATACCTGGTCCAGCTTGAAATCTTTTATCTACGTTAAGCCCAACTACTTCTTCATAAAACTTTAATGATTCTTCCATATTTTTAACGTTTAATGTACTCCAACAAAATCCCATAAAAACCCTCCTATAACTACTTATTTTTATAATATATAATACCATATTATACCATATCTTTTCTTATAATTTTTGTAAACTAAAATGTAAAAAAGACCGTACTGTTTAACAATACGGTCTAACTTTTAACTTAGTATTTAACTAATATGTTGTACATTTTAGAGTCTTCTAAAACCTCTAATCCATAATCTATATCTGCTTCTAGTGCAATTATATCACCTGCATTAATAATTGCTTCTTCATTTTCCTTATATACAATTTTTAGACTACCTTCAAGCATTACAAATAATGTTTCCATTTCATAGTATTCTTTATCTATACTTTCACCCTTTGCTAGAGAGAAAAATCTCATTTCTACATTTTCAGTGTTTACTAATGCTTTACTAGCTATTTGATTTCCTCTATGACTTACTATCCCATTTATAGGAAGTACTTCATAAGGGTTAATATTTTTAAAATATTTCATATTTAATCCTCCTTAACTACTACAAGAAGCATTGACATATTTTCCTTGGCTGTTACTTGGTGTGGAATATTAGCTGGCATAACAACCATTTGATCTTTAACAGCTTCCATAGTCTCATCTCCAATTTTTACTGTAGCAACACCTTCAGTTATATATATCAGAGCATCTCCTTTTGCTGCATGTGGTCCTACTCCTTCACCTTTTCCAAATGAAAATACAGTAATTCCAACACCTTTTTTTTGAGTCAGTGTAACTGATTGTATTTGACCTTCTTCTGGCACTACTAAGTCTCTAAAATTCACTGCTTTTGCTTTTTCTATATTTTTTATTAATTCATTCATTTTTATCTTCTCCTTTTATATAATATTTTTAATTTTTATGTTGATATTATCTAGTAGTATTAATTCTTGAGTTCATTGTAACATATACACTTTAAAGATTATGTACCAACGGTTACAGATATTGGTAAATTTTACAACTTAACTATTTTTATTATTTATATCTATATAGATAAATTGTACTCAAAAACAACAAACTCTATACGAATTCATATAACTAAATTAACTCTAAATCTCTAATTACTCATATTGACATCTCAATATATTAGATTTACAATGGAAACTGCAAATAACATTTGAGTTTTATGGGTTTATAGAATAATTAAATGAAAGGATGAATATATTGGAAGATACTAATCGTATAAGAATTTTAAAAATAGCACATCATTTGTTCAACTCTAGAGGTTATCGCAGTGTAACAGTTCAAGACTTAGCAAGTGAATTAGGTATGAGCAAAAAAACTATCTATCAATACTTCAGTGGAAAAGAAGAAATTGCTTCAGCTGTTGTTGATATTACAATAAATAAAATTGCTGAAATTAAGAGTAAATCTGAACTTGATCAATCAAATCCTTTACTTACACTTAAAGAAATATTATTAAATACAGAACATGAGTCTGTTAAACTTAATCCTTTGTTTTTAATGGATATACAAAAGTACCTTCCTGAACTAGCTGATAAGTACAATGAATTTCGTAATGAAGGGAAAAAACTCATTGAACGTTTACTAAAACATTCTCAGGAGATAGGCCTAATTAAAGATATCCCAATTAATTTAGCCATGGAAATTTTACATGAATCTTTACATTCACTAGTTAAACCTGAATTTCTTTCTCAACATGGATATTCAGCTAATGATGTAAAAAATACATTCATAGATATTTTCTTTAGTGGAATTGCTGCACCAAAAAATCTTAAGTAGTAGATATGGGGGAAATAAAATGAAAAAGTATATACTACACTTTAATGAAATTGATAAATCTTCACTATCTTATGTTGGAGGAAAAGGTGCTAATCTTGGTGAGATGACGAAAGCACATTTTCCCGTTCCTCAAGGTTTTTGTGTTACAACTTGGGCTTACAAGTCATTTATTCAAAATAGTAATAAAATGAATAAGTTATTAAGTTTGCTTGATAATGTAAGTCACACTGATTTAGAGCAAATAAGTATATTAGGTAAGAATATTCGAGACCACATAGAGACTATAACAATGCCTGATGATATAAAACATGGTATTTTAGATGCATTAAAAATAACTGGTAAAGAAAAATATTATGCAGTTCGTTCTAGTGCAACAGCTGAAGATCTGCCTACTGCTTCATTTGCAGGACAACAAGATACTTATTTAAATGTATTTGGAGAAGATCAACTTCTTAAAGCAATACAAAAATGTTGGGCTTCATTATTTACAGATAGAGCAATTTCGTATCGTACTAAAAATAAATTTGACCATAAATCTGTATTTCTTTCTGTAGTTGTTCAAGAAATGGTATTTCCAGAAGTGTCTGGTATTATGTTTACTGCAGACCCTATAAATGGACACCGCAAAACTATATCAATAGATGCAAGCTTCGGTTTAGGTGAAGCTCTTGTGTCTGGAATTGTTACAGCAGATTTATACCAAGTTCGTTCTGATGAAATAATAAAAAAGAAAATTTCAAGTAAAAAGGTTGCAATATATTCTCTTCCTCAAGGAGGAACTGTTACAAAGGATATTCCTCAGGAAAAACAAGATATTCAGGCTTTATCTGACGATAAAATAATTGAATTGTCTAAGTTAAGTCAAAAAATCGAGTCACATTATAATTGTGAACAAGATATTGAATGGGCATTTGCAGATGGAAAGTTCTATATTCTTCAAAGTCGCCCAATTACATCACTGTATCCAGTACCTACTATTTGTGATGATAAATTAAATGTATTTATATCTTTTGGACATATTCAAGTTATGACTGATACTATGAAGCCTTTGAATATATCACTTTTTAAAAACATAACTAATTTCCTAAGAAGCGAATCTTCTTCAATGGACTATTTTATATTTGAAGCTGGAGGAAGGATGTTTGCTAATGTTACTCCTATTCTTCTTCTAAGGCCTGTTAGGCATAGATTTCTCAAAGTATTTAATAAAATGGATGAATTAATAGTATCAGCTTTATTAGAAGTAGTTAAAAAAGAAGATTTTATAAATAGGTCTATACATAAGAAGAGAGTATTTAAAACTTTTAGTAAACTAGCTCCTATAGTTATTCGAGTATTTATTAAGGTATTGATTAATATATTAATTAAAGATCCTACTAAAGCTGAAAATGAGGTTAACTCATTAATAGAAACAATCTCTAAGGAAAGTGAAAAAAATATATTTGAATCTTCAGGATCAAATATGATTCGAAAAGTAAAAGAAAGCATGGGCAACATGGTACCAAATGTAATATCTAAAGTTGTAGATTATATTATTTCAGGAATTATAGCATCAGGTAAACTTGAAAAGAAACTTAAAAATAAAGTTGGAGATAAGAAATGTGCTTATTTATTAAGTCAGTTGAATAAATCTTTACCTGGAAATGTTACGACAGAGCTTGGCCTTGAAGTTGCTGATTTAGCTGATATTGCTAGAAATTACCCTGAAGTTATAGATTATCTTGAAAAAGCCAATAATGAAACCTTTTACGAAGGGCTTATTAAAATTAAAGGTGGACTTGAATTTAAAGAGAAATTTGAAATTTTCCTTAGTAAATACGGAATGCGATGCTCGGGTGAAATTGATATTACAAAGCCTAGATGGTATGAAGAACCTATACAATTTGTGCCTTCTATTTTAAGTAATATCCGCACTTCTACATGTGGAGAACATAGAGTAAAATTCAAACAAGGTGAAATTGAGGCAGAACAAGCAGCTAAAGATATTATTTCAGAGTTTAGTGGTTTTGAAAAAATAGTAGTATCTAGATTGGTTAATTTATATAGAAACCTTATGGGTATGCGTGAACATCATAAGTTTGCAGTAATTTTGCAGTTAGATATATATAAGCGTGGTATTTTGGACGTGGGAGGCGACCTTGTAAAAAAAGGAATCCTTAAAAATGAAAAAGATATATTTTTCTTTACATTAGATGAACTTATAGAATTAGAAGAAAATAGATTTTCAAAAGATGTTGATGAGTTTATTAATGAAATTAAAAAACAATATGAACAATATGAAAAACTTACTCCTCCTCGTGTTATTACTAGTGAAGGAGAAATTATTACTGGTAGAATAAAAGATATTCATGCTCCTGAAGGCGCACTTATAGGTATACCAGTTTCAGCTGGAATTGTTGAAGGTGTTGCAAGAGTAATTACTAGGCTAGAAGATGCTAAACTAAATCCAGGCGAAATACTTGTAGCGCCTTTCACTGACCCAGGATGGACTCCTTTATTTACTTCAGCAATTGGTTTGATTACCGAGGTAGGAGGTACAATGACCCATGGATCTGTTATTGCTCGTGAGTATGGTATTCCAGCTGTTGTAGGTATAGATAACGCAACAGAACTTATTAAGGATGGAGCATATATTAGAATTAATGGAACCGAAGGATACGTTGAAATACTACAAAAGTAGAGGACAATTTTGTGTCCTCTACTTTTGTAGTATATATTTTGTATCTTTTTATATATTACTAGATAAATAATCAACAATAGATGATTCTATAACTTCTAAAGCTATAAGTATTTCTTCTTTTTTAATATTTAATGGAGGTTGAATTCTAAGTACATTCCCATTCATGGGTGTTACTACTACACCCTTTTCATAACATCTATAGCAAATATTTGAAGCTGCTTTAGAATATTTTTCCTTTGTGCTAGAATTTTTTATTAACTCTACTCCTATCGATAAACCTATTCCCCTTACATCTCCTATAATTTCGTATTTATCTTTCATTTTATAAAAATATTCTTTAATAAAATTTCCCATTTGAATTACATTGTCTAAAAAACCATCTTCAGAAATTACATCAATAGTAGCTATAGCTGCAGCACAGCATACAGGATTTGCAGCTATTGTAATTTTGTGCGAAGCTGGCTCAAGTGATTCCATTATTTCTTTTTTTCCTATAACTGCACTGAGTGGCATACCTGAAGCAATAGCCTTTCCCAAAACTACTACATCCGGTATAATATCAAAGTGATCAATTCCAAACCACTTACCAGTTCGGCCAAAACCTTGTTGTACCTCTTCACTTATAAATAAAATTTCATTTTGTGCACATAATTCATAAAGATTCTCGATGTATTTTTGAGGTGGTATAATAATCCCACTATCTCCTTGTATTGGTTCAATTATTACAGCAGCTACTTCGTCTGCAGGTAAATATGTCTTAAATGCATTCTTAACTTCATCAAAGCATTCTATATTACAAGTCTCTTCTTCTTTACCAAAATTACACCTATAGCAATTAGGATAATTAAAACTATAAATATTGGGTAAAAAAGGTCTAATATTTTTTTCATATTTGTATTTAATGCAGACATAGTTACTGCTCCGTAGGTTACTCCATGATATCCTCCAATAAATGCAATTATATTACTTCTACCGGTATATGCTCTTGCAACTTTTATAACAGCATCATTAGCATCCGATCCTGAAAGTCCAAATAAAACTTTCTTTTTATAATTACCAGGTGTAATATGAACAAGTTTTTCAGCTAAATCAATCATAGGTTCATTGTATGAATAAGAAGAAGTATAATGCACAAATTTATTTATTTGATTTATTATCGCTTTATTAATTTTTGAGTTTGAACCACCTAAATTTAATGTGGCTGCACTTGACAATAAATCAATATAACAATTTCCATCTATATCTTTAATAGTTGATCCATCCACACTTTGTACAACTAGCGGAAAATATGCATCTCTACATGCATCAGCAATAACATAACTATCTCTTTTTATTGATTTAATAGATTTGTCTATATTCATATAAAGCTCCTTTGAAGATAATAATCTCAATGTTTTAATACTTTTATATTGTCATTTTTCATATTATTTAATTCAAAAAAGCTATGATATTCTTGGATAAATCCAATACTACCATAGCTTTTTTATAGGAATTTGTATTTCTGAAATATATTCTTCTTCAGAATCTGAGAAATCATAGTCTACTATGTTTTTTTCAATAGACTCTCCTATTATTGTATATCCATTTTCCTCAATCCATTTAATAAGTATTATATAGTGATTCTCTATATCTTCATATGGACCTGAAAACACAATACAGGCATAATCATTTTCTGAAATTAATTCTAGATCTTCACATGATATATTTTTCGTAGATACTACCTCTACAAAATATCTAAACTTACTAAAATCAGACTTTAATATGTTCTCTTTTAACACTGATGTATATATTTGTCCTTCACTAAGCCAAGAACTCATCTTCATGTATTCTTCATTCTTCTTTAATGTTTGTTTAATTTCATAATCATCTTTATTATTATTAATATCTAAAAAAATTCCTATTCTTTCAGGTATTCTTTTTACTTTTATAACATTAATATTATCTTCTTTTACGCTTTCTAAAAGATCTAGTTTGCTATTTATTTTCTTTTTTAGATTTATTAAATTATTTATTTTTGTATCAATTTCTTCTTCTTTCTTTTTAAGTAGGTTTATCAAATTATTTGTGTTTTTATTGTTCATGTATTTTTTAATATCTTTTAATGAAATATCAAGTTGCTTGAAAAAAAGTATTCTACTTAGCTGAAAAAACTTTCTAACCCCATAATATCTATATCCATTTTCCTTTTCGTAGTCAGGCTTTAGAAGATCAATTTTATCATAATATCTTAGTGTATCTGTACTTATATTAAAAAGTTTTGATAATTCACCAATTAAAAATTTGCCTTTCATAGTTATATATTGTCCCTTTCATTTATTTAAATTACTACGAGTATTATTATAGCAAATACAAAATTAAAAAGACCATCAAATATATTTTTATTTGATGGTCTTTTATTAAACTTCCATGTTTTTAAATGTAAAGTCCAATAAATCTATTGCTAAGTCAGCTGTAATATCATTTTTATCTAATAATGTGTTTAGTTCAACAAAGTCCATAGACTTTATAAGTTTTGTTTGAGCTAGTGTTTTTAAAATATCTTTTGTATCTTCAACACTAACACCATTATGTACAGGAGTACCTGTTCCTGGTACAAATTCATAGTCTATAAAATCTAAATCAAAGCTTAAATGAACTGCATCAATATTTTTATCTTTAAGTTTTTGTAATATATCATTTAAAACTCTTTCTATACCTTTTTCATTAATTTCTTCAGATGAATAAACATTAAGGTTTTCTTTATTTATTAATTCAAGTTCTCCTTCATCTAAATCTCTAGCACCCACTATAAATACATTTTCTGGATTTACCTTTCTTCCCTCAAAGTAAAGATTGGTTAATTCAGGATGTCCTATTCCCATAGCATTAGCTAAAGGCATACCATGTACATTTCCACTTCCACTAGTATCATGAGTATTTATATCTCCATGTGCATCCATCCATATAACTGCAAAATTATCATATGCTTTACTTATACCAGATATACTTCCAAGGCCTACTGAATGGTCTCCTCCAACTACTAATGGAAAACTACCTGCCTCTATAGATGTATAAACAGCATGAGCGATATTTTTATTAACTTCTGCTATAGCTTCAAAGTATTTCATATTAGAATGAGAAGAAAATTTATCAGAGTCTTCAACCTCAGGCACATGAATATTTCCAAAATCAAATACATTATGATTGTGCTCAGCTAAAATCTTAGCAATATTCTTTTCTCTGAACTTTTCGGGTGCATGTTCAGGTCCTTTTCTATCTGCTCCATAAAAAATTGGAACTCCAATTATATTAATATCCATAATATATTCCTCCTTATATAAGCTTTAGCTTTATGAGTCTATGTAGGATGCAAAATTAAAATGTTTCAATTATTATTTATTTTTTACAAAATCTATTAAAAAAACCGCACTTATTTTTATAATAAAATAGTGCGGAATTTTTTATTTACATATGTTTAAATGTCCAATCTAATAAATCTATTGCTAAATTAGCTGTAATATCATCTTTATCTAATGCTGTGTTTAGTTCAACAAAATCCATAGACTTTACAAGTTTTGTCTGTGCTAGCATTTTTAAAATAGCCTTCGTATCTTCAACACTAACTCCACTGTCCACAGGAGTTCCTGTGCCTGGCACAAATTTAGCATCTATGAAATCTAAATCAAAACTTAAATGAACTGCATCAATATTTCTACCTTTAAGTTTTTGTAAAATTTCATTAGTAACATTTTCTATACCCTTTTCATTAATTTCTTCAGATGAGTAAACATTAAGATTTTCTTTATTTATTAAATTAATTTCTCCTTCATCTAAATCCCTAGCACCTACTATAAATACGTTTTGTGGGTCTACCTTTCTTCCTTCAAAATAGAGATTAGTTAAATCACCATGTCCTATTCCCATTGCCTTAGCTAAAGGCATACCATGTATATTTCCACTTCCACTAGTATCATGAGTATTTATATCTCCATGTGCGTCCATCCATATAACAGCAACATTTTTATGCTCTTTACTTATACCAGATATACTACCAAGTCCTACTGAATGATCTCCTCCAACTATTAATGGAAAACTACCTGACCTTATGGATGAATATACAACATGAGCAAGATTGGTATTAACTTGAGTTATAGCTTCAAGATATTTCATATTAGAATGAGAACAAAATTTATCACAGTCTTTAACTTCAGGCACAAAAACATTTCCAAAATCAAATACCTTATGATTATGTTGAGCTAAAACTTTAGCGATATCCTTCTCTCTTAACTTTTGAGGTCCATACTCCGGTCCCCTTTTATCTGCTCCATAAAAAATTGGAACTCCAATTATATTAATATCCATTAATTTCTCCCCCTCTTAAATTTTACTGATTTATGTACAATTCAAAATTTTTCGTTAATAAAATTGTAAAGGTTAGAGTAACTCCATAGTCAATATAAAATTTCGTTTTTTTTTATTTTTTATAAAATAAGCAACATAATGCCTAATTTAATATATATATAAAGTAAAAACACTCCAAAATGATTCATTTTGTTTTTTGGTATGATATGTTATAATTTTTACAATCTATACAAATTACTTTTTAAGAAAGGATTTTTATATGAATTGGTTAAACAAACTTGAAAGAAAATTTGGACGCTATGCAATTTCAAATCTTATGTATTACATTATAGGTGCAACTATGGTTGCATATATGATTCAGTCTATTTTAAATATACCAATATATCAGTATCTAGCTTTTGTTCCAAGCTTAATTATGGAAGGTCAAATTTGGAGAATAATAACCTTTATTATAATCCCACCTTCAGCCTCAATTATAACAATTGCTTTTGTAATGTATTTTTATTATATGGTAGGTTCAACATTAGAAAATGAATGGGGAGCTTTTAAATTTAATATGTATTATCTCTTTGGAATGATAGGAACAATTATTGCAGCTTTTATAACAGGAATGGGAACTAGTGTTTATTTGAATTTATCTCTATTCTTAGGCTTCGCATATTTATTTCCACATGTTGAAATACTGTTATTTTTCTTAATACCAATTAAAATTAAATATCTTGCATATCTAAATTGGGCATATTTTATTTTCAGTTTATTGTTTGGAAGTATGGGAGTCAAAGTAGCAACAATAGTGTCATTAATTAACTTCTTTATTTTCTTTGGAAATGATTTTATCGATTATATAAAAAATCAAAAAAGATATGGAGCAACGAGAAGAAATTTCCGAAAAGAAATGAAAAAATACAGAAAATGAGGGAACCTCAAGGGTTCCCCTATTTTATTTTTTGAATTGATAATAAATCTTCAATTCTTTCATTCATATATTGGTATGAATCGTGTACGCCTCTATTATAAAATTCTACGGCTAATTCTTCTATTATAAAATCTAATAGTAGACTAGAAGCCAAATCACCTAATTCTTCTTCTCTCTCGTTTTTAAAATAGGTTTTTATTGATGAAATCATTCCTTCTCTTTGTTCTTTAGTTAGTTTAAATTTATCTTTTTTCTTCATAATACACCTCCATTAAATTATTTTATAGTTTATTATAAATATAATAATTTGCAGCTACTCATATAAATCACCTGCAAGTTCTTCTAATAATTTCATGTCTATAATATCATAAAAATCCTTATTCTTTTTTATTGCTCCCCTATCACATAACTTATTTAAAGTCCTAAGCAAATGTCTATAGCTTGTCCCTAATAGTTCTGATACCTCAGTTAAGTTACAATCATTAGTCAAATCACTATTATCTTCACTATGACTAGGAGATGCAGTAGCCAATAAATAGCTTGCTAACCTATTTTCTAGTGGATATAGTAAGTTTATAGAACTGTATTTTGAAAGTTTTGTAAGCTTTTGCCCTAACCTTATAGTCATATATCTTAAAAACTTTGGATCATCAAGACAATACTTCCTAATCTTTTCAAATGAAATAGCTACACAATAAGTATTTTCTATAACTTGAATATTTGTATCTGCTACATCAATTTCAATAAACTCAACATCTCCAATTACTTTAATAGGTTTATAAAAACAAAGTAATAGAGATTTTCCGTTGCTTAATAATGTATAGACCTTTGCCTTTCCATCAACTAAGAAAAATAAATACTCTATTTTTTCATCTGATCTACAAATATATTCATTTTTATTGAACATTACAAGTTCCATATGCTGCTTCATATCTATACTAAATATTTCATCTAAATTGTATTTAGATATGTAGTAATTTAATTTTTCATTGTCATTAACCTTTATCACAAATTACCTCCATATAACTTATATAAACTTATTTTACTATATTATAGGTTACTATGACAAATGTCATAACACACTAGTTATTATAAATCACAAAAAGAGTATAGAATTATTTGTTTAAATACAAATTAATCTATACTCTCTATAATTATCTAAGGCTTTCTATGGCATTTTTTGCCCAGTTTGAATCTTTTAAAATTGTCCTTCCTACCCCAATAAGGTCTGCCTTATTACTAGATAGTAACTCTTCTGCAGCTTTTGCATCTGTAATTCCACCAGTTAGAATTACCGGAATAGAAACTACCTTCTTAATAGCTTCTGTGAGCGGTGAAAAATATCCTTGCTCTTTAGAACTATTTCCTGCATACCCACAGAAACCACCAGAAATATCGAGAATATCTATACCAGCTTTTTCAAACTCTTTCGCTGCAAATAAACTATCTTCAATAGTAATTCCACCGTCCATATAATCAGAAGCACCTAATCTTAAAAGCACAGGGAAATCATCATCTACTGCATTTTTCACTGCTTTAATAACTTTAAGGTGCATGTTAATACGATTATGTACACTTCTACCATACTCATCAATTCTTTTATTACTTAGTGGAGAAAAGAATTGATTAAGAAGATAACCATGTGCAGAATGTATTTCTACTCCATCAAAACCAGCTTCCTTACAACGATGTGCTGCATGTGCAAAAGCTACTATAATATCATCAATTTCCTCAGTTGTAAGTTCATGTGGAGTTTGTTCTCCTTTACGAGGATTAACAACTGCTGATGGTCCAACTGGAATGCTTCCTATAACCTCTTCTTCAGCTGCACTTCCAGCATGATTTAGCTGCATAATGGCTTTAGATCCATTTTGTTGAATAACATGAGCTAACTTTCTTAATCCTTCTATTGTACTATCATCAGCAACAGAAAGTTGGCCTTTACTTGCCTTTCCTTGTTTCATTATAAAACTGTGTTCAATTATAATAAGACCTATGTATCCACCTTCGGATTTTTCCTTATAATAATTTAAAATCTCGTCGCTAACTTTTCCATTACCTTGAGATTTTGCAGTTGCCATCGGGGGCATAACTAGTCTATTATTGAGTTCTAAATTGCCTGCTTTTATTGGTTTAAGTAAATTATACATAAAAAAGCCTCCTTTTCTTTCTCTAAAAATTATTCCCTTATATTATAGCCCTCAACCACTTATTATTATATACTTTCTATTTAGTTATATTTCATATTAATTTGACATTAAAGTATCCTATATTTAAAATGAACCTATAATATACTTAAATAATAGATTTTTTAGGAGTGATAAAATGGATTATAAAATTTTGATTGTAGAAGATGATACTTCTATTAGTAATTTACTTAAAGAACACATTCAAAAATATAATTTTGATTGTAAAATAATAGATGATTTTGAAAATGTAATGGATGAGTTTAATACTTTCAAACCTCATTTAGTACTATTAGATATAAACCTTCCAAAGTTTGATGGGTACTATTGGTGTAGAAAAATAAGACAAGAATCAAACTTACCTATTATATTTATATCAGCTAGGGAAAATCAAATGGATCAGGTAATGGCACTTGAAAATGGAGCTGATGATTATATTACAAAGCCTTTTTACTATGAAGTGGTAATGGCTAAGATAAAAAGTCATATAAGAAGGTCTTATGGTGAGTATTCATCTTCCTCTGATGAAAGAATAGTTGAACTAGATAAACTTAAATTTTTTCCAGAAAGACTAGAGGTAACATTTAATGAAAAAACAATTGTACTTACAAAAAAAGAAGGAATCCTTTTAGAATGTTTAATTAGTAATTACCAAAAGGCAGTATCAAGGGACTATTTATTAGAAAAACTATGGGATGACATATCATTCGTTGAAGAAAACACATTAAATGTAAATGTAACTAGACTTAGAAAAAAACTTCAAGAACTAACAAATGAATATATTATTGAAACTGTTAGAAGTCTTGGATATAAGTTAACTAAAGTATAGGTGATAATATGAAAATTTTTTTAAAAGATAATATTCCCTTTGTCATTACATATTTAATAGGCAATTTACTAACTATTTTTTACTGTTTTATTATTAATACTTTAGATACATCCGATATTTTGTACATTTTAATTTTTAATTTATTTATATTAATTTGCTTCTTAGTTTATCGTTATTTTAGAAATAATAAGTTTTATAATATTTTATCTAGTGAAATAGATGATATAAATCATTCAGTTAAAGACTTAGGAAATTCTCCACTATCCAAGGGTCTTGAAAATATACTTAGAAATCAATATAACTTATATGAAAAAAACATACAACAGTACAATAAAGTTCAAGAAGAACACATGATGTTTATAAATTTATGGATTCATCAAATGAAAACTCCCCTAGCTGTTATACAACTTCATATTCAAAATAATCATTCAGATGAATTATCAAAAAATATAAAAGAAGAAGTTGAAAAGCTAAATAGAGGACTTAATATGGCCTTGTATTTTGCTAGGTTAGATTCATTTCAAAAGGATTTTCACGTTGAAAAAGTGAACCTAAATAAAGTTGTTCTAGAAATTGTAAATAGCGAAAAAAGATTTTTCATAAAAAACAAAGTATTTCCACAAGTAGATATAGATCCCAATTTAATAGTTTATAGTGATTCAAAATGGATAAACTTCGTAATTCAACAATTAATAATAAATGGAGTTAAATATTCTAAAGGATATAGCACAAAGCTAATAGTATCTTCAAAATTAATAAATAATAAAGTTGTTTTAGAGGTTGAAGATATGGGCATTGGAATCCCACAAAAAGATATAAAAAGAGTTTTTGATCCATTTTTTACAGGAGAAAACGGGAGAAAATTTGGAGAATCAACTGGTATTGGATTGTACATAGTAAAAAAAGTATGTGATAATCTAGAACACAAAGTTGAGATTGAATCTGTTGTAGATAAAGGAACTAAAGTTAGAATAATATTTTAGTCAATAACCTTACAAAGATGTAATATAAATGAAATGTTAATAGATAGTTGATATTTCAGTTACATTATAAAATAAACTCATAGAAAAAATAATGTAAGGAGATGACATGATGGAAATGTTAAAAGTCAATAATTTAAGTAAGGTTTATGGAGATAAAGTTGTATTTAATGTATTAAAAAGTATAAGTTTCAGTATTGAAGCTGGTGAGTTTGTTGGAATAATGGGACCTTCAGGGAGTGGTAAAACTACCCTTTTAAATATGGTTTCTACAATAGATAAACCAACATCTGGAGATGTTTTTATAAATAACAAAAATATTTTAAAGATAAAAAAAGACAACCTTTCTTCGTTTAGAAGAAAAGAGCTTGGATTTGTATTTCAAGATTTTAATTTATTGCATACTCTTACAATAGGCGAAAATATATTATTACCACTTACACTTGATAACTATTCTTTAAAAGAACAAGATAATAAACTAAATGAAGTTGCAAAAATACTAGATATACAAAGTTTATTGAACAAAAGAACTTTTGAAGTCTCAGGTGGCCAAGCTCAAAGGGCAGCTATAGCTAGAGCTATTATCCATGAGCCATCTATTCTACTTGCAGATGAGCCAACAGGTAATTTAGATTCAAAGGCAGCAAAGAATGTTATGGAGTTGTTTGAGTATATAAACAAAGAAAATAATGTGACTACTATGATGGTTACACACGACCCCTTAGCTGCTAGTTATTGCTCTCGTATACTGTTTATAAAAGATGGCAAGATATTTAATGAAATCCACAAAGGAGAAAGTAGACGAGTATTTTACCAAGAAATTATAGATGTTTTATCCTTGTTAGGTGGTGATACAAATGAATTTTAGACAATTCGCCCTTAACAATGTTATGAGAAATATAAAATCATATTTAGCGTATTTTTTAAGTATGAGTATATCTGCAGCGTTGTTTTTCTCATTTTCTATGTTTATTTTTCATCCTGACTTAAATGGAGGTATATCTTCTATAAATGTGTCAACTGGTTTTCTTGCAGTAGAAATCATAGCTTACGTGTTTTTAATATTCTTTGTTTTTTATTCAGCTAGTGTATTTCTAAAAAGTAGATACAATGAATTTGGTACACTATTTATGCTTGGAATATCCAAAAAACAGCTAAATAAATTGATTTTAATAGAAAACATAATAATAAGTGCAATATCAGTGCTATTGGGACTTATTTTCGGTTTAGTTTTTTCGAAGTTTCTTTTGACTATTGTTTCAAAACTATTAGATTTAGATTTATTAAAATTTTATTTCCCTAGTGAGTCTATAGTTTTGACTTTATTTTCTTTCTTGTTATTAGGTATTATTATATCAGGATTTACATCCTTTATAGTAAAAGAAACTGAAGTATTAAAATTACTAAAAGGAACTAGAAGTCCTAAGAAGGAACCAAAGTTATCATTAGTTCTTTCATTGCTATCTATAGTTCTTTTAGTAGTAGGATATTATCTATCATCAACAGCTACTATAGATAATCTAGCTAATATTATGCTTCCAGTTACTGCAATGGTTGTTATAGCTACTTACTTTTTATTTTCTCAATTTAGTGTATTTTCTATAAAACTATTAAAAAATAACAAGAACTTTTATAGAAAAGGACTTAATTTAATTTGGATATCAAATTTATTTTATAAAATAAAAGATAATTCACGTATGTTCTTTATAATAGCGATAACATCAGCAGTATCTTTTTCATCTATTGGCGCATTTTATGCTTATTGGAAACAAACAGAAGATTTAGTTTCTAAGTATTATCCTCAAACATTTTTTTATGCCACATTTAGTGATTTAAAATCTAGTAATGAACATACAGATTTTCTTGAAAAAGAACTTAATGATAAGAATTTTAAATACGATAAAGTTACAGGAGAATTAAAGGCATATGTAAATAGCGACGGAGATTATTTGGATTTAGGGTTAATCAGTGAAAGCAATTATAACAAATTAGCTTCTGCACAAAGTTTAAATAAAGTTGACTTAAATAATAATGAAACATTAATATTCTCAGAAGGTACTATAAAAGATTCATTAAAAATAAATAAATCATATAAAGTAAAAGAAGTTTCAAATAAAGCTTTATTACCTGAATCATTTGCATATGTAGCTGTACTTGACGATAAGGAATTTGACAAGGTAAATGCTAGATCTACTATAGAACTAGACAATAAAGAATTTGATAAAATGAGCCCTGGCTATAACAAAGAAATGTTTGCTGCTTATTATATGGATAATCAGGACAAAACCCTTGGTATAGGCAATTCTTTTGATGAAAAATTTGGCTTTGAATCTGATGAACATTTAATGTTTTCATATGCATCAGAAATTGACACATCTAAAAAAGCAGTGGGATTATATTTATTTGCAGCTACATTTATAGGACTTATTTTCTTCTTTACTACAGGAAGTTTTATATATAACAAGATTTATACTGACGTAATTGAAGATAAAAAGAAATATAGAGATATGAGTAAATTAGGATTGTCTTATAAGGAAATTAAAAAAATAATAACTATTGAAATTGGAATTTTATTTTTACTTCCTTATATAGTTGCAGTTATACATTCTTCCTTTGCACTTAGCTCATTACCTAATGCCTACAATATAAAAGTAACAGGTTCTGCTTTCTTAGTCATGGGTAGCTTTTTATTAGTGCAAGTTGTTTATTTCTTAATTATAAGAACCAAATATCTTATGGAAATCAAACAAAATTTAATATAATAATAATACCCCTACCTCACTTTTTGAAGTGATACCCTAAAAATAGACACACGTAACCCCTATGCAACATCAACATGGCTTCTATACTCAATTGGAGCCATGTTTTTAAGTTTCTTTTGAAATCTAAAATTGTTATAAAAATGAATATAT
>NZ_JBYVNY010000005.1:0-211880 GCF_058146105.1 Sporacetigenium sp. TC11 | reverse complement strand
CTTGCATGTGTTAGGCACGCCGCCAGCGTTCATCCTGAGCCAGGATCAAACTCTCATGATAAACTTGGCATTACTTTTAAATAAATGGTGTTTAATTATCCTACTGTTTAATTTTCAAAGTTCAATTTTCTTTTGCCCTTTTTCGAGGACAAGTATTATATTATCATTTGTAAATTATTTTGTCAACTTATTTTATTAACTTATTTTTTAAACTTTTTTATCCTTTTCTCGAGGACAAGTAATAATATACCACGCTGCTTTATATACGTCAACACTTTTTTAAATATATTTTCAATAAAAAAGCTTACATTGGCAATTAGCCTTGTAAGCTTTTTAGTTCATATTTGCTTGTGCTTCCCAATCTAAAAGTTGGAGATTATAATTTCTTATTACAGATATAAGTGTATCTGCATATATCTTTTCTCCTCTTTCATTTTCTTTTGTGCTATATCCAGCATCTTCTAAAGATTGAGCTTGTTGTGTATAATGAGTTACATTGAATAATCCATTTTCTTCATATCTTTTATTTTCAGTTAAAAATTTAGAATGGTCTTCTAAAGAATCTTTTCTATTATCATAGGCTCTGAAAGTTGCCACAATTTTTTCATTATTATATTCAGTAGTATCCATTGTAACAAATCTTCCACTCCATCTTTTATCTGCTTTTATACCAAATAGATTATTACCTTTTAAACTTAAATTAGATTTACCCCATCCTGATTCTAGTATAGCTTGCCCTACAGTTATAGAAGGCAATACTCCATAGTTATAATAATTTTCTATAGCTTCATTTGACAATTCTTCTATAAAATCACTATTATCGGAGTTCTTACCTAGAACTCCTTTTGATAATGATACATACTTTAAATCATCTACATATTCATGTACTCGTTTCTTATCCTTATACTCAAATTTTAATTTATCTAATACATAATCTAGGCTATTAAGTTTATATTTATCTGTATCATTATTTTTATCTATAAACATATTAGCCAAGTCTAACGTTCCCTTTTTATTTACCTTTGTAAAATCTTTTTCATATCTAACAGCATCAATAGCTGCTAGGTACTGCCAATTAACTTGGAGTTTATTCATACTTGCTGTATCTGCATTTTCTACATAAAAAGCTACATCTAAATCATCTGAGTTTAAATGCGAATACAAATCATACACATACATTGATATATTAAACCCAGCAACTAAGGCTCCTAATATAACAATACAGGTAATTATATTTTTAAAAGTATATTTGCTTTTTTTTCGTTTTCTTTTTTTCAGGTTTCCTATCCTTTTTCTTTTCATGAACTTCCCCCTATATAGTATAAAATATAAGTACTATATTTATATGATACCTATATATATAATAGGGCAAAATTTATAAAAATAAAATACTACAAAATAATGTTTATTTTTGTATTGCAACTAGGGCATATATTATTTGAAATTAATGATATTTCATTGTATCCATCTCTATTTATTAATAATTCATTACAAGTAGGACAATAGGTATTATTATCAAAACCAGAGACATTTCCAACATAAACATAGTTTAAATACCTTTTAGCAACGTCTTTCCCTTGGATAATTTTATTTATCTCTGTAGGCGGATTTTCCATTTTATAAGTTGGAAAATATCTTGATAGATGAAGTGGAATATTTTTATCTATATTTCCTATAAATTTTGATATATTCTCAATTTCTTGCCTAGAGTCGTTTTCTCCTTCTACAACTAAGGTAGTTATCTCAACATGACAATGCTTCGAGGCAATTTCCATAGTTTTTAATACTGGTTCTAACTTTGCACCACATAATTTATTATAGTAATCTTCATTAAATGATTTAAGATCTATATTCATAGCATCTATATAAGGTAATATTTTTTTTAATGGTTCTTCATTTATATATCCATTGGTTACTAAAACTACTGAGATTTCTTTATTATGCTCTTTAATTTTTTTAGCAGCTTCATATATATACTCATACCACATAAATGGTTCATTATAAGTAAAGGCAATTCCTATGTTATTTTCCATTGAATCTATTGTTTCTATAAGTTTATCTAAACTTATATATTGTGTCTCTGGTTTATATTGAGAAATACTATAATTTTGACAAAAGCTACAAGTCATGTTACATCCAAATGTACCTAAAGAAAATATATTAGTACCAGGTTTAAAATGATACAACGGCTTTTTTTCTATCGGATCAATAGAAGCTGATGTTACTTCTCCATAGTTTATAGCTATTATCTCACTATTTTTATTTTTTCTAACTTTACACACTCCATATTGATCTTCTTTTAAAATACAATTATGGGGACAGACTCTACATTGGAGTTTATCGCCCTTATTTCCCCAAAACATAACTTTATAATCGCTCATATACTACATTACACCTTCTTTATATCTTATAACTTCAAATTTTTCAATATTATAATCATCATTTTGGTCTATTCCTGCCTTTTCACAAGCTATTTGTAGTTGATAATCTACAGTATCAACTCCCTCTAAATCTGGAAGAAGCAGTCCTTTTCTCATACCCTTGGTTACTATAACTCCATATCGTTTTGGATCCAACTCCTCTTTTGTAGTAGACTCTGGGTCTGTAAGTACATCTACTGAAATATCTAAATCTACTAATTCATGTTCTTCTACTGGATCAAATCTATAATCCCTTGTAGCTGCTTCTATTGTATTTTTAATAATTTCCTCCCCTACAGAATTTGTAGTTGGATATATAGTACCTATACAACCTCTAAGTTGCCCATTTTTCTTCAATGAAACAAATACTCCATGTTTTTCATCAGTTATTTCTTTAGGAAGATTATTAGGGATTATTATATGTCTTTGATGAGTATAGTAATAATGTAAATTTTCCCTTGCTAATTTAACATATGGATTTGAATTTTTTATTCTATTATTTAGTCTTTCAGTTTTATCTTTTATAATTTCTTCTAAAAAGTTTATGTCTGTATTTTCACCCTTGAATTTCATAACTCCATAACCTACTCCAAATGGCCCTTCATAAGATAAAAGTTCTCCTTTTACATTTTTTCCATTTAAAGATCCTAAAAGTATATATATAGATCTAAGGCCACATTCTCCTGCTTCTTCAACCATACATTTATCCAGAGCAAATACACCTTTTGTATTTCCTTCTTGTAATAAAGCAATTAACTCTTTATCAAATTTTTCTCCCTCTGGGGAATAAGAATACGGCCCTTCTTCTTTTAGTTTATGTGATAAATCTCCACTAGCAATTATAACTGACTTTTTATTTAGCTTTAAAATAGCTTCTTTAATTACCATTCCAAACTTATATAAATCTATATCTGAAATCATTCCATAAGTAATATGAACTATTTTATAACTAGTGTAATTTTTATTTATAAAATAAAGAGGAACCATCGTTCCATGATCTAACTCATAGTTTCTTCCATATTTTCTTAACATAGGAGCATCTAATCCTACAACAGGTATATCTTCTCCTTCTGATAGTTCTATTATCATATCTGTAAGTTCTAAATCTATTTCTACATCCATAGAAACATTATTTACCCCAAATTTTCTAAGATCTCCTTTAATATTAATTTCATTTGAAATAGATATAGCATCACTAAATAACATTCCATGAGGAGTTATTACTACTATAGTTTCTGGTTTAAATTCACTTATTTCTTTACTTATATCCATAAAAGAATTAAAAGTATTTTCTATCTTTTTTTCCTCTCCTCTTCCAACCTCTGGAATAACAATCGGTGGATGAGGCATTAAATAGTGCCCTATTATACTCATAAAATCACCTCGTATTTATTATTAGTCAAAAAGAATCGTACTTTTTATGTACGATTCTTTTTTATTAAGGTTTTAATATTACTTTTATACAGTCTTCTTTTTTACCATCAAATATTTTATATGCATTTTCTCCCTTATCCAAAGGTAACCTGTAAGTTAATTTCTAGTATTATGGTGGGCATAATTTTCATTAATTATTCTAATAAAAATAAGAGAAGCAATTTTGCTTCTCTTATTTTTATTATTAATTATATATTATGCATTTTTCTTACGAGATGATATATCAACCCATACAGCTAGTAATAATACTAAACCCTTAACTACTAGTCTTTGAGTTGTTGGAACATCTAAAAGTAACATTCCGTTATTTAATGTAGACATAACAAGAGCCCCAACTATAGCTCCTATTATAGTTCCTTCTCCGCCTAATGTTGATGTTCCTCCTATTATAGCCGCTGCTATTACATCCAATTCCATACCTTGGCCTGCTGAAGCTGCTGCAGATCCTACTCTGGCTGTATATATAATTCCACCTAGTGCACATAGTATCCCAGACGATATAAATATCCATAAAGTTCTTTTTCTTATATCTATACCAGACAATTTGGCTGCTTCTTTATTTCCACCAATAGCGTATACATGTCTTCCAAATGTAGTTTTAGTTGTTAAATAAGAATATAATCCTCCAACAGCCATTAATATTAAAATTGAATATGATAATCCTAAGTAAAGTGCCATTATTGTGAATACTACTCCGATTAACACTACAATTAAACCTGTTTTAAGTACAAATAAGTTTGTAGGAAGTACTTCAAACCCATAATTTATTCTAGATTTCCTCTTTTTAATTTCACTAACTAAGTAAGCAATTATAACTATAGCCATTATAATAATAGTTGTGTCATGAGGTATCATATCTTTTGGCATATTTTCCATAAATAAAGTAGGAACATATCCCTGACCCATTAAATTAAACTCACTACTAGTTGCTATAGTTTCTCCATTTGTTATTCCAAGTAACAACCCATTGAATATCATCATTCCTGCAAGTGTTACTATAAATGCAGGTACATCTTTATAAGCTACCCAAAATCCTTGCCATATTCCAATTAAAGCTCCTACTCCTAATGTTATAATAATAGTAGGCAGTACAGGCAATCCCATCTTAGCTTGAAGTATAGCTGCAACAGCTCCTGTAAATCCAACAACAGCCCCTATAGATAAATCTATATGACCTGCAACTATAACAAGAACAACGGCACATGCTAGTATTGCTATATGGGCAGTTTGCAAGAATAATGTAGATAAGTTTCTAGGCGTAAGGAATTTATCGTTTAGTGCAGTAAATATTAACATTATTCCAATTAATGCTATAAACATTGTATATTGCTTCATATTACTTCTAAGTGATGATTTTATTATATCTAATGTACTTCTTTTAGTTTGAGTTTTAGTTGTCATGTTTTACCCTCCTTTAATGCTTCGTAGTTGCTAAATGATTTCCTCCAGTTGCATAGTGCATTATAATTTCTTGATTTGCATCTTTATAATCAAGTTCTGCATTTATCTTTCCTTCATGCACAACCAATATTCTATCACTCATACCTAGTATTTCAGGTAACTCTGATGAAATCATTATAATGCTTACACCCTGATCTACTAAATCATTCATTATGTTGTATATTTCATATTTTGCACCTACGTCAATTCCCCTTGTAGGCTCATCTAAAACTAAAATTTTAGGCCCAGCCATTAACCATTTTGCAATAACAACCTTTTGTTGATTCCCACCACTTAAGTTTCCTACTTTTTGTTCTATTGAAGGCGTTTTTATCTTCAATGCTTTTACATATTCATTTGTTATTTTTATTTCTTCATTTTCGTTTATACCCTTAACACTTGATATTTTCTGTAAACTTGCAAGTGTTGTATTTTCTTTTATATCCATATTTAATACTAATCCTGTTTTTTTACGGTCTTCTGATAAATAACAAAGACCCTTTTCTATTGAATCCTTTGGATCCTTTATATTTACTTCATTTCCATCTATATATATCTGTCCTGATTTGTTAATTCCATATGCTCCAAATAAACTCATCATAAGTTCAGTTCTTCCAGCTCCCATAAGGCCTGCTATCCCAAGTATTTCACCTTTTTTAGCAGCAAAGCTCACATTGTCTATAGCCTTTTTATCTGGAAGTTCTGGGTTGTGTACAGTCCAATTTTTAACTTCTAAGACTACATCTGAAGGATTATGTTCTTTTCTTGGGAATAATTGAGTTAGTTCTCTACCAACCATTCCAGTTATTATCTTATCTTGATTAACACTTTCATCATTTTTATAAGTGTCTATTGTTTGACCATCTCTTAAAATAGTTATAGTATCTGCAATTTCCTTAACTTCTTTAAGTTTATGAGATATGTATATGCAACTTATCCCTTCTTCTTTTAACTTCCTTAATATGTTCAATAAATTGTCACTATCATCTTCATTAAGAGCCGCTGTAGGTTCATCTAATATTAGTATTTTTACATTTTTAGATAATGCTTTTGCTATCTCAATTAATTGTTGCTTTCCTATTCCTAAATTTATTACTTTTGTGTCAGGCTTATCATCTAAGCCAACTTCTTTTAAAAGTCTGATAGATTCTTGCATCGCTTTATCCCAATCGATAATTCCATTCTTTGAGAATTCATTTCCTAAAAATATATTTTCACATATATTCATTTGTTTAACTAATGTAAGTTCTTGATATATTATTCCAACGCCTACTGTTTCACTATCTTTAGTATTGCTAAACTTTTGCTCTTTTCCATCTATTATTATTTGTCCTTCGTATGTTCCATTTGGATATACTCCACTTAGAACTTTCATTAATGTAGATTTTCCTGCTCCATTTTCTCCAACTAAAGCATGAATCTCTCCTTTTTTCACCTTGAAATTTACATTATCAAGAGCACGAACTCCAGGGAATTCTTTAACTATGTTGCTCATTTCTAATATGTGTTCACTCACCTAGGATACCCCCTTCTAAAACACCGTTAGACAACTTGAGGAATAACTTTAAAGTTATTCCTCAAAATTTAAACAGTTTTTTATTTTAAATCATCAGCACTCATATATCCACTTTCAACTAATACTTTTTCTAAGTTTTCTTTAGTAACTACTTCTGGAGTTAATAATACTGATGGTACTTCAAACTTACCGTTATCTACTTTACCATTAGCTTCTATTTTTTCTCCATTAGCTAAAGCAATAGCCATTTTTATAGCTTCTTCACCTAATTTTCTAGTATCTTTGAATATTGTCATTGATTGAGTGCCTTCCATTATTCTCTTAGCTCCTGCTTTCTCAGCATCTTGACCAGTTATAGGCACTTTTCCTGCTAAACCTTGAGCAGTTAATGCTTGTATTGCAGCACCAGCAGTTCCATCATTTGGAGCAAGTATTGCATCTACTTTATTGTTGTTTGCAGATAATGCAGCTTCTACTATTTTTAAAGCATTTTCTGGAACCCAGTTTTCAACAGCTTGATCAGCTATAACTTTTATTTTTCCAGAGTCTATAAGAGGTTGTATGTATTTCATTGCCCCTGCTTTGAATAATTTAGCATTGTTATCTGTAGGAGCTCCAGCCATTAATATGTAATTACCTTCTCCAACTTGTTTAGTTATGAATTCACCTTGTAATTCTCCAACTTTTTCGTTATCAAATGATAAGTAGTAATCTAATTTATCTGTATTAGTTATTAATCTATCATAAGATATTACAGGTACTCCTTCTTGCTTAGCTTTATCAACTAATGTTGCAGCAGCTGAAGCATCATGTGGAGCTAATATTAAAACATCTATTCCTTCTGTTAATAATGATTCAACTTGAGTTATTTGTTCTGTCATGTTAGCATCTGCAACTTTAACTATTAATTCTACTCCTAGTTCTTTAGCTACAGCTTCCATCTTCTCTTTATCTTTAACCCATCTTTCTTCTCTTTGAGTCGGAAGAGAAAGTCCAATCTTTATCTTCTTTTCTCCACTATCAGATGAGTTATCACTAGTGCTAGTACATCCAGAAAGCAGACCTAGAACTAATAAAAAAGAACATACTAATGATAAAATCTTAATCTTTTTCATTATAAATCCCTCCTATTTTTTATTTATTGCCTACTAATATCGTTTTCCTTAATTAAATTGTACTATACTAATTCTTAATAAAATACGCTTATGTTCTGTAGTATTTTTTTATTATCTGAATAATTTTAATCTTAAATCTCATTGATATATAGTGTATAGTAATTTTTTAATATAAAAAATTACTATACACAAAAAACCTTAATATATTACAACAGTATAATACCGTTGCAACATATTAAGGTTTTATTTATTTCTATAAACCTCATTTTTCATATGAAATCCATCTTTTATTATAGTTTCATCCATATTATTTATATCTACTGCTATGGGCTGAATTACATAATAGGGGACGTAGTATTTTCCATCATATATAGAATCTTTAATATGCAAATCTTCTTCTTTTGCCATAGCCATAGCCATATTAGCTGCTGCTGAAGCAAGCTTTTCTATTGGTTTGTACACAGTCATAAGCTGTGTACCTTCTACTATCCTTTGGCAAGCAGCAAGATCTGCATCTTGAGCAACTACTTTAACTTCACCAGCTAATCTATGTTCTGATAATGCCTTAATAGCTCCCCCTGCTAAACCATCATCACCAGCAATAATAGCATCTATTTTACGTCCTTCTTGAATAAATTCATCTGTAACATTAAATGCATATTCAGTCATCCAATTTTCTGCCCATTTCTCTCCTATAATGCTTATATCTTTATTATTTCTTAGTACTTCGTCGTATCCGTTTTTTATAAGTTTTGTATTGTTATCAGATTTCGCTCCATTTACTATAAGATAATTTCCTCTAGGAGCACTATTTACTAGGGAACTAGCCATAAGTTCTCCTACTTTTTCATTATCAAATGATATATACAAATCAACATTTGAATTCAGTATAAGCCTATCATATGAAATAACCTTTATTCCATTTTTCTTTGCTAGTTCAACAGCTTTAGAAGCTTTTTCTAAATCATTAGGAACAATTATAAGTACATCAATACCCTCGCTTATAAGATATTTCACCTGCTGTAATTGGTCTTCATCGTTGTTATTTGCATTTTGAATCAAAACTTCTCCACCAAGTTCAGTTAATTTTGCCATTAATATGTCCTTATCTCTAATCCAGCGTTCTTCTTTTAATGTTCCAAGAGAAAAACCAACCTTCACTCTATTATCTACAATATTAGAAATCTCATTATTATCTTTTTTTATACTACTATATAGACTATAATTTTTTATCGTAAAATAAGATAAAACTATAAGTACAATAAAAAGGCAAATAGTTATTGCTAGTTTAATATAACTTTTTATATTCATATTTATACCCTCTTAGATTATATTATACTTGTCCTGTATTCAGTAGGTGTCATTCCTGTTACTTTCCTAAATATCTTACTAAAGTAATTAGGATCATGGTATCCTATTTCATAACATATTGCTTTAATGCTTATGGTATTATCTTTTAAAAGGTCCTTTGACTTTTCAATCCTTAATTCAGTTAAGTAATCAACAAAGTTTTTACCCATTGTATCTTTAAAAAACTTACTAAAATAATGATAGCTCATATTTAATTCTCTGGCCACATCATCTAGGCTTATATCCTTGTTGTAATTTTTAGTAATATAGTTTATAGCTTCACTAATAATCCCATTTAACTTATTATTTTTAAAATTTTCAACATGGGCCACAATAGATTTCATATAATGTTTAACAGTAGCTTTTAAATTATTTATATCGTTAGATTCAATAATATTTGTTATATACATTTGTTCAAATATTACACCTTCATTTATATCAGAATTTATATTTCTTTTTATTGCTATTAGCAATTCTAACATCTTTGCTTTTATTTTATTTATATCATCAGGATAGTTTAATGAAAACCAATAAAATATTTCATCTAGAATATTTAATGTTCCATTTAAATCACCTATTAATGCTTTGTGTACCAAAGTTTCATCTTTATTTTTAGGGTATAATTCTAAATTATTTACAGATATGGATATATCTTCATAATGAGTTACTATTTTATCATTTGAAATTGATGTTGCAACATAAGCTTCATTATAAGACTTTAATAAATTATCTACTTTATAAATTCTTCCTATTCCCAATTTATAATTAATATTTACATTCATTTTTATTTTTTGATTAATTTTATTTGCTATTGCAATAGATAAATCTTTAAGGCTATCCTTATCTATAAATTCATCTATAGGTAGGTATGCTATTATTCTATCATTAAGAGGTAAGCTCACTACACAGTCAGTTATACTTTTCAAACTTAAAGTAAATGTTTCATAAAATGCTTGTCTTTTTAAACTATTTTTTACATTATCTACTTTAATACTTTCATTATCGCTCATAGAAGCCATTAGAACATATCCTCGGCCTAATTTCATACCAAGTACATCCTCATAAAATTCTACATTAGCAGTTTCTTCTTCATCTATAATTTTTGAATAAATGAATTGATTTTCCATTATAGGCATTACTTTATTAACTTTTTCTTTCATTATTATTTCTTGTTTAATATTTTCTCTTTCTTTTGCTATTACCTCATTTAATTCACTCAAAGTTTTTATTATTTTACTTTTAGTTAAGGGTTTAAGTATATAATCATGTACTCCTAGATTTATAGCCTCTTTGGCGTAGTCAAAATATTCATAGGCTGTAATCATAACAAATTTCGTATTATTGTTTATATATTTTATCTGTTTAATTGCTTCTATTCCATTTATCCCCGGCATTTTTATATCCATAAATATAACATCAGGCTTTAACTGAACAGCCTTTTCTATAGCTTCTCTTCCTGATTTTGCAGTGCCTACTATTTCTATATCTTCAGTATATTTATCTATAATAAGCTTTATAGATTCTATAGATAGATACTCGTCATCAACAATTAAGAGCTTTAACATCAATAACATCCCCCTTATGACAAGGTATTTTTAGTGTAACATTAGTTCCACTTCCGATTTCACTTTGTATATATACAATATCTTCTATATTATCTATATTGTAAAATATCTTTAATCTATCTATTACATTTTGCATACCTATACCGGTAACATGATTCTTAATTTCATTGGAACTTTTATTATTATAAAGAATAGATTTTATTTGTTCATCACACATTCCAGTTCCATTATCTATTATCTGAATTAAAATATTGTTTTCTTTAATCTTAACAATTAATTTTATTATCCCGTCTCTTTCAAGGTCTTCTAATCCGTGGATATATGCATTTTCTATTATAGGCTGAATTATAGTACACGGAATTTCTATATCTAATACTGATTCATCTATTTCTTTTATAAATTTTATTCTATCTCCAAATCTAGTCTTTAGTATATACATATAAGTTGTTGTAATTTCTATTTCATCTCTTATAGTTACAGGCTCCTCTATTTTTCTTAAGTTGTATCTAAATAAGTCAGAAAATTTTTGTATAAATTCTGAAGTCTTCTCTGCATCTTCTATTAATGCAAGTTGTGATGCTACATTTAATGTATTAAAAAGAAAATGAGGATTTATCTGAGATTGAAGAGATTTTAATTCCGCATCCTTTAATAAAGTTTTCATTTTAAAGTTTTGCATCTCTTGTTCTTTTAATCTTTTTTCAACCGTTGCCTGATCTTTTATCTCCTGTATATAACTTTTTATACTTTTTATCATATTATTAAAAGCTTTTCCCAATATACTTATTTCGTCATTTGTATTTATAACTACAGGATCTATATTAAAATCTCCATCCGATACCCGCTTAGCTGCATTTGAAAGTTCTATTATAGGTTTTGTTATACGGTATGTGATATAAACAGCTACTATCGCGCTAAAAATTATCGAAAACAGTATAATAAATATATTTAGCAAATTCATAAATTGCATCTTACTATATATAATGTTATATTCATTTGAACTATCTTGAAGTTTATTATTTAAAAGGTCATTTATATATAATTTTATATAGTTATTTATTTCCTTCGCCCTTGTAAAGTGAGCAATATATTCACTACTAGTTCTTCCACGCTTTGCCTGTACCGCTTTATCACTTTCAACTAACAAATTATTTATCATATTTCTAATATCTTTTAACATAAGTCTATTAGTATCAATTACAACTTCATTTGATATTTTCAGTGAATTTTCTTGTAGTCTATTGTATGTTTTATAATAATTTAATAATGATTCAGATGACTTCGTGCTAAGATATGTTTCTACTTGTGTTTCAAGCAAGTCTATATCGTTGTTCAAATCATTAAGGTATACGTAGTCTGAAACTATAGAATTTAAATTATTAGAGCTATTTACTGCATTTTTATATGAATAAATAGCTGCCCCTGAAAATAAAGTTAGCATTATCAAGAAAAATAAAATAAGCTTTTTTCTTATACCTTTAAAATAAAATACCTCTTTGTTCATATATTTAGCCCTCTATTTAATGTCGTTTTTATCTTCATTTATTTTGTATAAATTATCCTTCGTTATTATCTTTAATCCAGTATCTATTTTACTAGAAACTAATTTATTTTCTTTTATTTGACTTAAAGCTTTTATACTTTCATATCCCATTTTATATCCATCACTTACTACAGTACCATATACTATGCCTTTATCTATATACCTTAAAATCTCTTCTGTATCGCCATACCCTACTAATTTTATATTTCCTGCCTTATTAAAATCTACTATTAGTTGTGCACTTCCCAATGTATCTACTGAAGTTGTTGTATAAATTGCATCTATATTTTTATTATCAGTAATTATAGATTGAGTTATTTCTTCAGCACTTAATGTTCCCATTTTAGAACTATAAACGTTTTCTAATTTCATATTTGGATATCCCTTTATAGCACTTAAAAAACCATTTATTTTTAAATTATGACTAGTTGAATCATAATCATTATTTATAATTATAGCTATATTTGCCTTGCCACCTGTAGCCTTTGTCATTAACTTACCCGCTTCTAATCCAAGCATATAACTATTAGCCCCTATAAAAGACTTTCTATCACTATTTTCACTATCATTATCTATAGTTATTACAGGTATTTTTTTATTATAAGCTGTATTTATTAAGTTTGTAAATTCATCATCATTATAACCGTGTGTTATAATCCCATCTACATTAGAAGTTGTAGCTATATCTAGATACATAAGTTCTTCTTGCTTGTTTGTAAACTTAGGAGACTTAAACTCAACCGCCACATTGTAATCTTTAGCTGCATCTTCTGCCCCTTTTTTTATTTCATTCCAAAAAGGGTCTACTGAGTTTTGTCCAATAAAATAAAAATGGTATTTTAGACTTTTAACTGAAGTAAATTTTACTTCTTTATCTAATTTATAAAGTGATATACTGAGAATTATTATTGGAATTAATAATATTATTATTATATTGTCTTTTATAAACTTCATATATTGAAATTCTCCTTAGATGATGTTTTAGTTTAATTTTATTATAACAAAAATTTATATAATTTTATATTAATACCTTTAAATACCATTGTTTTTACTTGAGATATAATTTCTTCTAAATAATTATTTTTATAATAAAATCTATGTTAAATAAAATAATTGCTAAGTTAATAAAAATTTTATCGGTTAACGTATAATAACCACCTTTATGGTAGTCAAGGTGGTTACTAAAATTAATTTATGGCTTAATCTATTTCAAATTCAGTTTTATTTTTATCAACAAGTCCAACTTTTATCTCACAAGAAAATATTTTTTTTAATAAACTTGCCAGTTCATCTCTTGCTTCAATGACACTATTATAGTTTTTATCACTAAATCCATCTATAGGGAAAAATATATCCTTACTTTTATTAGTTATTTTTCCTTGTTCACTTTGTCTCCAAATCCATCTTCTTGTTCTTACCTTATCTTCTACAGAATAAATTAGTTCCCCAGCCTCTAAAATTTCTGTCTCTTCACATCCTAAAGGAATAAAAATATCTCCACACTTTGAAAGTCTAACATTAATGTCCCCATTTAAAGTTTCAATATCATGCGCTCCTAGTGGTACTATATACTTTAATGAAACTGTATTTCCTATATCTACAATTGGACTTATACTTGGTAATCCCTTGGCTTTTGAAACTCTTGTCAGCATAGCTTCTATTGAACTCATAAACTTATTTGGGTTTATATCTAATTTTTTAAATGCATCTCTATAATATGATATTTCTTCTAAGTCTTTAATCTTTGTATCCTTAAACTTTTTTTCACATTCTTTTATTCTTTGTATTAGCATTTTCTTAGCTTCAATATTTTCTGTTGTATTGTCAATTCCCTTTGCTACTACAATACCAAAACAAACATTATCTAATTTTTCAAAAACCTCTTTTGATACACTAAATTTCATAATTATCCCCCATTTTATTATTTATATATATATTAATATAGCAAAAAAAAAGATATTACCATAGTCTTATGATAACATCTTTTAGTTAGTTTCAATGGTGGAGGCGATTCACAAAAATCATACCCACAATTATGCTTATCCATAATATTCATCTACCTTTAGTAACTCTAAGTGTTTAAATATAGATCCTATTTTATTCCATTAAATATATACTCTATTTCTTTTTTATTTTAATTAAAAGCTTTAAATATATGTTTTAAAATAGAATCTACACCACTAAAATCAAAGTTTTCAAGATTTATTTTTTTTGATGATATATTTTCCATAAAAAGCTTGTAGCAGATACCTTTGTCTAAGATCTTTCCTTGATATTGCTGAGCCTTGTCTACATATCCAGTCCATTGGATTGGTATATATCTTCCATCTTTGAACAATACATTTTTGCCCAAATATAATTCAATACTACATGCCATTCCATTAATATCCATAACTACATCTCCCGTAGGTCCTTTTGTTGGATATTGTCTGGCTAATTCTAAATCTGGATACCTTAATATCCTAATATTATCTGGAATATTTATACACTCTAACTGTTTCATTGCTTCTATACCTGCTGTATCGTTATCAAATATAGCTATAGTTTTATTCGCTATACCTGATGATATAAAAGATTTTACTGCTTGTACTAATTCCACTGTGCTACCTTTCAATTTGGTACTTTCAAAATCTAAAAACGAATAATAACCAGATAGATGTGGATATAATATTTCTAATGACTTACTTAGTATTTTAGAATCTGTTTTGCCTTCAGTTAAAACTATTATCTTTTCATTACTTATGTATTCTTCCCTTATTTTATTCCTTACACAGTTTGAAAATTCATAATCTTCATCAAAATAACCACTATCTATCAAGTCTGAAATATCATAAATTATGTAATCATCATCGCTATTATATAAACTTAAAATTATTTGAATAACATATCTTGGATCACTATTTGGAATTCCAAGAAGATACTCATCATCATTAAGCATATATTCTATTAGCTTAATATGATCTTTATTATTAATGCCGCTTTTATGATCTTCAAAATTATAATAGCACAAGTTTTTTTTAATTATTACTTTTAACATTTCTCGAAAGTTTTCAAAACTAATATGGTTTATATCAATACCCTCATTTAAATAATAATCTAAAGTATATTCATCATCTTTTATTTCTTCGATCATATTATTAAAATCTATTTCTGCTTTTTCTATAGTAAATCCCATAACATCAAGTCGGTCTTTGTAAATATTAGTATTCACTCTATATTCTATTCTTTTTATTTTTTCGTCATCTAAATCTTCAAACCTAACTCTTTTATCACCTTCTGAAAATACCGACATAAAAAGGTCATATACATAACTTTTAGTATAAAGTAGTGTATAATCATTTATTTTTAATTCACTATATGCTCCCATTGATTAGCCCTTTCTATAAATTATTAATTATCAAAGAATATTCTCATTTCATAGTTAGATATATAATCTCTTATATCATATAGATTTGAGTGTAATGTTTCATTTGAATTAGGTCTCATTTGTTTTACATACGCTTGAAATATACCATTTGCATAGGCTTTGTAGAATTTATCTTGTCTTATATATTTGCTAACAGAAACCTTATCATAATGTTTATACTCTTGTTGAAGTTTTTTTCTAAGGTCTTTAAATATTACTCTTGACCCTTTTACATCTCCATCAGAGTGTAATCTCATTGCCTTTTCAGCATTATCTGAATAATAGTTGATATGTTCTAACATCTCTTCTTTGCTTACTACTCTCTTTTCAAATGGTAAAACTATATTTTCCATTATAACACCTCCCCTAAGTAATATTATACTCTAAAATAGTTAATCTCATATTAATACATTAATGCAATAAAAAAGAAGCTTTCCATCAAGCGATTCAATAAAATCTTTACAAATAAAGCGTACAATGCACTTTTTAAATCAAAATTAAATCATCTTCTCTACTATATATATTAATTATATTACAAAAGTACACAAGTTACATACACATTGATACTCATCAGTTTGTTACACATGGAAAGCATATTAAGCTTGTATATCAATTTCCATGAGATAGTAATTTTCCTTTTTCTGACTAATTTAAATTTATCATTTTTATATTTATAATATCTGTAGCATTTTTCTTTATATATATATTATCTATTTCTTTATATATATATATCTACAATTATCCATTATTTTTTTCTAATTATTAATGTAATTCTATAAGAACATTGATTTCATATTTTCACTTATATCATTACTTCGAATTTAATAATTCAATCACTATTAACAGATTTGTCAAATTTATTTGGTAGATCTGTTCTTTATTATGCAAAATATGAGCCTTTAAATAAACTTTTTTCAGTCTCAATGTGTATATGCCCACTTCACCTCAGTAATGAGTATTTGCAACACAAATAACTCATTACCGGAGGTAAGGAAATGAATAAATACTACACTAATGCAGAAATAAGAGCTGCAGCAAAGAAACTAAAATACGTAGAGGTTAATGAAAAGTCTAAAGGGCAATTAATATTTAGGCACCCTAAAGTAAAAGATGTTATAACACATGATATCGATTCACATAATGGAGGCTTTTGGAAGAAAGCTAAAGCAATAGACAAACTTAAATCTAGGCAAACCAGAGACGGTACATATAGTATAGATTTAAAAGAAAGAAAAGGTGATTAGGTTCACCTTTTTATTTAGCTATTAATAACAAACAGATTCTATTTCAATAGCTTTTTCTAATAACTTATTTTTAATTTTATAGAATACAGTGGTATGCATATTCATATTTCCTGCTATATCCATAACAGAAGGTATTTTAGGAATATTATATAAATCAATTAGAGAAGATGTAATCTAAAGTTAATTCTGAAATCGACATGGATACAAAGCTATTTGAATTGATGTATTATACAGAGTTAGTGGATATAAGTCCTTCACTTTTTGAAGCTGAGCATAATTATTATTTTTTGGATGTAATTTGTATTGAAGAAAATGGTTACGCGGCCTTAAAATACTTTAAAAGTTATTTATTCGATTTAATAATAGATTTAATTAGAAGTTATATAAATATATATAAATAAAAAACACATTGACAATCATATCAATGTGTTTTTCGTGGATTTCAATGGTGGAGGCGAATCGCAGGAATGATACCCACGATTATATTTCAATATAAATTTCACACTCTGGGATTTTTGGGAAGGAACTTGTGATTTACCTTGTTATCTGTATAAAGAAAGTATAATTTAAAGATGATTTTATACATCTTAACCCATGAAAATATATTTTATTAAATTCTAGTAATGTAAAAATATTAACTACTGTAGTGTGAGTACTTAGGGGTAATAATTAAAGTTAAAATGGGATCGCGTTTTGCACTCCCTTGTTTTATAGACTTTTAAATACTAGAAACCCTCCATACACCTGCTTCAAATCCATCTTCATCCATATATGCATATTCTATTTTTAGATTTTGTAGTTCTTCTTTAAGTTCCTTAATACTCAATGACTTCATAAATCCTTCTCCTAAATCATCGATTTTATCATATTCTCTTGCAACATCAATTACTGATTTAGAATCTTCATCAAATGCATCTTTATAAAAATATAATCCTGCTAATGTATTTTAAAATATCTTAGTATGAGGATTACTTATTACATCTGTTTCTTCCCATTCTTCGTACTCATATTCATCTTCGTCACAATCAATAAACTCACTGCTTAAACATAGAGGTACGTGACTTTCATAACAACCTTCACAAATTTCCATTGTGCAGTTCACGTTTGGACACTCACTTATCTCGTCAGAGTGAAAATATCTACCACAAATATCGCATTCTATCATAAAATTACCTCCCAAAATAATTAATTTAACAACTTGTTTTCTTAACTATATATTAAGATAATTTAATATAGTCTGCTAAGTACAAAAATCAGGATTTACTAGACTAAGTTTGATACTACTTTTTTAAATGCAGATATACGCTCATCATTCCATTCTTTAATATTTATGATTTGCTCTATATTATAATTATTTTTAAAGTATTGTTCTTCATCTTTATATGAAGTAATTAGAGGAATATACATTTTAAAGTTCTTTTTTATATAATTTTTTAATGAATATAACTCTAAAATTTCATTATATATTTCTTCTTTAACTACACTTTTTCTTAATACATCAATGTAATCATATCTACATAGTATAAAAGTATTGTCTTGAGGAGGTGATATAAAAGAATTTATAGTTAATAAAGGTGCTAGCTTACTAACATCTGCTAAGTTATACTTGTTTTCTAGTATGTATTGAGTTACTTTATACATAAATTCTATACAATACCTACTTTCTAAAAGGAATACATGCATAGTTCTTTCAAAATAATTTTCACAATTTTCTTCTAATGTTTTATAAAAACTATCATACTCCATAAATAAATCTTTAAACTTTGTATTTGATATATTTTTCGAAGTATATATTTTTTTATTTTGTATATTCTTTAATAGTTCATAATCTTCCATTACACTTAGTTGATAGTGTTGAAAATTAGTAAGTTTATATCCTTCTATCTTTTGGTCTATACTAGTTCGTTTTTCAATGATTAATTCGGGTAATTCTATTCCTATCTTTTCCTTTATTCTATCAAATGTTTCTTTTCTTTCAGCCCTTACTTTTTCAAAAGTTCGTTTTCTTTTTTGCTCTGTTGATATACTCTGGTTTTCAATTCCCATTTTTAATGGTTTTTCTTTATTTTCTTCTATTCTATATTTTTGTATATAAATTTCAAAAATAACTTGATTTTTAAATTTTTCATAACTCATATTATATTGCTTAAAATATTCTTCAGGGTATATTTCGAATTGTTCGAATAAAAAATCATATATCCATCCTTCTATAAATACTGCATCAATCTTGAAGTTCATATTTTATTTCCCCTTTAATTTCTTAGATTAAATAAATCTTTGGTAAAATATAAAAGCTATATACCTTTTGAGTATATAGCTTTGTTATAAATTCTGGTACACGTATGAATACAACACCATGCTCTTCTAATTAATAATATAACATTATTAATTAGTTTTTTGTAACTGCTCTAGTATTTTGTAAATTATTTATTAACTGTCATTTATTTCTCCTATTTTTACTAAATTACCATATATCCCAATCTATTTCATCTAATTGTTGCAAGTACATAATTCCTTTATCCAAATCTATCATTTTTATAAAATATGCAATTCCATATAGATGTTCTCTATAATTAGATCGAAATTCATTATTTGTTTTTAATAGATGTTCTCTTAATCCATATTTTTTTATATAATAAATGTTTTTTCTTAAATATTTATTAAGTTTCTTAGGTGGAGATAATTTTTCATTGACTACAATTCCAGTTACTTTTTGTGAATGGTATTTATATAATACCCTTTCTTTGCTTTCATTTATATTAAATCCCTCACCTCTAATTATTGTATTAACTATTGGTATGAGAGTTTCTATTCCCCTATCTCCAGAAATAGTTATATCATCAGCATATCGAGTATACGCAGCACAACTTATTTCACAAAGTTTTTTAATCCTATAATCTAATTTATTACATATTAAATTTGCTATATATGGACTAGTCGGGGCACCTTGTGGCAATTTACCTTCATATGTGCAAATATTAGCTAAAACTGTAGACATATGACTACTATACCCTAAGCTTTTAAATAAGCCTCTTACTCTCCCAAAATGTATTGTTGGAAAAAAATCTTTCAAATCTATACCTATAACACATTCCTTTTGTACATGCATCTTAGCATTATCAACTATTGATTTTTTTGGTATAAACCCTGTAACATTATCGCTACAGCCTACCCTATATAGTATATTATCGAGTATCCATCGCTGTATAAATTTCATATTTTCAGAAGGTGTATTAAGTTCCCGATTTCCACCTGATTTTTTAGGTATATTTATAATATTATATTGATACTTTACAGAATGGTATATTGTATAAAATTCCTCTGTCTCTAATCCAATTAGTCTATATAAATGATTTATATCAAATATTATAGGTAAATTTCGGTTTTTTAAATTACTTGCATAAGAAACACAATTATTTATATATGCTTTATCATATCCTTGCTCTAACATGGATTCTTTTAGTTTATTTAAGTCCATAATTTATGCCCCTCTAACAAAGAACTACTAATACTCTCATTAATCTGCATAGGATACTGATTAGATATACCCAGATATAATTAGTATCCTATGTAACGTAGTTACATGCAAAAGAATTTTATGCTCTTTGTAAAATTCTTTGCATGCAAGTATCATAGCAACCTTACTTCAAGAAAAACGACTCGTTTTTCAATTCTAGTTCTTTTTTATAATTTAAAATTTTTTGGAATATATATATCATTAAATTCTAGTTTTTTATTTTTAGAAAATTTAAAGCTTTGCTTTTCTTCTAGTAATTCATTTATATCAACATTTTCTAATCCTAAATCTAATAGAATTTTATACCCTTTTTTTGATAATCTTAAACTTTCACCTTTTTCAATTAAATTATTTTCCTGCATCCTGTATATGAATTCTTTTAATTGACTCGTGCTATAATCTAACAATTCTTTTAATTCATAATATTGATATGAATCCTCATATGTATTTAGATATATAAGGAATATAAGTTCTTTAAAATTTTGCTTCATTTACTTTTCCTCTTTTTGCCTATTTAACAATTTAGCTAGATTATAGGATATATTTGATTTTGAGTTTTTATTATTAAATCCTTTACTTTTTTTCATAAAATCAGGTTTATCTAATGCTCTAGGAAATAAAGGACTCCATTGGTGATAAGGATTCCAATAACAGCTTATAGTATTATTTGGTGTGTTTCTATAGAATGTAGCTAATGCTTCTGACTCCCTAAATCCTAATATAAATTGTTTATTTCCTCTACTTAATTTTTCTTCAAAATTGTATAAACTCACTCTTGCTAAATCACAATTTTCAAAATTGGTATTTCCATCAAAAGCTTTTTTAGTTAACTTATATGGTAATATCAAGCACTCAATTTGTTCTTGTTCTAAATATTTTTCTATATTTGTTTTGCCATATTCCATACACTCAATACAAAACACTATAGATATAACTTTTTTTAGCTTATCTTTATTTGATTTAAAAAAGTCAATAATTGTTTTTCCACTTCCTATTATATCGTCTATAAACACAATATAATCAATACTATCAAAATTAATTAAATCTAATCTTGATATATCATGTGAATAACTATTACTAATATCGTTAATTATTTTAAATTCTTCTAATAAGTTATTAGAACTATTTATTTTAGAATCATCTTCTATTCTAGAATAAATAGTAGTTTGTTTTGGTAAATCTAATTCTTTTGTCACTTTAATATAAAAAAAAGATAATATTTCATTTATTCGTTCTCTAGAATAATAGTTGTAACTTTTTAATAACTTTAATAATATCTCTCCATTCTCTTTATCTTCTCCTAATTGGGAAATAAACTTTCCTATTTTATTACTTAAATTAATTGTATTCTTATCTTCACTTCCCCATCTAGAAATACAATCATTTGCTATTTCTGATATTATCGTAATATAAACCCCCTCCAGAAATCTTGATTATATTTATATAAATAAAATACCCCTATATATTATATAGGAGTATTTCGTGGATTTCAATGGTGGAGGCGAGGGGAGTCGAACCCCTGTCCGAAAGTCTTTTCCCCGGAACGTCTACATACGTAGCTACTACATTTAAAATCTCGTATCACACAACGCCTAGCAGCAGGCTTTGTGATCAACCAGCCTTAATTATTCCATCATTTAGTCAAGGCACCCTAAAGATAGTTCCCCGTCTAGATGACGCCCTAGCTTACTCCGCGGGAAGAGTAAGGAGGACGAGCAGCTATATTAAGCTGCTAATGCGTAATTATCGTTTGCGTTTGTTTTTTTTCTCCAGTTTTTACGTGACCCAGAGTAACACGGCACGCAGCCCCGAGTTCCAAACCCCCGTCGAAACCTTTACGCCCCCATGTTATATATTAAGTTTTAGTATTTACCAGACAACTCTCTTTGTACACGTCTATCAGCATCTTTTTTGGCCAAATCATGACGTTTGTCATATAATTTTTTACCTTTTGCTAGAGCTAATTCAACTTTAACTTTTCCATTTTTAAAATACATACTTAAAGGTATAAGTGAAAAACCTTTTAGAGTTGTAGCTCCTATTAGCTTTCTTATTTCATGTCTGTGAAGTAGTAATTTTCTAACTCTTAAAGGATCTACATTAAATATATTACCTTGTTCATATGGGCTTATGTGAACTTGTTTTAAGAATACTTCTCCATTGTCTACAGATGCAAATCCATCAGATAAATTTATCTTTCCTTGTCTTATAGACTTAACTTCTGTTCCTCTTAATTCTATCCCTACTTCATATACTTCTTCTATAAAGTATTCATGTCTTGCTTTTCTATTTGTTGCTAGTATTTTTTTACCTTCACCCATAAGATCCACCTTCTAATAACATTATATTGTATAAAAATATACCATATATCTAACGAAAAGTCAAGGCCAATCAAATGGACCTTGACTCATTATTAATAATATTATTCTTCGCCTTCTTCTTCTTCCACTAATTCAAAATCTATCTCTTTAAAATCAACATTTACCTTTTCTACTTTGATTTTAACTTTATCTCCTATTTTATACGTCTTCTTAGTTCTTTCACCTATTAAAGTATATGATGAATCATCAAATATATAATAGTCATCATGCATATTTACTAATCTTATTAATCCTTCTACTGTATTATCAAGTTCAACAAATATACCAAATGATGTAACACTAGATATAATTCCTTCATAAACTTGACCTACCTTATTAGACATATACTTAGCTTTGAATATATCGTGAACGTCTCTTTCAGCCTCATCTGCTGCTCTTTCTCTTGTAGATGATTGAGTTGATGCATAGTCCACTATACCCTTAAGCGCTTCGTGTCTTTTTGGGGTAATTTTGTTATTTAAGAATTCCTTTATAATTCTGTGTATTTGTAAATCTGGATATCTTCTTATAGGAGATGTAAAGTGGCTATAATACTTAGCTGCCAATCCAAAGTGCCCTAAAGATTCTGGTGAATATTTAGCTTGTTTTAAAGATCTTAGCATAATAGTATTTATAGCTCTAGCTTCAGGCTTACCATGTAACTTATGAATTATGTCTTGTAATACTTTCGGTTGAACCTCTTCTAGACTTCCCTTTATATGATATCCAAATGTAGATATAAACTTACTCAACTGTTCCATCTTTTCTAAACCTGGAGTTTCATGTATTCTATAAACAAAAGGAATATTTAACCAGAAGAAATGTTCAGCTATAGTTTCATTACTTATAAGCATGAATTCTTCTATTATCTTATTTGATATTCTTCTTTCATATTTCTTTATATCTACTACTTCGCCTTCTTTGTTTAAAATTATCTTTGCTTCTGGGAAATCAAAATCTATAGCTCCACGAATTTCTCTTCTCTTCATTAATATTCTAGCTAATTTTTCTGAATTCTCAAAGTGGTCAACTAGACTTTCAAAGGTCTTCATTAATTTTTCATCTTTATTTTCTAGTATATTAGAAACTTCAGTATAAGTCATTCTAGCTTTAGAATTTATTACACTTTCTACTATTTCATAGTTAACTACTTTTCCATTATTGTTTATTTCCATAAATATTGATAATGTTAACTTATCTTCAAATGGATTTAAACTACACACTCCATTGGAAAGTTTTGGAGGAAGCATTGGTACAACTTTATCTACTAAATAAACTGAAGTACCTCTTTTTATAGCTTCTTTATCCAGTTTGTTATGTTCTTTAACATAATGAGTAACGTCAGCTATATGGACACCTAATTTATAGTTATTATTATCAAGTACTTCTATTGATATAGCATCATCTAAGTCTTTGGCATCTTCACCATCTATAGTGAATATAACCATATCTCTTAAGTCAACTCTTCTATTTATTTCTTCTTGAGGTATACCTTCTGGTATTGCCTCAGCTTCATCTAGTACCTTTCTTGGGAATTCTTCAGGTAATCCATGTTGTCTTATTACAGATAGTATATCAACTCCACGTTCACCTTTTTGCCCTAATATTTCTATTATCTTTCCTTCTGGATTTCTTCCAGGAGATGGCCATTGAGTTATTTCACAAACTACCTTATCACCATCTTTTGCTTTATTAGATAAAGCTTTTGGTATATATATATCCTTATTAAATCTTTTATTGTCTGGAACTACAAATCCAAAATTTGAACTAGACTCATAGGTACCTACTACTTCTTTTATAGCTCTATCTATTATTTCAATTATTTCACCTTCTGCACGCTTTTTTTCAGTTCCTATTAAAGTTATTTTAGCCATAACTCTATCATTATGCATAGCGCCATTCATAGCATCAGCAGGTATAAATAAATCCTTAGCTCCAACTTCATCAGATATTACAAATCCAAATCCCTTTGGATGAGTTGTTAATTTCCCCACAAATAAACCTACTTCACTTGGAAGTACATATTTACCTTTTTGTGTTTTAAATATATATCCATCTTGATATAACTCATCTAAAAAGTTATAGAACATAGGCATCTCAGTTGAGTGTATGTCAAATATAAGGGCTAATTGTTCTTTTTTTAGGGGATTATATCCTTCTTCTCCCATAAGCCCTAATACCTTTTCTTTTAATCCCGGTACCATAAGATTGTCCTCCTAAAAAATTTATTTTATATAAAACCTATTAATTAATAATATGTTTATTATATTTCATTATATCCGTTATTTTTATAATCTCCATTTTTAACTTATTACATTATACTATATTAACATATTTTTTTGGTAAATAATGGTTAATACTCTAAATATAAAAAATAAGACAATCGGCATTAAATTAACGCCAACCGTCTTAATAATATTTTAATTATTAATTTTTACATAAAGCTAGATATTAATCCTCCAAATCTTACGAATACAGGTGCAAATACTAGAGAAACTATAGTCATAAGCTTTATTAATATGTTTATAGAAGGTCCAGAAGTATCCTTAAATGGATCCCCTACTGTATCTCCAACTACAGCAGCCTTATGCGGCTCAGAGCCCTTACCTCCATGTTTACCACCTTCTATATACTTTTTAGCATTATCCCATGCACCACCAGCATTTGCCATCATTATAGCAAGTAACACACCCGATACAAGAGAACCTGCTAATAGTCCTCCTAATCCTTCTGTTCCTAAAAGTAAACCAACAGCAACAGGAGAAACTATTGCTAATATACCCGGAATTATCATTTCTTTCAATGCAGCTGCAGTAGATATATCAACGCATCTAGCATAATCAGGTTTAGTTCTTCCTTCCATAATGCCAGGCATCTCTCTAAATTGTCTTCTAACTTCTTCTATCATTTGGAATGCTGCTTTTCCAACAGCCTCCATTGTTAAAGCCGAGAATAAGAATGGAAGCATAGCTCCTATTAACATCCCAGATATAACTGTAGGTTTAGTTAAATCTATTGACTCAAGCCCTACAGCTGCAGTATAAGAAGCAAATAACGCTAATGCAGTTAATGCTGCAGATCCTATAGCGAATCCTTTACCTATAGCCGCAGTAGTATTTCCTACTGAATCTAGTTTATCTGTTATAGCTCTTACTTCTTTTGGAAGTTCTGCCATTTCTGCTATACCACCAGCATTGTCAGCTATCGGCCCATAAGCGTCCACTGCAACTGTCATAGCTGTTGTAGATAACATACCTACTGCTGCTAATGCTATCCCATATAATCCTGCTACTCCATAAGCAAACAATATACCAAATGCTAGTAATATTACAGGCCATCCAGTAGACATCATACCTACTGCAAGTCCTGATATTATATTTGTAGCTGGTCCTGTCTCAGATTGAGAAGCTATCTTTTTAACTGAAGCATAATCTCCAGATGTATATATTTCAGTTAATTGTCCTATAGCTATACCTACTACTAATCCTATTACAATAGCCCAGAATCCACTTAAATCTCCCATTAATTGGTTTGATAAGAAGAAAGCAACAACTATAGTTATAATTCCAGCAACATATGTACCCATTTTTAACGCTTTATGTGGATCTGAATTTTCATCACCTTTAACAAAGAATGTACCTATTATAGAAGCTATTATTCCAACTCCAGATAATACTAGCGGGAATATCGCTCCATTCATTCCAAAAGCTACTATCCCTAAAGTTACAGCAGATATTATAGATCCTACATATGATTCAAATAAGTCAGCTCCCATACCTGCAACGTCACCAACATTATCGCCAACGTTATCAGCTATTACCGCTGGATTTCTTGGATCATCTTCAGGTATACCAGCTTCAACTTTACCTACCAAATCTGCTCCAACATCTGCAGCCTTTGTATAAATACCACCACCAACACGTCCAAATAATGCAAGTGTTGATGCTCCAAGACCAAATCCTGTTAATATATTAGCTGCAGAAGCTGGATTTTCTCCTGTCGCTAATAAAGTTAAAAATATTTGAGCACAGCCTAGTAATCCTAATCCAACTACTACCATACCCATTACTGCTCCACCAGAGAAAGCTACACTTAATGCTTTGTTCATTCCACCTTCTCTAGCTGCATTTGCAGTTCTTACATTTGCTTTTGTTGCAACTTTCATTCCAAAGAATCCTGAAAGTGTTGAGAACGCTGCTCCTATTAGGAAACATACAGCTGTTAACCAGTTAATACCAAGGCCTAAAACAATAAATAATACAGTTATAAATACTACAAGAGTTTTATACTCTCTCATTAAAAAAGCCATGGCACCTTCCTGAATATAATTTGAGATTTCTCTCATTCTGTCTGTTCCTACATCAACTTTATTTATTTTGTTTGCTAGTATATAGGCAAACACTAATGCCGCAATTCCAGCAAGCGGTGTGAAATAGATGTAGTTCATTTGCTACTACCCCCTCTTTAGTTTTAATATTTATATGAAGGAATATAAATTCCTCATATCCTAAACCCTACACTTAAAAATAAAAAAATGAAAATAAAAAATTTTTAGAATTTAAAAAATTTTATCAAAAAATCCCAACTTAAAGTTAGATGGGATTATGTCATTACTGAATAGCTACTAACACTATAGCGTTTATGAAATATAATATAGCTGATATTTTAGTTATTTTTGAAAATACTGCTTCTTTTCCTTTTGGCTTAAAGTATGCTGTTGTTTGGGAACTACCTCCCATTATTGCAGATGAACCTGCACTAGCTTTAGTTTCTTGAAGTAAAACACTTACTATTAAGACTACAGTTAATATTAATTGTAAGGCCATAAATACGTTATTCATTTGTAATCCTCCTGCACAGTTGTTTCTTACATAAATTAGTCTAACATATAGAAAAATCATATTCAATACATAAATCCAATAAAACTTTCTCCTTTTTCTTTTAAAAAATGACTATTTTACTACACAAAATACAAAAGCTTCCAGCATTATTTATTTCTGGAAGCTTTGTCTACAAATTATTATTTTTTTAAGTTATAGAAAGATTGTAATCCACAGTATCTAGCACTGTCTCCTACCATTTCTTCTATTCTTAATAATTGGTTGTATTTAGCAACTCTATCTGTTCTTGATGGAGCACCCGTTTTTATTTGCCCAGCATTAACAGCTACGGCTAAATCAGCTATTGTTGAATCTTCTGTTTCACCAGATCTATGAGATATTACAGCAGTATAACCCGCTCTTTTAGCCATTTCTATAGCATCTAAAGTCTCAGTTATAGTTCCTATTTGGTTAACTTTTACTAATATTGAGTTAGCAACTCCACTACATATACCTCTACTTAATCTTTCTGTATTAGTAACAAATAGATCATCACCAACTAATTGAACAGTATTACCTAACTTATCAGTTAATAATTTCCATCCATCCCAATCTTCTTCATCCATACCATCTTCTATAGTTATTATAGGGAAGTTAGCTACCCAATCAGCATAAAAATCAACCATTTCAGCTGGAGTTAACTCTTTTCCTTCACCAGCTAAAACATACTTACCTTTTGTTTTGTCATATAATTCAGTAGCAGCGACATCTAATCCTAACATAACATCTACACCTGGAGTGTATCCAGCTTTAGTTATAGCTTCAACTATTAACTCTAAAGCTTCTCTATTTGATTGTAGGTTTGGTGCAAATCCACCTTCATCACCTACACCACAAGCCAATCCTTTAGAAGCTAAAACTGATTTTAATGAATGGAATACTTCAGCTCCCATTCTTAAGCCTTCTCTAAAGCAAGTAGCTCCAACTGGTAATATCATGAATTCTTGTACATCAACGTTATTATCCGCATGAGCTCCACCGTTTATTATGTTCATCATAGGTACTGGTAATTGTTTAGCATTAACTCCACCTATGTATTGGAATAAAGGTAATCCTAGTTCTTCAGCAGCAGCTCTAGCTACAGCCATAGAAACACCTAATATAGCATTAGCTCCTAATTTGCTTTTGTTTGGAGTTCCATCTATTTCTAACATCAAACCATCTATACCAGGTTGATCAAAGGCATCCATACCTTCTAATTCTGGAGCTATTATTTCATTTACATTACTTACTGCTTGGATAACACCTTTTCCTAAATATCTTGTCTTATCTCCATCTCTTAATTCTACAGCTTCAAATGCTCCTGTTGATGCTCCCGATGGTACAATAGATCTTCCTACAACTCCACTTTCTAAAACAACTTCAACCTCTACAGTTGGATTTCCTCTTGAATCTAGAACTTCTCTAGCATATACTAAATCTATTAATGACATATTTGTTTCTCCTTCCATCTTATGTAATTTATATAAATATTTTTATCTAACAATTAAACTCTGACCACTCATCTCTTCAGGTTTTTCAAGCCCCATTAAGTCTAGTATTGTAGGAGCCATATCGCATAATCTTCCATCATTTTTTAACTTAATGTTCTTTATATCTTCTCCTACTACAATAAACGGAACAGGGTTAATTGAATGCGCAGTTATTACACGGTTAGTTTCAATATCTAACATCTCTTCAGCATTACCATGGTCAGACGTTATTATAGCATTACCGCCTTTTGATAGTATTTTTTCAACTACTTTTCCTACACATGTATCAACTGTTTCTACCGCTTTAATAGCCGCATTAATTACACCTGTATGGCCTACCATATCTGGGTTTGCATAATTTACAACTATAAAATCATATTTATCTTCATCTATCTTTTCTAATAATTTATCAGTTAATTCATATGCAGACATCTCCGGTTGAAGGTCATAAGTTTCGACTTTAGGAGATGGTATTAACATTCTATCTTCCCCATTATTAGGCTCTTCTAATCCACCATTGAAGAAAAATGTTACGTGTGCATACTTTTCAGTTTCTGCTACTCTTAACTGAGTTTTATTATTTTTAGCTAGATATTCTCCTAATGTATTTTTTAATGATTGAGGGCAATAAGCTATTTCTACATTAGGTATAGTTATATCATATTCTGTCATACATATGAATAAAGTTTTCATACAAGGTCTTTCAAACCCTACAAACTCATCACAAACTAAAGCTCTTGTTATCTGTCTTGCTCTATCTGGTCTAAAGTTAAAAAATATTATAGAGTCATCTTCTTTTATAGTTCCTATAAGCTTTTCATTATCAACTATCACAGTTGGAAGTATAAATTCATCATTTTTACCTTCATCATATGATTTCTTAACTGCATCTATAGCACTAATAGAAGTATTGCCCTTGCCATTTATCATTGCATCATAGGCTAATTGTACTCTTTCCCATCTTTTATCTCTATCCATAGAGTAATATCTACCTGAGATAGTAGCTATTTTTCCTACTCCAACTTCCTTCATATATTCTTCTATTTCTTGTACATAGTTTATAGCGCTTTGAGGATCTGTATCCCTTCCATCTGTAAAAGCATGAACATAAACATTTGCTAAATCGTTGTCTTTAGCCATTTTTATTAATGCTTTTAGATGGTCTATATGAGAATGAACTCCGCCATCTGATAATAGTCCCATTATATGAAGGGATTTATTTTTTGCATTATCCATAGCTTTTACTAATATTTCATTTTTAAAGAAATCTCCGTCTTTTATTGACTTTGTTATTCTAGTTAAATCTTGATATACTATTCTTCCTGCACCTATATTAGTATGCCCAACTTCAGAGTTCCCCATTTGTCCTTCAGGTAGCCCTACATCAAAGCCACTAGCTTTTACTAGTGTATTTGGATATGATTTCACTATTTTTTCTAAATTAGGAACTTTAGCAGATGATACGGCATTTCCTTGAGTCAAGTCGCTACATCCATATCCATCCATTATAATCAGAGCTATTGGTTTTTTCAAAATATCAACTCCTTAGAAATTAACAAGTTCAACATAGTCTTCGGCTACTAAACTAGCTCCTCCAACTAATGCTCCATCTATGTCGCTTTCATTCATTATTTCAGATACATTACTCGGTTTAACACTTCCACCATATTGTATTCTAACTTCTTCTGAAATTTCTTCATTATATAAATCTCTTACTACTTCTCTTATATAAGCTATAACTTCGTTAGCATCTTGACTACTTGAAGTTTTACCTGTTCCTATAGCCCAAATCGGTTCATAAGCTATAACTATATCTTCTACCTTATGACTTAACACATCTTTTAATGCCATTTCAGTTTGAAGTTTTACAACTTCTTTAGTTTTATTACATTCTCTTTCTTCTAAAGTTTCACCTACACATAATATAGGTTTTATATCATGTTCTAATGCTTTTAATATTTTTTTATTTACAGTTTCATTGCTTTCATTAAAATATTGTCTTCTTTCTGAATGGCCTATTACTACATAGTCCATATTTAATTCTTTTAACATCATTGGAGATATTTCACCAGTAAATGCTCCACTTTCTTCAAAGTGCATATTTTGCGCGCCAATTTTTATATTAGTATCTTTAGTAGCATCCTTTAAGTCTTTTAATAAAGTAAATGGTGCACATATAACTACTTCCACATCCGTATTATTAACTTTATCTTTCACTTCATTCACAAATTCTACAGCTTCTTTTATAGTCTTATGCATTTTCCAGTTTCCAGCTATTATAGGACGTCTCATATATATCATTCCTTTCAAATTTAATATTATTTATTATCTAATGTAGCTATTCCTGGAAGTTCTTTTCCTTCTAAAAACTCAAGAGATGCTCCTCCACCAGTAGATACATGAGTCATTTTATCTCCAAATCCTAACTGATTAACAGCAGCAGCGCTATCTCCACCACCTACTATTGTTGTAGCATTTGCACTCGCCATAGTTTTTGCAACCTCCAAAGTACCATTTGCAAAATTTGAGAATTCAAATACCCCCATTGGTCCGTTCCATATTACTGTTTTAGCATCTTTTATAGAATCAACATAGATTTTTGTAGTTTTTGGACCTATATCAAGTCCCATATATCCAGATGGTATGTTAGCATCATCTGTAGTTACAGGAGCAGCATCTGCCGCAAACTTATCAGCAACTATGTTATCTAATGGTAACAGTAAATTAACACCTTTAGATTTAGCTTTATCTATCATTTCTTTAGCATAATCTATTTTATCTTCTTCAAGTAATGAAGTTCCTATTTCATATCCTTGTGCTTTTAAGAATGTATAAGCCATTCCTCCACCTATTATTAATGTATCAACTTTATCTAATAAATTCTCTATAACTGCTATCTTATCAGATACTTTAGCTCCTCCTAATATAGCGACAAATGGTTTAACTGGACTTTGAACAGCTTCTCCTAAGAATTTCAATTCTTTTTGTATTAAATATCCACACACATTTTCCTTAGTATATTCTGAAACACCTACTGTTGAACAATGTGCTCTATGAGCAGTTCCAAAAGCATCGTTTACAAATACTTCTGCTAATGATGCTAATTCTTGTGAAAAATTATTTTCATTTTTAGTTTCTTCTTTTCTATATCTAGTATTTTGTAATAATACTAAATCTCCGCTTTCCATTTTTTCAACAGCATTTCTTGCATTTTCACCAACTACATTATCATCAGCTGCAAATTCAACTTCTTTATCTAACATCTCTGATAGTCTTTTAGCTACTGGTTCTAATGATAATTCTGGCTTAGGCTCGCCTTTTGGTTTTCCTAAGTGAGAACATAATATAACTTTAGCGCCTTTATTTAATAAATAATTTATAGTAGGTAGTGCTCCATTTAATCTATTTTCATCAGTTATAACACCATCTTTTAAAGGTACATTAAAATCACATCTTACTAAAACCTTTTTTCCTTTTACATCTATATCTTCTATAGTTTTCTTGTTGTATGTAGACATTGTATAGTCTCCCTTCAAATTGAGTCTTTGTATTGTATTTTTAAAAAAAGGCCCTGAGCCCGTAGTATACACTACAAACCCGGACCTTTTAGAATCTTATCTTTTAGGCAAATTTATTTTGAAATATTTGCAAAGTATTGTACAGTTCTTATTAATTGAGCTGTATATGACATTTCATTATCATACCAAGAAGCAACTTTAACTAATTGCTCTCCATTTACTTCCATTACTTTAGTTTGAGTTCCATCAAATAATGATCCATATCTAACACCTATTATATCAGATGATACTAATGGCTCTTCAGTATATCCAAATGATTCGTTAGAAGCTGCCTTCATAGCTGCATTTACTTCATCAACAGTAACCTTCTTATCTAATGTACATACTAATTCAGTTAAAGAACCTGTTATTACTGGAACTCTTTGAGCTCCACCATCTAATTTGCCTTTTAATTCAGGTATAACTAATCCTATAGCTTTAGCAGCTCCAGTTGAGTTAGGAACTATATTAGCTGCTGCAGCTCTAGCACGACGTAAATCACCTTTTGCATGAGCTGCATCTAATGTATTTTGATCATTTGTATAAGCATGTATAGTAGTCATAAATCCTTTTGCTAAACCAAAGCTATCTTGTAAAACCTTAGCCATTGGTGCTAAACAGTTAGTTGTACAAGAAGCTGCTGATACAACTGTTTCAGATCCATCTAAAATTTTGTGATTTACATTGAATACAACAGTTTTTAAATCTCCAGTTGCAGGAGCTGATATAACAACTTTTTTAGCCCCAGCTTTTATATGTCCTTCTGCTTTTTCCTTCGAAGTAAATACTCCTGTACACTCAAGTACTACATCTACTCCTAATTCCCCCCATGGTAGGTTTTCTGGATTTCTCTCAGAAATCACTTTTATTTCCTTTCCATTTACTACAAAAACATCTTCCCCTTTAACTTCTATTTCTCCATTGAAACGACCTTGAGCTGAATCGTATTTAAATAAATGCGCTAAAGTCATAGCATCTTTTGAATTATTTACTGCAACAACTTCGAATTCTGGGTTTTCCATCATTACTCTTAATGCTAGTCTTCCTATTCTTCCAAAACCATTTATAGCTACTTTAATCATCTTAATACCCTCCTATATGTAAATTAAATTTAATTTAATTGCAAACATAGTAATTATTTTTCCAAAATATCTAATATTTTATAACATGTGCTTTCATCTGTAATTAATACCATATCTGACTTTAGTTTTGATATTGCTATGGCAGCTTCTGCTTTATTACTTCCAGCAAATACTGCTATTGTTTCTTTTATTGACTTAAATGTTTCTAAATCTATTCCTACTGTATTTATTTCATGAACTATGTCTCCATCTTTGTTGAAGTAGTAACCAAAAGCTTCTCCAACTGCTTCTTTAGATATTATTTCATCTATTTTATCTTGAGATAGTTTTCTTCTATGTGCCATTTCATCAGCTTTACCAATTCCGAAAACCAATATATTTGTATTTTTAATATAACCTAATGTATTTTTTATTTCTGGTTCTTCATATAAAGTTTCCATTGCTTCTTTTCCTAAAATGTCAGGAATATGCAATAGACTATAATGAGAATTTAACTTTTTACCTATACTAGCTACTATATTGTTAGATTGCGTTTCAATTTCTTTACCGACGCTACCTCTAGCAGGAACTATTCTAACATTGGGATATCTTTTATCTAATTTTAAGTTTTGAGCAAATTTTAACATTGTAGTTCCACCAGTTATAGCTACTATATCTTTATCACTAAGTATATCTAAAAAATACTCACAAGCACATTTGGCTATATCTTTTAATAATGTTTCATTTTCATCATAATTACCAGGAACTACTATTACCTTTTTAACTTTAAGTTTTTCTTTTATTTTTTCTTGTAGCTTAGATATACCTGTTATATTATTCATAGTATCTTTTAAGCTATCAAGTAAGATTAATCCTTCATTAGTTATTACCATTCCAGATCCATCTACATTTATTAAACCTTGGTTTTTTAAAAACTCTGTTTCTGACCTTATTATTCTTTCACTCATTCCTAATATATTAGATAATGATCTTCTACCTATAGGTTCACTTAAAGATATCTGCCTAAGTATACAGTATCTTTTTTCCATTATTTCTAATACTTGTGGAATTAGTTTCTGTTGAATCTTTATAAGATTTTCCATATCTTTCTCCTCAGTATCCTAAATGACCATATGTCCACTTATTGTCCCCATAAACTAAAAGTTTTGGGACTTTAAATGACCCTATGTTCATTTTAAGTCCCGCGCCTTAACTTTATTTTATATGAATATTCCACTATTTTCAATACTTTTTTGGTAATATTTTATAATTATAATTCGAAAACGTTATCCCTTTGCACTTTTCTCATTATAATTATATACTAATTAGTGCATTAATTATACACTAATTATGATATTTTTTAAATTGTTTCATACTACTTGTCTATTAATTACACCTTAATATTCTTTTCGTTTACTCGATGATGGTATATTTAGTTCTTCTCTATATTTAGCGATTGTTCTTCTAGCTATTTTAAGACCCTTTTGCTCTAATATATAAGATATTTTATCATCACTATAAGGTCTTTTTTTATTTTCCCCTTTTATTATCTCCTCGATAAACTTTTTTATGCTTGTAGAAGCTGTTCCCTCATCTTTATTATATAATCCGCTGCTAAAAAAATATTTAAGTTCAAATAAACCATAAGGCGTTAATATATATTTTCCATTTACCCCTCTACTTATAGTAGATTCATGGTATCCTATATTTTCAGCTATGTCTTTCAAAATAAGAGGTCTTAAATATTTAGGACCTTTTTCAAAAAAATCTTTTTGTTGATTCAATAGTTCTTTAGATATTTTTAATATTGTACTTTTTCTATTTTCTATATTCTTAATTAAATTTAGAGCTGAATTTAATTTGTCTTTTATAAATTCCTTAGCTTCATTATCTTTTTGAGAATTCTTCAATACTTCCTTATAAAAATTATTTATCTTTATATTATAGGTATCTTTTTCATTTGTATAAACTACATATTCATTATCTATTTTTTCTACTATAATATCCGGAACTATATACGAATTTTTTATATATGAATACTTTAACCCTGGTTTAGGTTCTAGCTTTTGAATTTTGTGAGCTAATTGCACACATTGATCTAATGATATTTTATATTTTTTGCTTATTTCCTTATACTTTTTTAAAGCTAAAAACTCTAAGTCATTTTTTATTATACTTTCTAGTAATTCATCTTTTATATTCATATTTTCTAATTGTATTAACAGACACTCTCTTAGATTTCTCGCTCCAACTCCACTTGGCTCTAATTGTTGAACAGTATTAATACTTTTTCTTACCAAATCTTCCTCTACATTAAGTTGCTTTGCAATTTCATCTGTATCTAATTTAAGATAACCATTTTCATCTATACTATCTATTATATATTCACACACTTCTCTTTCTCCATTATTTAACTTATAAAGCCCAATTTGGAATTTTAGATGGTCGTATAAAGAATCGTAATGTCTTACCATATTTTCTAAATTATAATCTTCATTTTCATTATTGTAAGAAGGGTTATCGTAATTATAACTATTATCCATGTTCTTTATATATTTTTCCCAATCAATTTCATTTGATTTATCTATTTCAATAATAGGATTTTCTTCAGCTTCTCTTTTTATTTCTTCTTCTAACTCAATTACATTCATATTTAATATCGATAATGATTGCTTTAGCTCAGTTGTAATAGCAAGTTTTTGAGTCTGAGTTAACTGTAAATTTTGATTTAAATTCATATCAGCTTCCCCTTTATTTTTTATACTATATATTAATTATATCAAAAACCACCCTTATATACTTAATTTAAAGCAAAATAAAAAAGCCTGTGATTAAATCACAGGCTTTTTTATTTTTATTAAGCTGTTACTGTAGCGTATTTCTCATTAACTTTATCTAAACCTTCTTTTAAGTCAGCTATTATATCATCTGCATTTTCTAAACCTACAGATAATCTTATTAAACCATCTTCTATACCAGCCGCTAATCTTTCTTCTCTAGTATATGGAGAGTGAGTCATTGATGCTGGATGTTGTATTAATGTTTCACAGTCACCTAAGCTAACTGCTAATGTACATAAGTTTAATCCATTTAATAATTCTTTACCAGCTTCTACTCCACCTATTACTTCAAAAGATATCATACCTCCTGGAAGAGACATTTGTTTTTTAGCTAATTCATACTGTGGATGACTTTCAAGACCTGGATAGTACATTTTTTCAACCGCAGGATGAGTCTCTAAGAATTTAGCTACTTCCATAGCATTCTTACAGTGTCTTTCCATTCTTATTTCTAAAGTTTTCATACCTCTCATTATTAAATAAGCATCAAATGGGCTAAGTACTGCACCAGTCATATCTTTAACACCAAATAATCTAACTTGAGTCATAAATTCTACATTACCTACAACGAAACCTGCTATAACATCCCCATGTCCGTTTAAATACTTAGTTGCAGAGTGAACAACAACGTCAGCGCCTAATTCTATAGGTCTTTGTATAAATGGAGTACAGAATGTATTGTCAACCATTACTAAACAATCTTCTTTTTCATGAGCTATATCAGATATAGTTTTTATATCAACTATTTTTAAATTAGGATTAGCTGGAGTTTCTAAGTAAACTACTCTTGTATTTTCTTTCATTGCTTTTCTAACATTTTCTGGATCAGTTGCATCTACAAAGCTCACTTCTACTCCAAATCTTGTTAAACCATGGCTAAGTAATGCATAAGTACATCCATATAATGTTTCATCTGCTACTACATGATCTCCTGCTTTTAAAGCTGTCCATAAAGCTGAAGATATAGCTCCCATACCAGATGCCATAGCCATACAAGCTTCTGCTCCTTCTAGTGCAGCTAATTTTTCTTCTACTTGAGTTAACGTTGGATTTCCTAATCTTGAGTATATGTAACCGCCTTCTTCTAATGCAAATCTTCTTCCACCTTGCTCAGCACTATCGAATACGAAAGTAGATGTTGCGAATATAGGAGTAGTTAAAGCTCCTGATACTGGATCTTTATGATGTCCTGCATGTATTGTTTTTGTTCCAAATCCCTTTTTTTCTAAATTATTCATATAATCTCCTCCTATTATTATGTTGTCTATACTTTAATGATTACAACTTAATTAATCACATAATTATTTAGAGCAAATTATATGCCAAATTTTTAATATTTAAAATAATAATTTTACAACTCTCATTTTTCAATGAATTTACTTGTTATAAATTTAATTTATAACTTTCTACTTAATTGCAATTTAAACGCAAATAAAAAAGCGGTAATTTAAGTTACCACTTTGCAAACGTTTTCCGGAAACAATAGTTTCCAGTGGTCATTTTAATTTCCACTATATGTTATATTTTTTTATTTTATTTAAAAGAGCTGTATGAGATATTCCTAAGTCTTTAGCTGCTCTTCTTATAGATTTATTTGTAGATAAGGCTTTATTTATAGTGTTTTTCTCTAATTTTTCAACAGCTTTTCTCAAATCAATAATAGGTTCTTCGTATTCTTTAATATCAATAGCTTTATTTTGTATAAAATTTAACATTAAGTTATTTATATTTAGCAATTTTCCATTGCACAAATTCATAGATCTTTCTGTAACATTTTCAAGTTCTCTTACGTTTCCGGGCCATTCATAGTTCATTAATTCATTTATAAATTCATTATCAAATCCTATTATATCTTTGTTTATTCTTTTATTTAATTTATCTATAAAAAATTTAACTAAAAGAGGTATATCTTCTTTTCTTTCTCTAAGTGGAGGAATATATATAGGAATTACATTCAATCTATAATATAAATCTTCTCTAAATTTTTCATTTTTTATCATATTCTCCAAATTTCTATTAGTTGCAGTTATTATTCTAACATCTACATCTTCTTCTTTACTACTACCTATCTTCCTAACTTTTCCTTCTTGTATAACCCTCAAAAGTTTAGCTTGCAGTACCATAGAAAGCTCCCCTATTTCATCTAGAAATATGGTTCCACCGTTAGCCTCTTTAAATAATCCTAACTTTCCACCTTTAATAGCTCCAGTAAAACTTCCTTCTTCATATCCAAAAAGCTCACTTTCTATTAAATTTTCAGGTAGAGCAGCACAATTTATAGTTACCATTTTTTTATCTTTTCTATCGCTTAAATTATGTATTGATTTTGCAAAAACTTCTTTTCCAGTTCCACTTTCCCCTCTAAGCAGTACAGTCGAATTGCCTTTTGATATCATTTTGATAATGTCTTTTACATTTTGTAATTCCTTACTATTCCCTATTACATCTTTAAATGTATCTTCATCTTTAGCATATATAACATCTACCATTTCTCTTACTTCGTTAATATCTCTTAGCGATGCTACTGCCCCAAGTATGTTTCCTTCATCATCTTTTATACTTCTTCCCGTAGTTATATATTGTTTATTTTTATAGGAAGTAGTATTCATTTTTATATTATCGTATTCTTCTCCACTTTTTATTAAGTTCAATATAGGGGCATCATCTTTTATATCTAGTACTTCATCTATTTTTTTACCTAAAACATCTTGTTTTTTAGAATTAAATATTTTTTCACAATAGCTATTAAATATTTCTATTTCTTTATTTTTATTTATAGATACTATACCTTGGTCCACTGAATTTATAACCGCAAATATCCTTCTTTCGTTTTCTTCAGAAGGCATAAGTCTACACTCTTTCAAGTCTATTACCTCTGGTAAAGTAGATATATTACGTTTTAGTATATCTACTTTACTTTTTATTATCTTTTCAGTTTTAATATAGACCTTACTTGGAAAAACCTCTACAGATGCTATATTTGTATCTAATTTGGCAACTTCTTTTAATATATCTAGTGCCATACCTACTCTATCGTAAGTTTCTATTTCTAATCTTAGAGATTTTTCCATTTTTCTTCCCCCTTACATCTTTTCTATTATTTTTTTTAAGTCGTCTTCATTGAACTGATATTTAAAGTTACAGAAATGACATCCTATTTCAGCTTGTTTATCTTCTTCTATTATTTCTTGCATATTTTTTTTACCTATAGTAATTAAAGCCTTTTCAAATCTTTCTTTATTACAATCACATTCAAATGTTACTTCATGTTTTTGTAATATTTCTGGCTTTAAATCTTCTAAAACTAAGTTTAGTATATCTTCCGGAGTCTTCCCAGCTTCTATAAGTTTAGATATTGCATCTATTTTACCTATATTTTCTTCAAGTTTACTTATAACTTCTTCTGTTGCATCTGGCATTAATTGAACTATAAATCCACCTGCAGCTTTTATAGTTGTATCTACATCTACTAAAACTCCCAGAGCTACTGCTGATGGAGTTTGTTCTGAAAATGTAAAATACGATGTAAAATCTTCAGCTATTTCCCCATTTACAAGAGGATATGAACCGTTATATGGTTCTCTAAGTCCTAAATCTTTTATAACTTTTATACTACCCTTGTTACCTACCGCTGCTCCTACATCTAGTTTCCCTGCATATTTTAGTGGGACATCGACATCCGGATTTGTTACATATCCCTTTACTATTCCATTTGAATCAGATGTTGTAACTATACTTCCTATAGGGCCTCCACCTTTTATTATTATAGTTAATTTATCATTATCATTTTTCATCATAAGCCCCATAATAGATGTTGCTGTTAATGTTCTTCCAAGAGCTGCACTAGCAACTGGAGTTGTGTTATGAAATTTTCTACCTAATTCAACCATATTTGTTGTAGTACCAATAAATGCTCTCACTTGGCCATTTGAAGCCGTAGCTCTTATTATGTAATCCTTCATACTAATACCTCCTATTTTAACATTAAAAATTCGCTTCCCTCATGTCGCCAACGACCTTGAAAATCAGGTGCGTTGCTCAAGTTTATCAGTTGGATATTATAACTTATCCAAAGACCATATAAGTTATAATATCCTTATATTTTAAAAACCCTGACGCTAGTCAGGGCTATTTTGTAGTTATTTTATACATACAAAGAATACTCTTTCTTCTTCACCATTAGCTTTCTCAAATGTGAAATCTTTATACAGCTTTATATTTGAGAAACCAGAATTATTTAACATATTAAATATATCTTCATTTCTATAAGCTCGTTGATAATGAGTTTCTTCAAATCTAGTAAACTTTTCACTGTCACAATCTTTTTTAAAAAAAGCTAAGTCCATTTGCACGATATCATCGTCTTCATCAAAATAATTTTGCCATAAATAAGCTATATCATCTCTGTTTTCACCGTATACATTATCGCCAAGTATAGATGATAGTTTATAATACGAACTTATATCAAATATAAATATGCCTTTTTCTTTTAGCAATTTATATATTTTATCAAATATATTTTTAAGGTCACCATCTTCTAATATATAATTAAATCCATCACATGCACATAACACACAGTCTAAATCATATAAATCAAAATCTAAATCAGCTATATCTTGATTTAATAGAACTAACTCTATGCCTTCTTTTTGACTTTTTTCCCTAGCTATCATTAACATCTCTTCGGATATATCTATACCAGCAATATCATATCCCTTCTTAGCTAAGGGTATAGTAATATTTCCAGTTCCACATGCTAATTCCAATATATTTTTCACTCTTATATTTTCATTTTTTATTATTTTTTCTATATAATTTACCCAAGATTCATAATCTACTTCATTCATTAGTTCATCGTATACAAATGCAAATTCTTTATACTGATCCATCTTGTTTATTTTGTGCCTCCATTATTTTTTTCTTTTGTTTTTTTCGAGAAGTAAGTACTCCGCCTATTTTTCCTGCTTCCTTAGCTGTAAGCCCGCCCCAACCAAGTTCACTTACTTTATCCAAAAGGCCTAGCTCACTAGCTATCTCATATTTCATTATATCATTATCTGTCAATATTTTTTTCTTTTTTTCCTTTTTTTGTCTAGGTTTATTTATATCTACTTCTTTTAGATTTATATCTTTCATATACTACCACCCCTTCTTTTTTGTATTGTTGTCATGTATCAAAATTTTATACACCAAGGGGTTAGTTAAAATACAAATATTTAATATATACAGTTTTTATATTTTAATAAAGTAACATATGTATCTATTCCATTTAATAAGATATTTTCATCAAAATTGAAATTTATATTGTGAAGCCCATTTACATATCCCTTTTCTTCATTTCTAGATCCTAACATAAAAAATAAACCTGGAACTATATTTTGATAATAAGAAAAATCTTCAGATATCATAAGAGGATCTAATGTTACTATGTTTTCTTTTCCAACAGCATCTACAAATTCTGCATATAAATTCTCATCGTTATTTACAGCAGGATAATCATCTTTTATATTTATTTTTATCTTGCAATCATATCCAAGTTCATAGCCTTTAGCTATATTATTTATTCTTTCTTTTATTTTGCTATAAATTTCTGGTTTAAATGCCCTTATAGTGCCCTCAAGTCTTACATGCTCTGCTATAACATTTCTTCTTACGCCACCAGACATTTTACCTAAAGTAACTACTGCATTATCTATAGGGCCTATATTTCTTGATACTATAGTCTGTAGACTACTTATGAAATTTGAAGCTATTACTATAGAGTCTATACCATTTTGAGGCATAGCACCATGACCACTTTTACCTATTATATCTATATCAACTTCCCCAGTCTGAGCTAAAAAATATTTTGGCCTAATACCTATATATCCTTCATTTAATTCGGGATATATATGCAGACCGTATATTTCATCTATATTATATGTTTCAAATATACCTTCATTTATAAGTGGCAAAGCTCCCCCAGGACCTTCCTCAGCTGGTTGAAATATAAATACTATGTTATCATTTAATTTTTCTTTATTGTCATTTATATATTCTATAAGCCCTAATAATACGCTCATATGCCCATCATGGCCACATATGTGAACAACTTTGCCATCATCAGCACTAAGACCATCTATATCAGCCCTAAAAGCTATTGTTTTATTTCCTACTCTTCCTTTTATCTTTCCTACTATTGCTGTTTGTAAATATGTTTCATATGTAACATTTATAGACTCTAAATAATTTTTTATATAGCTTGATGTGTTATATTCTTCTTGGCCTATTTCAGCTATTGAATTTAATTTTTTACGGTGATTTATAACTTTGTCTTTTAGATATAATATACTATTATTTTTTATCATTAAAAGTCCTCCTCTTTTGTCAACTGTAGTATTTACCATATTATATTACTTTGTTATACTATTTTAAATATATTTTTTACTTTGTATACTATAATCATATATTTCATATAAATAGAATATATCATAATTGTGGTATTCATATACTTTTATTTTAAAAGGAGGACTTTTCATGAGAAGAATTAATGTAGCGATAGTTGGTGCTACAGGTATGGTAGGAAGAACTTTTCTTAAAATTTTAGAAGAGAGAGATTTCCCTATAGATAATCTTTATTTATTTTCTTCTAAAAAATCAGCTGGATCTATTGTTAACTTTAAAGGACAAAGCTATGTAGTTGAAGAACTTTCAGAAACTTCATTTGACAGAGATATCCAAATAGCCTTATTTTCAGCTGGTGGAGATATTAGTACTAAATTTGCACCTATAGCCTCATCTAAAGGTGTTATTGTTGTGGACAATTCTAGTGCTTGGAGAATGGATCCTAACGTTCCATTAGTAGTTCCTGAAGTTAATGCTGAAGAGGTTAAAAATCATAATGGTATAATAGCAAATCCTAATTGTTCTACTATTCAAGCTGTTGTTCCTTTGAAACCACTTCATGATGCTTACACTATAAAAAGAATTGTGTATTCAACTTACCAAGCTGTTTCAGGTTCAGGTATGAAAGGCACTAAAGATTTAGAAGAAGGTATTAAAGGAAATCAAAACACATTCTATGCTCATCAAATAGCTTATAATTGTTTACCTCACATAGATGTATTTACAGAAAATGGTTATACCAAAGAAGAGATAAAGATGATAAATGAGACTATGAAAATATTAAAGGATTATAACTTAAAAGTAACAGCTACTACAGCTAGAGTTCCTGTTTTAAATAGTCACAGCGAGTCTATTAATGTTGAATTTGAAAAGGAATTTGAACTAAAAGATATAACAAAATTACTTGAAAATTCACCTGGTGTTGTAGTTGTAGATAATCCTTCTAAAAATGAATACCCTATGGCTATAACTTCTAGTGGAAATGACGATGTTTTTGTTGGAAGAATAAGAAGAGATTTCAGTGTTGATAACGGTATAAATATGTGGGTAGTAGCTGACAATATAAGAAAAGGGGCTGCTACTAATGCAGTTCAAATAGCAGAATTACTTATGAAATATGATTTAGTATAAATTAAAAATATTTTGGGAGGGTGATTTTAAATGTTATTTAAAGGTTCTGGAGTTGCTTTAGTTACACCTTTTAAAGATGGTAAAATTAATTTTGATAAATTAGGAGATATTGTAGAATATCATATAGAAAACAACACAGATGCATTAATAGTCTGTGGAACTACTGGTGAAGCATCTACTATGAGTGATGACGAACAGTTAGCTACTATTAAATTTGTTATAGATAAAGTAAATAAAAGAATTCCTGTTATAGCTGGTACAGGTTCTAATAATACAGCTCACTCTATACATTTAAGTAAAGAAGCAGAAAAATTTGGAGCAGATGGGTTACTTATTATAACTCCATACTATAACAAAACTACTCAACCTGGAGTTATAGCACATTTTAAAGCTATAGCTGAAAGTGTAAATATACCTATAATAGCATATAATGTTCCTGGAAGAACTGGTGTTAATATAAAACCTTCTACTTTATTAGAACTATCTAAAATCAAGAACATAGTAGCTGTTAAAGAAGCTAGTGGAGACATTGCTCAAGTAGCTGAAATGGCAAGATTAGTTCCAAAAGATTTTGCTATATATTCAGGAAATGACGACATGATATTGCCATTATTATCACTTGGAGGCCACGGAGTTATATCTGTTGTCGCTAATATTTGTCCTAAGGATACTCATGACTTAGTGGATAAGTTTTTCCAAGGAGACTTAGAAGGCTCTAGAAAACTACAATTAGATATGAAACCTTTAATAGATTCTTTATTTATAGAAGTAAATCCTATCCCTGTAAAAACAGCTATGAACTTATTAGGTTTTGAAATGGGAGAATTAAGACTTCCTCTTGTTGAAATGACTCCTAGCAATTTAGAAATACTAAAAAAAGAGTTATCAAACTATGGATTTAGACTGTCATAGGAGGAAATACTATGTTAAAGGTTATAGTTAATGGTTCATTAGGTAAAATGGGAATTGTTTTAACAAACTGTATTAAAGAAGACCCTGGTTTAGAGCTTATTTGCGGTATTTCTAAACATGAACATGAAGAAGTTGGCTATAAGTTATACAAAGACATCTTAGAAGTTGAAGAAAAATGCGATGTTATAATAGATTTTTCTCATCCATCTTCTTTAAATTCAGTCCTACAATATGCTATAAAAACGAAAAGTTCATTAGTAATTGCTACAACAGGATATAACGAAGAAGAATTAGAAAAAATAAGAGAAGCATCTAAATCTATACCAATATTTCATTCTTCTAATATGTCTTTAGGAGTTAATGTATTATTAAAATTGGTTAAAGATGCAGCTAAGGCCTTAGATGGATTCGATATAGAAATAATCGAAAAACATCATAATAAAAAAGTAGATGCTCCTAGTGGAACTGCTTTAATGATAGCAAATTCTATAAAAGAATCTTTGCCAAAAATAGAATATAACTACGGTAGATACGGAAGAGATGCAAAACGAAAAGAAAACGAATTAGGAATACATGCAGTTAGAGGTGGCACTATCGTTGGAGATCATGATGTTGTATTTGCTGGAAATAACGAAGTTATAGAGATAAGCCACAAAGCTCAATCTAAAGAAATATTTGCTCAAGGATCTATTAAAGCAGCTAAATATATAGTAACTAAAGAACCTGGTTACTACAATATGAATAGTATGATAAGCGAATAATACTGGAGGTTTTAAACAAATGATAAACTTAAATGATTCATATGAAATAGCAAAATTTATAAAAGAAGCAAAGAAAAAAACCCCTGTTACTGTCTATGTAAACGGTAAATTAAGTTTTAGTAATAAAGATGATATAAAAATATTTGGATCAAATGAATCCTATATATTAATAGGAGATTTTGGAAAAATAAAAGAAATATTAGAAGAAAATAATTCAAATATAACTGATATTCATATTGAATACGACAGAAGAAATTCTGCCATCCCTTTATATAACTACTTAAACGAACATGCTAGAATAGAACCTGGAGCTATAATAAGAGATATGGTATCTATAGGAAACAATGCAGTTATTATGATGGGAGCTGTAATAAATATAGGTGCTGAAATAGGTGAAGGCGCTATGATAGATATGAATGCGGTAGTAGGTGCTAGAGGTATAATAGGTAAAAACGTACATGTTGGAGCAGGATCTGTTGTTGCAGGCGTTCTTGAACCTCCTTCTGCTACTCCAGTTATAATAGAAGATAATGTTTTAATAGGAGCTAATGCTGTTATATTAGAAGGAGTTAAAGTTGGAGAAGGATCTGTCGTTGCAGCCGGATCTATTGTAACAAAAGATGTTCCTTCTGGAGCTGTAGTTGCAGGATCTCCTGCTAAAATTATAAAAATGAAAGATGAAAAAACTGCTGACAAAACTAAATTAATGCAAGGACTAAGATCTATAGATCCAGATGAAAACAAATAAAAAAATTCGCTTTACTCATGTCGCCAACGCCCTTGAAAAAAGGTCTGTTGCTCAAGTTAATATGTTGGAAATTAAAATTTCCTTAATTTAAAAATGATGGCATTAAAATGCCATCATTTTTTATTTGTTTATCTTTCTTCATCTGTTACAACAAAAACGTATGGTATGTTTCTATAGTAATCCCCATAATTTAGCCCATATCCAACTACAAACTTATCTTCTATTGTAAATCCACAGTAATCTGGAACTAAGTCAGCTTTTCTTCTACTCGGTTTGTCTAATAATACACAACATTTTACACTTGATGGGTTTTTAGTTTTTAAGTGATCCATAACAAATTTCATAGTTAACCCTGAGTCTGTTATATCATCTACAACTAATACATCATAACCTTGAATATCATCTGTTATATCAGATAACATACTAACTTGCCCCGATGTTTGCTCTCCATGACCATAGCTTGAAGTGGTCATAAATCCAATTTTAACAGGTATATCCATATTTCTTACTAAGTCAGCTGTAAATATAAAACTTCCCTTTAGTAAAGATATAACCATTAAGTTTTTATCTTTATATTCCTGTGATAGTTGTTTTCCAAGTTCTTTTAATCTAGCTGCTATATCCTCTTCAGAACATAAAACTTCCCATTTTCTCGTTTCTATATCCATAGGTATTACCTCCGTCAGTTTAATTATATTAACTCATATTTTATATAAAAATGTCACTTTTTGCAATATATTTTGCTTATGTAGATCCAAGAAAAATAAATAGTACAATATATATTATTCCCATTAAGAGGACCTATATTGCACTATATTATAATAACTATATAATTTTATTCATATCATCCATTACATTTATAATTATTTCATCAGTTATAGCCATACCTTGAGAACTTACTCTTCCTAAATTTATTATACTGTCTTCAACTCTATTCCCAACGATTCCATTTAAAGGCGGAACTATACAATTATATTTAGCTGTTACGGCACTTTGTACGGCTGCTGATGCTGCCGATGCAAGTTTTAATGCACATCCAGATTTAGCTCCATCACATATCATACCACTTAAATTGGCTATCATATTCTCTATTGAACCTTCTATTTGTTCATAGTTTCCCTTCATTAACCAAGTTATCGCCGCAGCCGCTCCCGTTGATGCTGCAACTCCACAACCACAAACAGCAGATAATCTACCTGTATAGTTTTTTATATAAGCAGTAATCAAATGGCTTATTGCAAGTGATTTAGCTATTCTTCCTTTATTTTGAGGGTATTTTTTATTATAAGCTATTATTGGTACTATAGCCGTTATACCATGGTTACCACTTCCATTAGAGCTCATAACAGGCATTTTGATCCCCGCCATTCTTGCGTCCGATGCAGCAGCAGTCAACATCATAGCACTATTTATAAGGTCATCTCCTAATAATCCATCTTCTATTGATTTTTTTATTCCGTAACCCACACCTATACCTATCTTCTTATCTAGTGCACAATTTGCTATTTTTTCATTCATTTCTATGCCTTCTATTAAAAATTCTATATCTTCCAATTCCATGTTTTCTATTTCTTGGATTAATTCTCTTATGCTCATTTTTTCTAATAAATTTTCATCTTCGCTAGTTAAGCAAGCATCTTTAATAACAACATCCCTATTCAATAAAATTTCATTGTTCTTAGATATATATACAAAATTATCATGCTTATCTCTTATTATAGTATTAACTATGTTATTATTTCCTTTTAATGTTACGTCTATATAAACTTTTTCTTTGGTATCTGCCGGTGATATTTTTATTGTACTTTTATTTATATATTCTTCTGATATTTTGATCTGCCCTTCATCTAGACATTCTAATACACTTAATCCATACTCCGAATCTCCACCTATAATTCCCATTGCTGCAGCTATTTTAAGTCCTAACTTATCTGTTCCTGGTATACCAACACACATACCATTTTTATATACATTAGGGCTAACTAAAATATTACAATCTATTATTTCTTCATTTAATAATTCTCTCGCCTTAGCACAAGCAAGGGCTACCGCTACAGGTTCAGTACATCCTAAAGCTGGCTTTACCTCTGACTTTAATAAATTTATTAAGTATATTTCATTTTTTGTAAATGTCTTCTCCATATAACATACCTCCTAATAATTTAAACTGTTTAATTATTAAGCAAAAACTATGCCAGTTTTCAATTATAGTTATACGAAGGGTTTCACCCTTTGTTAAGTAAAAATATATTAGTTTTGTATCAAATGTAAATAAAATAGTCTCAAAATGAGATAATCATATCATTTTGAGACTATTTTATATTCCTTTAATTTCCTATATAAAGTAGCTTTTGATAAACCTAGAGCCTGCGCTGCCCTTTCTTTATCCTTTTTATAATCTTTATATTTATTTAGAGCCTTCACTATTTCTATTCTTTCTAACTCATATATAGGCATTATATCTTCATTATTTATATTTTCAAACTTACTAGTACTGTCTTTTATCTTATTTGGTATATTTTCATATTTTATTATTTCATCTATAGACATATTAACACTATATTCTATAATATTTTGCAATTCTCTTATATTCCCAGGCCAAGAATAATTCATTATACTTTCTAAAGCTTTATCTTCTATATCATATACTCTCTTATTTAGTTTACTTGAGTAAATACTTATCATATCTTTAACCAATAAGGATATATCTTCTTTTCTCTCTCTTAAACTAGGTATATTTATAGGTATAACATTTAATCTATAATATAAATCCTCTCTAAATTGGCCTTTTTGGATCATATCCTCAAGATTTTTATTTGTAGCTGCAATAATTCTAACATCTATATATGTATTATCTTTTGCACCTAGCTTATTTAACTCCCGTTCCTGCAGTACTCTAAGTAACTTAGCTTGAAGATGTAGACTCATATCTCCTATTTCATCTAAAAGTATAGTTCCCTTATTAGCAATTTCAAATTTTCCTAACTTACCACCTTTTCTAGCTCCTGTAAATGCACCTTCTTCATATCCGAATAGTTCACTTTCTAATAGGTTGTCCGGTATAGCCGCACAATTAACTGCTATAAATGGTTCATTTGACCTTGCACTGCTATTGTGAATTGCTCTAGCGAATAACTCCTTACCTGTACCACTTTCTCCAGTTATAAGAACAGTAGACATAGAGTGTGAAGCTATTAACGCCTCTTTCTTTACTTTTTCCATACAATAACTAATTCCTATTATATTATCAAAGCTTATTTTATAGTTTCTGTTTATTTGATTAAAATTATTTATTGCTGCATTCTTGTCTATAAAATCAAATACATATCCTTTTAATTCGTCATTCACTATTATGGAATTTATATTATATACCCCTTTTAACACATAGTTTTTTAGTGTATATACAAAACTATCACTTTTATGTTTATTATTTATATTCATATCCGATATCTTTATAAAAAATAGTAAATTAAGTATATTTTTGATTTCTTCATTAGATTTTATTTTAAACATATTTTTAAATTTTTCGTTATACTTATCTACATTACCATATATATCTGTAGATACTACAGCCTTGTCCATATTATTTAATAAAGTTTCGAGTTTCTTTTTTTCTATACTTAATTCTTCACTTTTATTTTGTTCTTTTAACTTACTCGATATTAGGTCTGCCATTTTGTTTAGAAAATCCATAAGATTTTTTCTATTATTTTTTATATAAATACCTTGTTCTTTACTAAATGCAATAAGGCCTATTACACCATATGATATACCATCACATATTATCGGACAACACACCTCTGCCACTTCTCTACAATTCTGTTTCCCATAACACAAGTTACATATTTTGTTGGTCTTTGGATTTTCAATTATAAACTCTCTTTGTTTTGTTAAGGATTCCTCAAATGCTGAGTTATTATCCACCTTTTTTCCTATATAATATAAATATTCCCCTGTTCCTGCGATTCTAGTAAGATTGTTATCTACTATAGTTACATCAATATCTAAAACTGATGATATAGCTTCTGCAATATTTTGTATATCTACCTTTATAGTATCTAAATTTATCATTTTTATCATTCCCTAATTTTAATATTAGACATTATATTCTTGATATCTTTTAATACAACATATATTTTATTTAAAGTGTATTGTATTGACATAAGTATTATTAAAAATACAACTAACAAGACCCATTCGTAATGTATGCTCATAAGTTTCTACCCCTTATATTTTGCCTATTTAATGAATATATTATTAAAAGACTAGGATTAGTCCTAGTCTTTATTTAATCTAAATATTTTTCGTACCTCTATAAATATATCTTTCATTTTTTATTTCTTTTAAATTCCCTACAAAATTTCTATTATTAAATATCTGTAATATTTGATTTGGATAATAATACTTTATATTATCCCCAAAAACTCTATGTTTAAGAGCTCTTAACTTTACATATAAACTCTTCATGTTTTCTTCTTCTATTATAACTTCTCCGTGTGTTTTTAATGCTCTATATAATTCTTTTAATGCTCTATTAATGTCATTTATATGATTAAAGTAGTTTAATATTATTATCTTATCAAAATAATTTTCTCCAAAAGGTAAGTATTCTAAACAACCTTTTATCGAATTACAATTTTGATTAAATACCAAAGAGTGACATACATCATGATAATGTGTGTTATCTAATATAATAACGTCTAATCCTGACATTCTAAGCTTTTGTCCAAAACTACCTATATCTCCTATAAGAAGTACCTTATCTCCAATATTATAATTTATAGCGCTAAAAAACTCTACTATATCTTTACTCTCTTCAGTAGAGTATAAGTTGTTGTTTACATCAAAATTTTCATAGACAGCACTTTTCATGATTTATCAATGTTTACTCCTTTTCTTTAGTATCTATTATCATGAAATCAATTATAATAAATTGGACTATATTATTCAATACACTTACTTTAAATTGTATAATTAAATATATTCTTATTTAACATTATTTTCAGATAACTTTTTTATCTTTGATATTGAAACTTCATAAGCTACTTTCTTTTCAACTTCTCCATTTTCTAATTTTTTTTCATATCCTCTACTTTGTACCCTACCCCACATTTGAATTCTATCTCCAATTTTTAAACTTTTAGCAAATTTGGCATTTCTTCCCCAAACGATAGATGGTATATAGTCAGATTTATTATAAGGTCTATTTATTGCTACTAATAAATCTGTTATTTCTCTTCCCAGTGGAGTTTTTCTATATATAGGGTCTTTGCATATGTATCCGTCTAAGAATATATTATTAGGGTCTTTAGATTCCTCATTTGCACATACTAGTTCTCTGGCAAATATAGTTAGTACCAATTTATTTCTTCCATCTATATTTTTATTATAAGATCTTAGTTGTCCTGTTATATCAACTACCTTAGCATCTTCTACATTTACTTCCCCTATTAATCGTTCTGATATAGTTATAGGCAATGTATCACAAGACTCACTTAATCTATCTATTTTTATTTGTGTAGTATAAAATTTTTCACCGAATATTTCGTGGCTAAATTGTAATTCTCCATTTAGTTCTCCTCTTAAACTTACAACATTAGTATCTTCTTTTAGTGTTATCATCCTTATTTCTCCCCCCATAATTAGTATTTCTTATGTTTTTTATTTTTGTTTCTATATCATAAATATATTATTATGGGACGAGATTTATTCTTAAAATATGCAAATAATAAAAGCTCATTGATAATTCAATGAGCTTTTATTATTATTAATTTATTTCTTCTTTATTTTTAGATGCTGATCTTAACATTGTTACAGAAGTATAAGCTATAACAGCTATAACTATCCACTTTAATACATCTATTGGTAAAGATTTTACAAGGTAAGCTGCTATTATAACACCTATTATACCGCCTATAGTTATTCCCATAGAAGTTTTTCTATCATAAGATGCTTCTTTTACGAATCTAACTCCAGCAACTGGCATTAAGAATGCACATGAACCCATCATTATTGGGAATGCAACGTCTGGTGACATACCTAAGAAGTATATAAGAGCCATACATGGAGCATATAATCCTATACCTGCTGTCATAAGTGCACCTAATATGAAGTTACCAACTACACCCATAACTAATTTCATTCCTGATAGTCCTATTGCATCTCCACCACCAGGCATTAATCCTAATTGACCTAATAACATTAGAATTGCAGTTGCAGCTAATGCTATACCCATAGTTACTTGTATTTTCTTTTCTGGTAAGTGAGATACTATACCTGCACCTATCCATGCTCCTATTACTGCTGCTGCAAGTAAACTTATTAATGTTACAGGTTCAACTGATATAACTGTTATAAATATAAATGCTTCCATTACAACTGGTATTGTATGAGAAACGTTTAATGTTCCTGGTATAAATTTATCAGCAGTTTGTTTAGTGAACTTTAAAAGTGCTGTTGTAGGTGCAAAAGATCCTATTCCTAATGTATCGAAAAAGTCTGTTCCAAAACCTATAAGTACTGCTTTTCCAAATGAATTTTCTTCTAAATTGTTTTTGTTAGCCATATAATCTTTAATAAATACAAATGCAAACCAAATAGTTAAGATACCTAAAACGCCTAAAATACCTGTAATCATGTTTTTACCCCCTATTATGATAGTTTTTTATTTAACAATTATTATGTGTATACATAATAACTTATTACTAATTTTTTGTTTATTTATTATCAATATTATACATTTTTTGACACCAAACTACAATGTTATTTTTAGGAAATTTCTGATTATTTAATCTTATTTTATGCAACTAAATATTTTTGAAATTTAGTTGCATAAAGTTTTATTATTTTAATATAAAACCATATTTAACAGGATCTTGTGGATCTATAACAAAATGATTAAATCCAGTTATATAAGCAGCTCCAGTTATTTCTGGTATTATAGCATCATAATTAGCTATTTTATCTTTGCCAACTATTCTTCCTTTAAATAAAGTTCCTAATATACTTTCGTATACAAATAACTCGCCTTCTTTTAGATGTCCTTTAGCATGTAGAGTTGCAAGTTTTGCACTTGTTCCAGTTCCACAAGGAGATCTATCAACCTGTCCTTGACCAAATATAACTACATTTTTGTAGTTAGCTTCTGGATGAGTAGGGTCATCGTATATTTCTACTAAATCAACAGTTTTTATATGACTTAATGTTGGATGTTCTATTTCTATAGTTTCATTTATTACATCTCTCATTTTTAGACCTATTTCAGTTAATTTTTGAGCATTTTTTGGTTCAACTTTTATTCCTAATTGTTTTGCATCAACAATAGCAAAGAAACTTCCACCAAAAGATATATCAAAAGTAACTGTACCTATTTCAGGCATTTCTATTTGAACATCTTTTTTATATAAAAAAGCAGGAACGTTTACTATTGAAACTTCTCTTACTTTTCCATTTTCAACTTTAGCTTTAGCTCTAACTATACCTGCAGGAGTATCCATAACTACATCTGTATATGGCTCTACAGATGTAACCATCCCTGTTTCTATGGCAACTGTAACAGCTCCTATAGAACCATGGCCACACATGTTTAGGTATCCTCCACCATCCATGAATATTATACCGAAATCAGCTTCATCATTACATGGTTGAGTTATTATAGAACCAAACATATCATTATGTCCTCTTGGTTCTAACATTGTAGCAGTTCTTATGTGATCTAAGTTATCTACTAAGTATTGTTTCTTTTCTGCCATTGTTTTTCCTGGTATATTAGGTATTCCGCCTATAATTATTCTAGTAGGTTCTCCCATAGTATGAGAGTCTACAGCATGTATACTATTTGTAATAAACATTTAAATAACCCCCTTATTTTTGATTTCTCATTTTTAGTTTAAGAAAAGCTAGAGCTTTTCTTGCATCAATTTCTACAATATTGTTTTCTCCAACAACTTCTGTTTCTATACCTTTTGTAGATTTATTAAAATCTACTATTGTATCCATATATTTATTAGTTACAACAAACTTAGCTTGAGTTCCCACAAAACTAAGTCCCACTACGGGTATCCCTCTTTTTCCTATTTCTTCTATTGTATTTGCGTAGTCTACATGGGAGTTACCCCATCCATCTGTAGATATTATAACTCCATCAGCTCTCATAGCCTCAAGCCATGCCGCTGTTCTTTGGCCTACAAAATACTTTTCTTTATTATCTTGAGGAGTGCCTACTACTATTATTCCCATTAAATCTATATCAGTATCATTACTTACTATATCAAGCAATGGGTCTCTAAAATGATGCAGGGAAGTTTCCTTTGTCGATGGTCCTATACCCATTATATCACCACCTTAAGTCATAGCTCTTAGTGCGCCATCTCTGTATTCATTAGGAGATATTATCATTGGAACATTTCCTATATCTATTATTGATATCCCTCCAGAAAGTCCACTTGGCTCACTAGAGAATAATTGATTATCATACATAGCACCTTGACCTGCTATTTGCTTTACTATAACTACCTTTTTAGAATTAGATCTTATCTTATCATGAAATTCATGAGACTCACTTGCTTCTCTTCCATCTTTTTCTTTTAATAACTCTCTTATATTTTGGATAAATTTATCACAAGTTCTAAAAGCTGCTAATGGTAATTTTCTATCATATGGCAATCCACCTTTTAAAGTTACGTCAAAGTGTATTATATAGTCATTTTTAGTCGGAGTACCAGCTCTTCCAAATACCATTTGTTCACTTAATAGTCCTTCTGATGACCCAAATTCGTGCATTTGCTTGCCCTCGGTGTCAGCTCCTGTCAACATTACATAAACTCCAGTTAATGTATGAGTTATACCTTCGCCCAAATCACCTAAAACTTTTGTAGATACAGGAATTATATCCATTATAGTATTTATTTCTCTATTATAATCTCCAGGCTTTATTATATTGACTTTGATATCCTCAACAAGATCTTCATTTTTTATAATGTTGTTTGTTAATTTACTGTCAATGCTTAATATACCTTTTTCTATATTGAATTTACTTCCTAATTCTACCTTATCTATATGAAAGGACTTTATAACCAGTCTTCTTAATATTTTATCTTCCATATAATCACCTATTTTTTTAAAACCCTTCTCTCTAACCGAAAGAAGGGTTTATTATTTTATTATACGTTTGCTACATACTCATATGGTAATGGAACTATTTTTCCAGCAGACGGTATAGCTATTAATTGTTTTAATGTATCTCTTAATATATTTGTTTGCATTTCTATATTGTTTGGTTCACCAGCATTTGCACCCATTGGTACTAATGGAGCAACTGCTCTAGGAGTACCATTTTGTCTAACTACTGGAGGTAAAGCTGCTACTATTATTGTAGGTATACCAGCTTCCTCTATCGCTCTCTGCACGATCACGGCAGATCTATGGCAAGTACCTCAGCCAGCAGTTAAGACACAAGCGTCTACGCCTTCTTCTTTTAATTTTCTAGCTATTTCTGGACCAGTTTCGTTAGTAAACTTATCTTGGTCTCCTCCACCACCCATGAAACCAAAGTGCATTGGAGCAACTTCTTTTATAAATCCTGCCTGAGCTAACTCTCTTAATCTGTCTATAGGGAACATACAGTTTATATCTTTGTTAACATCCCCATTGTCATACCCACCATGAGATACCATCATTTCAGATACCGGAGCATCCCCTGGTATTTCTCTATATGAGAAATCTCCTGCTAAGTTAAATCTTTTATCGCTTTTCATGTGAACACCAGCAGCTGTAGCTAAAGCTATTTTCATATCTTTCAATTCTTTAGTCACAGGAGTCCATACCGGTGGAGGTGTTATTGGAACAAATATTTCTGATTGAAGTCCTTTTATTGATGTAAGGCTCATGTTTACATCTCCTTCCTGTATTATTTATTATTTTCTTGTTTGCGTCTATTGTTTTCTTCTATTATATCAGCGTATTTCTTATTTGGTTCAGGTCCTAAAACCTCAGGATAACTCATTACAAATCCAACTTCTTGACCAAGCTTTAATTCATAATCAGTTATAAGCATTCTCTTAGGCATCTTGAATTGTCCAAGTCTACCTTTAAGGTCTATAGTTACTCCACCATCGTTGATTTCAACTATAACGCCTTCATACATTCTTTCAGTTGATATATATCTCAATCTGTCCATAAGGTATCACCTGATTTCCCTTAACTTATTATTTATTGTCTTTTTCGTATATTTCTTTTCTCTTTTTACTCATTGGTAATACTTGTTCATTTTCAACTAATTCTATTTTTGAACCAGTTGCTTTTTCTATTAACTCTACGTTGTTTAACTTAACATTGCTATTCCATTTTCTTTCTGCAGGCTTAACTTCTTCTCCAGCCATAACAGATTTAACCATAGCTAATGCTCTTATAGCATCTTCTTTACATAAAGTGTTATTTGATAATACTTCATTTTCTATACCATATTTAGACTTGTTGTTGTCAACCATATACTTCATAAACTCATTACCAACAACTAGAGCACCTTGAACAGCTGAGAAACTCATACCAACAACAGCTATATGTCTCTTTCCTATTTGTTCTATATGAGAAGCGAAATCTATATGGTTATTACCAAATCCTTCTGTAGTAACTATAGCACCATCAACACCCATAGCTTCTATCATCATACCTAATCTCTTAGATACATAGAATTTTTCAGAGTTAACTTGAGGTGATCCAACAAATATTACTCCTACTAAATCTATTTCAGGATCATTCATAGCTTCTATTACTAGTGGCTCTCTATAGTAATGTCTAGAGTTTTCTTTAGAAGCAGGTCCTATACATGTTAATGCATGTATACCACCATCTAATACTTCAAGTGGAGATAATACTACTGGAACGTTTCCTAAGTCAACGTTTGGTTTAGCTCCTAATGTACCTACAGGTTCAACTGGTAATATTAAGTTGTCATGCATTGCACCTTGACCCATTATTTCTTTTACTACAACAACTCTCTTCTTACCTGGTCTTCTGTATTGTACTATTTCTTCAGTGTTTACTACTAAAGATTCTTCAGCTTGCTTTAAAGCTTCTCTTATTTCTTGAGTTATATAGTCTGAAGCTTTGTGAGCAGCTAGTGGACCTGGTCTTTCCATGTTAGTACCAGCTTTTATTATTACTTCAGTTTTTATGAATATATCGCCTTTGTCAGGAGCACCTGGTCTTCCCCACATTATATTTGTATCTAATTCACCTTCAGATGAACCGAATTCACCTATTTGAACTCCATTTTCATCTGTACCTGTTACCATAACTATAACACCATCTACTACTCTTGTTGTTCCTTCTCCTAATTCTCCTACTTCTTTAGTAGCTATAGGTTGAACATCCATTATAGTTTCACTATAAGTGTTGTATTTATCTGGAGTTATTATTTCTACTTTCATACTTACTACTAATTCTTCTGAATCAACAGCTTCTTTGCATATTTCTTCAGGAGTTCTTATATATAATGTAGTTCCTTCTATCTTTGTTTGTGGACCAAATTCTACTTTTTCTATTTTGAAATGTTTTTTAACTAAGTTTCTTATTGGCTTAGCTATTTCGTTTTCTACTTTAACTTCATTTGCAACTTCTGCTGGAGTAGCTACAGTATTAGCAACAGTTCCTTGAGCTGGAGCCATACCCATAGCTGGAGCTATAGATAAAGGTATTTCTAAGTTTATATCTCTTCCTTCACCTATATGTATTTTTATAGTTTGACCTCCAAATGATGCCACTGATGCTACTGGTGCTACAGGAGTTACTGAATTTACCATTTCTACCATATCACCATTATCTACTTTTACTTCTTCCTTAACTTCTTCAGTTCCTTGTACTGCATCTAAATATTCAGCAGTAAAAGGAGTTAAAGCGTCTATAGTTTTTACTAACTTAGCACCTAAAACTTGACCTATTTTTAAGCCATTTTCAGGTATTTGTAATAGCCCAGAATCCTCTAAATCTGGGAATATAGCTGGATCTTCTAGATTAGATGCATCTATTACTATTCCAGCTTCAAATCTACAGCAAGACACCGCTGGATCTTGAGCATGAGCCTTAGCTGTTTCTGCAGTTATTGACATATGATTTACCTCCTTGTGCTATTTTTTTCTTCTATATAATTTATGTCCGGCAGCTCTTAACACATGGTCTGTGCTGTGATATACAGGCATCCCTAACCTAGGGGCCACATTCATGACTGTGTTTGTTCAGTCCTCACAACCACCCATAATTACTGCCTGAGCTCCCTCACTTTTTAACTTGAGACATTTTTCTGCTTGACCAGGACATATTCCCGGCTGATCGCATCTATATCTCCCATTTACTTCTACCATTCTCTTACATTTTGTTTCTGATACTACTTCTGCACCCATAGCATGTGCTATTTCCCTTAATCTTGGTTCTTCAGCTCCACACTCACAGGCAATAATACCTACTTTTCTTATTTCATTTGGGAATGGCATAGCTACTAATATTCCACCAAGAGTTTTAGTTATAGGGCTTTCTTCTTCACCATGTCTTCCAGTGAAAGGTCCTCCTAAAACTATCTCTCCATGTGGCTCAACATAACCGCCACATTCATCTATATAGTGTTTAATAGACATACCTATTGGTACATTTTTAAATATCTTACCATGATTTTCTGCACCCTTAACTCTTCCACCTATTGTTATATCTTTTGTTATAACAGGTTTTCTATCTTCTATAGCTTCAACTATGTTTTTTATAGTTTCAACGTTAGATACAACAGAATTTGCTTCAAGAGGAAGTTGTCCTGGTTGCAATGTTATTCCTAACAATTCTCTTATGATAACTCTTTCATCTCCAGCAGGATACATATCTGGTAAGTATTTTATTTCTATGTTGCTTTCGTTTTTGGAAGCTTTTCCTAGTGCTATTATTGCTTTTTTATACTTAGGCTTTATAGCTATATAAGCTTTAGAAGCATTTGTTATTTCCATCATATATTTTAATCCCCTTACTATTATTTCAGGGTTTTCTTCCATTACTACTACATTGTGATTTAAAACAGGCTCACATTCAGCTGCATTTGCTATTATGCATCCACCTTTTAAATCTACTTTTAATTTTATATGTGTTGGAAATCCAGCTCCACCAGCACCTACAATACCAGCTTCTTTTATTGCGTCTAGATAATTTTCTGTTTCTTTTATCTTTACATATTCATCAGGCTGACTTTCATCAGCTTCTATAGTTATTGCACTTTCGTCTATATTTACTACTTTTCCATATACACTTGAATGTATATTTGCTCCTAAGCCTTGAGGTTGTGCTATAAGTTGACCTTTTTTAACACTATCACCTTGGCTAACTATAGGAGAACAAGGTGCTCCAACATGTTGTTTTAGTTGTATTGATATTTTCACTCAGTTCACCTCCTATCACTTTAGTTTACACTATATAATATAGCAACTTTCATGCCAACTTAATAATTTTTGTTATTTTTTTATAAATGTTTTTTTGAATAATTGGAATCACTAGTATAGAGTATGTCTATTTTTATAAATATAAATTCATTTTATTTTATATTTTTTCTAGTTATGTCAGATTATTGACACTTTTATTTTTGTATACAATGTAAACTTTGTTACTTTTATGTCGAAACTTGTAATTTGCAATTGTCCCTTTTTTATTTTTGATAATTATTCATCGCGTCAGTTTTTAAACACATGTCAGTTTTTTGTCGCTCAATTTTATACAGTTCCATTTTGTAGTATAGTGTACTTCTAGGAATATTCAAAAGTTTAGATGCCTTAGCTTTATTTCCTTGTGAAATTTCTAAAGCTTTTTTTATTCTATCTGTTTCCAATTGCTCTATTGCCTTATTTAGATCTAGTGGATATTCTTGCTTAGAACTTACATCTTTTATACTTTTTAGTATATAACTTGGTATAATTTCTTTTGTTATAATATCTTTTGTACATAATACCACCAGATGTTCTATGGTATTTCTCAGTTCTCTTATATTTCCCTTCCATTTATAGTTTTCCAATATATCTAAAACTTTATTATCTATTTTTAAAATAGGTTTATTATTTTGTTTACATATTTCTTTTAAAAAATTATGAATCAATATTCCTATATCTTCTTTTCTTTCTCTTAAAGGAGGAAGATCTATTTCCACAACGTTCAATCTGTAATATAAATCTTCTCTAAATTGTTCATCGTTTACCAGTTCTTGTAAGTCCTTATTTGTAGCTGATATTATTCTTACATTAATTGGTATACTTTTTTCTCCGCCAATTCGTCTTACTTCTTTTTCTTGAAGAACTCTCAATAATTTAGCTTGCATGTGCAGAGGTAAATCTGCTACTTCATCTAAAAATACAGTTCCTTCACTGGCAAGTTCAAACATACCCATTTTTCCCTTTTTATTAGCTCCAGTAAAAGAACCTGGTTCATATCCAAAAAACTCACTTTCAAATAGTTCATTAGGTATTGCACTACAGTTTACAGCTATAAATAATCCGCATCTCTCACTATAATCATGTATAGCACGTGCAAAAACTTCTTTTCCTGTTCCACTTTCACCATATATAAATATACTACTACCAGTCTTTGATACTTGTTGAGCTATTTCTATAGATCTTTTTAAGCCTTGACTTTTACCTAAAATATTACTAAAGCTATTATTTGATATTTTTTTCATTTCATTCTCTAAAAATTTTAAAGTATTATTAGCTTTCTCCAATTCATTTGATAATTTTGTAACCTCAGTTACATCTAACTCAGTACAAACCGCACCTAATAACTCCCCATCTATAAATATAGGACTAGCGCAAACTAAACTATCTACATCTTTTCTTGGGGATTGAAATACATCACTTACAGGTTCTTTGGTTTTAAGCGCCTTAAGAGATATAGCATTACCAAAAAATTCATACATAGACTTTCCAACTATTTCAGATGAGTTTATATCGTACATTTTTTCCATTACCTCATCCCAAAATATAACTACTCCATCGCTGTCAATAACAGAAACTCCTTCTTTCATACTTTTTATTATATTATTAAGCGCCTTACTAGTTCGCTCTAGTCCCATATAAAAATAGTCTCTTATATGCTCTTGTCTTATGACACCTATGACTTCATCATTTTCTAAGATGGGAAGAATACCTATTTTGTGTTCCATCATTATATTTCTACATTCCATTAAATTGGCAAATTTATCTATAGATATTACTTCACTTATCATAATATCCTTAATTAAATTTTTTTCTTTATTTCCATGTTTTTTATATTTAGATATATCTGTCATTGATAATAAACCTATCAGCTTATTATATTCATTTACTACAAATACTTCTCTTAGGTTATTTTTAAGCATTTTTTCTATTGCATCATCTATATTTTCATCTTTGTTTATTGTTATATATCGCGTAGACATTATATCTTTAACGATTTTTTCATTAGTTAGAAATAACATTTTCTCCCTCCTATAATTCAAAATCTTGTCCTATTTTATTTATCCATAGTAAGTATTTTCATTATTTCCTGGCTCTTTCAAAAGCAACAAGATTAGTCACCATTCTTTCCAAATAGTCTTTATTTAATAAAATTATATCATAGTTAATCATATAAAAAACTGCCGATAAATTTTATCGGCAGTTTACTATTTTTTATTAGCTATTTCTATTATATATATGGGAGTCTTTTTATATGTAACTGTATTCATTATATTTTTTACTCCAAAAAAGCAAAAAACTAGTATCGTTAATGATATACATAATAACAGTAAGCTCAAAATTATTCCTTTAGCCCTATAAATAAAAGATTTCATCTTCAACCCCCTACTCATAATTTATTACAAAAATAAATCCACATTAAAAATCTATTTAAAATTATTTCAAAAAATTACTACAAAATTAAAATTTTTAAATGGGCAGATTAATATTAGGAGGTGATTTATATGTCAATTATAAGAAGTAGTTATGACAACGTAAATGGAAAGCGAATGGAAACAGGGAGAGTTACTATAAAGCTAGATACAAGAAGTTATTGGAGAGAAGCACATAATATACACGAAGGTATAAGAAAAGATAAAAAGTTAAAATTTACTAGAAAAGTCAAATAAATATATATAAAGGCTTCCTTTTATAGGAAGCCTTACATTACCTTTTTAATATATTTTTTCCTTTAGGACAATTTTTTATACATATACCACAAACAGATCCTCTGCCTATATGATAATAGTGATTATTCATATGAGAAGAACATGCTTTAGGATCATATATATCTTCTCTAGTTTTACTATTATCCCAATTAACACCTTTAATTGCAAATGCAGGACATAACTTTGTACATATATTACATTCTCCACATTTAGATTCAGAAATAGGATTGTCATATTCTAGCGGCATATTCGTTAATATAGTTCCTAGTCTAACCCTAGGGCCAAATTCTTCAGTTACAAGTAATGCACTTTTTCCTATATAACCTACCCCGGATAAGGTAGCTACCATTTTATGGGACAAAAGGGCTTTATATTCTCTTTCTTCTTTCTTGTCATTTATAGATTGAGATGAAGGAATGGCTATGGCTAAATATCCCATTTGTTGAATCTTCATAGTTATTTGCAAAGTTATTTGATCTATAAACGTATTTACGGTTCTATAATGATGATAATAAGTATGGGTAGGCTCATTTTTTATATGACTAATTGTCTCATCAGACAATCTTATAGCTATACTTATACCACTCTTTAAATGAGATAGATAATCAGGCAAAAACTTATCTATATTTGCAAACCCAACTTTAGCAGCCCCTAGATTTAATATATATTCTTTTAATTCAATACTTTTGTTCATAATATCACTTCTCCTTTATAGCCAAAGGTTAAACATAAATTATATTATATATGTTTATTAACATCAATAGAAATAATTTTTCAATACTTTCCTTAAATTTCCTAAAATTTTTATGTATAGATAGTTATAATGAGGTTATATTAATATTAACAACATCACAAGATGTTGTTAATAAAAAAAGACATCTACTAAGGAGGCGTTTACTATGGCAAACAGAAACCAAAAAGTTGTTCCAGAAGCTAAAGCTGCATTAAATCAAATGAAGTTAGAAATAGCTAATGAATTAGGTTTATCTAATTATGAACAAGTAGATAAAGGTAACTTAACAGCTAGACAAAACGGTTATGTAGGTGGATATATGACTAAAAAGTTAGTTGAAATGGCTGAAAGACAAATGTCTGGGAAATAGTAAATAGACATCTATGGATTATCGCAAAAAGAAAGGCTGCCCTAAGGGTAGCCTTTTTATGTGCATAAAAATACATAAAAACCCACTTTTAATTTTACAAATTATAGTTTAATATATACATAGATACATTTTAGAGAGGATGATAGTATGTTTGAAAATTCATCTGAAGAATTAGCTTCCAATAAGCTTTTAATTTTATACATATTAGATAAAATTAAAATGGATTTAACTAATTCTCAAATAACCCAACTTATAATGGAAACAGAACTTATGAATTACTTTTCTCTTCAAGAATTTTTATCTCAACTTATAGAATCCAATTTTGTACAAATTTATAATGAGTCTAATAAAGAATTATATTCTCTAACAACTAAAGGTATTCAAGCTCTAGAATATTTCTTAGGAAGAATACCTCAGGATATAAAAGATAAAATAGATATATATACAATACAAAACAAAGATCAAATTCTAAATGATACTCAAGTTAAATCAGATTTTATTAAAGTAAGTGATAACGAATTCATAGTAAGTCTAAAAGTTATTGAAAATCAAACAAATCTTATAGACTTAAATTTAAATGTTTCTTCTAATAAACAAGCTAAGCTTATATGCGATAACTGGAAGAACAACGCTTCACATCTATATGCAGATATAATACAACTTTTAATTAGTGCCGACTAAGAGCTTACATACATATTATTGTTGTAGGCTCTTTTCCCACTTTAATACTTTTTACAAAATCATAACTTTCAGTTTCAAATACCTTTATATCATTTTCTAGCGTATCCGATACAAATATATATTTCTTATCTTTAGATATCTCAAGTCCTTGAGGATTTCCACTTATTCCAATTTCATATTTTATATTATAGGTGTCACAATCTATTACTTTTATATCTTTATCTAATAAATCTGTTACATAAATTTCACCTTTATTATTATTTAAGCATATCTCTACTGGAAATCTAAATTTATCTATTATTTTTTTTACATTTAAATTTATTTTATCTAACACTACTATTTTTCCATCTAGTGTAGATGCATATATTAAATCATTTAATTCATCTATTTTTATATGCCATGGTTTAAAGTTAAAACTAACTTTATTATCTACAACTTTATTCACTACATCTATTGATAATATAGAATTATTACAAGGTACAAATAATCTATTTGTACCTTTATCAAATGCAAAACCATGAGGCATATTATCAACACAAATTACCCCTATAGGAAGTAAGTTATCTTTATCAACTATGTAAATACTGTTAGAATCCTCATTAGATATAAATATTTCATTATTACATAAAGCTATCTGACTTAGATTTCCTCCTATCGATACACTATCTACTATTTTATGTTGATCTATATCTAGTATGTATAAAATTCCATTAAACGAACTCGGAATATAGAATAATTTATCCTTAGGATTTATGCAGAAATGGTGCGGATAAATATTTTCATCTAAGAATACTTCTTTCTCAACTTCTAGCTTTTCATAATTTATTACACTTATACTTTTAGATGTATAATTAGAAACAAATATTCTCAACTTTCCATCCTCCCTCTCAATATGTTAAACTATATGTACTATACTAATATATTAGATACTGAGCTTGTTTAATTCCTTAAATGTAAAAAAAGGTGGATAATATCCACCCTATATATTATTTATTTTTTATAATACTTCTAACTGCGCCTATCATATATAAAGATCCTGCACTTATTATAACTTCATCTTTATGTGAATTTTTTAATGCATAATCTACAGCCTTTTCAATACTATCTAACGCTATAACTTCTTTATTATACTTTTCTATTTTTTCTTTTAATTCTTCAGGATTTAAAGCTCTTGGATTATCAGGCGTAGTAATTATAATCTTATTACATCTAGGCATAAGTATTTGTAACACAGAATCTACATCCTTATCTTTTAACATACCTATTATTAAGGTTATATCTTTATCTTCAAAGTGCTTATCTATAGATTTACCTAAAGAGTTAGCTCCATCTTCATTATGAGCACCATCTATTATAAATATAGGATCATCTTGTAATTTTTCTATTCTTCCAGGCCATCTAGTTTCGCTTAACCCCTTAAATATATCTTCATCAGATATATTTAAATTATATCTATCTTCTAATAAACCTATAACATTTAATGCCACTACAGAATTGTTTATTTGGTGTTCTCCTATTAAGCATATCTTCACATTATTATATTCTTTATCTAATACCTTACAGTTAAATATTTGAGATTCAATTGTAGATTTTACAATTTCTACACTTCCAGTGTCTGCTATTATGTACTCTGCATTTTTATCATTGCATACATCCTTTATAACATTCTGAGCTTCTACTTCCTGTGGATGTATAACTACTAAACCATTTTCCTTTATTATTCCAGCTTTTTCATAAGCTATTTTTCCTATTGTATCTCCAAGCACATCTATATGGTCTAAACTAACAGGTGTTATAACGCTTACTAAAGATTTATTTATAATATTAGTAGCATCATATCTCCCTCCCATTCCAACTTCCAAAACAACATAATCTACATTTTGTTTGTAATAATAATAAAAAGCCATAGCTGTAACTATTTCAAATTCAGTAGGATAACTATATCCTTCACTTACCATTTCATCTATTTTATCTTTTATTAAAGTAATTATAGACGCTACTTCTTCTTCTGGAATATTATCTCCATTCACTCTTATTCTTTCTGTAAATGTTTCAAGATAGGGTGATGTATACAAACCAACACTATATCCTGCAGTTTGTAATATCTTTGTTATAAATGAACAGGTTGAACCTTTTCCGTTAGTTCCTGCAACGTGTATTATATTTAAATTATCTTGAGGATTTCCCAAAACTTCCAAAAGCTTTGATATATTACCAAGACCTAATCTTACCCCAAATTTGTGGGTTTCCTCTATATACCTTAGTGCATCTTCGTACGTCATCTTAAAATCTCCCCCATTTATCCTTATGATTGAAAAAAGTGAATATACAGCTATGCCATATATCCACTTTAATTATACACTATTTTAGCTTAGATTTTAAGTTATCTAATCTTTCTAATACTGAATTCATCATTTCTTCATATTTTTCTTTTTTTGCTTTTTCTTCTTCTATTAATTTATCAGGAGCCTTAACTAAGAACCCTTCGTTTGAAAGCTTTCCAGTAACTCTTTTTAATTCTCCTTCTAACTTAACTCTTTCTTTTTCTAATCTTTCGATTTCCTTAGCAAAATCAACTAATTCATCAAGTGGTATATATATATTAACACCTTCTATAACAGTACTTACTGCATCAGAAGGTATATTAGAATCATCACTTAATATTTCAACACTTGAAGCAGAAGCTAAAGTTACAAAATAATCTCTACCTTGTTCTATAGTTTCTAATTTCTCAGCTGTTGGAACAATTATAACTCTTGCCTTTTTTGAAGGCGGAACATTCATTTCTGCTCTTATATTTCTTATATTTCTTATTCCTTCCATTAACAATTCCATCATAGATTCTTCTTTGATCATATTATCATTTTCTGTATATGTTGGCCAAGAAGATATAACTATACTTCCTTGTACTGTTGGAAGATGGCTGTATATTTCTTCTGTTATAAAAGGCATATGTGGATGAAGTAGTTTTAGTATCTTTTCAAGTACATATGTTAATGTGTATAATGCAGTCTTTTTAGCTTCTACATCATCTTGATATAGTCTAGGTTTTACCATTTCTATATACCAATCACAGTATTCAGACCAAGTAAAATCATATACTTTTTGAAGGGCCATACCAAGTTCGAATTTTTCCATATTTTCTGTTGCTTCTTTTACAACATTATTAACCCTTGATATTATCCACTTATCAGCTAAAGTTAAGTTATTAGATACACTTTCTCTATTTACATTTTTTATTATTTCTTCATCTATATTCATAAATACAAATCTAGATGCATTCCAAAGCTTATTTGCGAAATTTCTAGCTGATTCCACCCTTTCCATATGGAATCTCATATCATTCCCTGGAGAGTTTCCTGTAGCTAATGTAAATCTTAGTGCATCCGCTCCATAAGCTTCTATTATTTCTAATGGATCTATACCATTTCCTAATGATTTACTCATCTTTCTTCCTTCTGAATCTCTAACTAAACCATGTATTAAAACATGCTCAAATGGTATTTCATCCATACAGAACTTTCCGGCAAATACCATTCTAACTACCCAGAAGAATATAATATCGTATCCAGTAACTAATACGTTTGTTGGATAAAAATAGTCAAGTTCTGGAGTTTTATTTGGCCACCCTAAAGTTGAAAACGGCCATAATGCAGAACTAAACCAAGTGTCTAATACGTCTTCATCTTGTTTAAATGCATTGCTGTTACATTTAGGACATTTATCTGGTCTTTCTGTTGATACAACTATTTCTTCGCAATCTTGACAATAATATGCTGGTATTTGATGTCCCCACCATAACTGTCTAGATATACACCAATCTCTTATATTCTCTAACCAATGTAGATATGTTTTTTCAAATCTTTCTGGTACAAATTTAACCTTTTCTGACTTAACAACATCTATTGCTGGTTTTGCTAACTCGTCCATTTTAACGAACCATTGTTTTGATAATCTAGGCTCTATTACCGTATGGCATCTATAACATTCTCCAACATTATGATTATGATCTTTTATGTTTAATAAATATCCGTGTTCTTTTAAATCTTCCACTAATTGTTTTCTACAATCATATCTATCCATATCTTTGTACTTACCAGCTTTTTCGTTCATCGTTCCATTTTCGTTCATAACGTTTATTTTTGGTAAGAAGTGTCTTTGAGCTATTTCAAAGTCATTAGGGTCATGTGCAGGTGTTATTTTAACTGCACCAGTACCAAACTCCATATCAACATAATCGTCTGCAACTATCTCTAATTCTCTTCCAACTAATGGTAGTATAGCATTTTTTCCTATTAACTTTTGATATCTTTCGTCATTCGGATTAACCGCTATAGCAACATCACCTAACATTGTCTCAGGTCTTGTTGTAGCTACTTCTATATATTCATCACTATCTTGTATAGGGTATTTTACATGATAAAAATTACCTTCATGCTCCTCGTGCTCAACCTCTGCATCTGACAAAGTTGTTTTACAATCTGGACACCAGTTTATTATTCTATTCCCTCTATATATATGCCCCTCTTTATACAACTTTACAAAGAATTCAGTAACTGCTTCATTACATCCTTCGTCCATAGTAAATCTCTCTTTTGACCAATCACAAGAATCACCTAATTGCTTCATTTGGTCTACTATTTTTCTACCAAATTCATTTCTCCAGTCCCAGGCTCTATTTAGAAATTCTTCTCTTCCTAATTCATACTTAGACTTACCTTCTTGTTCTCTTATTCTTTCAACCACTTTAACTTCTGTAGCTATACTTGCATGGTCTGTTCCCGGTTGCCATAATGTTTCATATCCTTCCATGCGCTTCCATCTTATAAGAATATCCTGTAAAGTATGATCTAGCGCATGACCCATATGTAGTTGACCCGTTATATTTGGTGGGGGAAGCATTATAGTAAACGGCTTCTTATCTTTATTTACATTCGCCTTAAATAAATCTTGTTCCAACCACTCATTATATAATCTCTTTTCAAAATCCTTAGGGTCATAGGTTTTAGGTAAGTTAGTTTTTTCCATATTAAACCTCCTATTTAATAGTTTTTTGCAATAAAAAAGAGCCTTTCGCACTTGTAAGGACGAAAAACTCGCGGTACCACCTTAATTCCAGAAAAACTGGCTCTTTATAGATATAACGACTCTCGCCGTCTAAGCCTACTGTTACTTCAACTTAGAAGCTCCAAAGCTACCTTCTGTAAATCATCGCTTAGAAAACCTTCCAACCTAGGGTCTTCCTCTCTGTAAGTTGTATTTACATACTCCTCTTTTTCATAGCTTTTAAATATATTTATTTATATAATTATATATATCCTTCTAATTATTGTCAATATTAATTATTTTCAAAACTATTTAACCAATAATTTTTAGGAATTTCTTTTTCATTTATTTTCATAAATACATAACCATTATTTTTATAGTAATTTATTATCTTATCTAACGCTTGTACTGTTTGATCTTTTTCATGCATCAATAAAACTATTTCATCTTTTCCCTTTGAATAAATTTCTACGTTATTTATTATCTTCTGAGAACTATTTTTCCAATCTTCAGTATCTAAATTCCAGTCCCATATTTTATACTTTGATTTTAATAGCGCCTTATATGAATCAGTTGGCATATATGGTTTGCTTCCATAAGGGAGTCTCATGATACTACTATTGATTCCTGTTATATTATATAGTGTTTCCTTACATATATCAAACTCTTCTACAGTGTGATTTGGATTTTTATATAATTTATGAATGTCATGAGTGACACTGTGAAATGCCGGAGTATGTCCATTATCTACTATATCTTTTACTTGTTCTGGATAACTTTTCATATTCCCATCTATCATAAAAAATGTAGCTTGAGCATCGTTATTTTTTAATATTTTTATTATTTCATCTGTATATTTCGAAGGGCCATCGTCAATTGTAAGATATACTATCTTTTCAGGTCTAGGTTTTGGACCTTTTTCATTATTATCTATAGATGCCTTTATTAACTTTGTCAATGTATTGTTAGCTAATTGTCTATCGTTTATATTATAATTATCGTATGATAAAGAATAATTCTTTGCTGTATAAAATAACCCCCAAAAAATCAAAAGAAAAACTCCTATTAATTTTATTTTTTTATTCATTACCGATAATCCCCCTGAATATATTTCATAATACAGTATTAGCTTACCATTTTCATCAATAATCGACAAGTTACAGTTTTGTAAGTAATCTTATTAAACTATAAAAAGCTAGATAAGTTTATCTAGCTTTTTATAGTTTGTTATTATTTATTTATATGAATTTCCTTCTAAATATGTCCGATGTTTCTTCTTTTTTATTATAAGAATCTAATGATTCTATTTTCTTTATTCCTAACGATGTTAAAAATTGAGCTACATTTATATTATCAAATGGAGTTTTCATAGAGGTTTCATTAGAGTATTCATCTACATTCTTAGTTCCCTCTTCTACGCTTATATTTCTTCTAGGACCACCTACGCATCCACCTATACATCCCATGCCTTCTATAAATGTAGCATCTACTTCTCCACTTATTAGTTTTTCCAAGCCTTCCTTGCATTCTTTTGCACCATTAAATGCTATCGCTTTAAATGGTATATCATTATCTATACTTTTTACTGATATTTCTATTGCCTTACTTACTCCACCAACTCTCGCGTAAGTTCTTCCAGAAAAGGAAGCTTCTACTCTATTATCTTCTTCCATGCTTTTTACGTCTATTTCTAATGCATTAAATATCTCTTCTACTTCTTTAAATGTTAAAACAAAATCAACTGCACCTTTTACATCATCAAGGGTAATTTCTTTCTTTTTAGCTGTACAAGGCCCTATAAATACAACCTTGGCATTAGAGTCTATTACTTTTATAGCTCTTCCACATGCTATCATTGGTGAAACTGAAGGCGACACGTTTTCTACTATCTGTGTGTAGTTCTTTTGTATCATACTTACCCATACAGGGCAGCAGCAACTAGTTATAAAATATTTTCCTTCACTAGTTTTCATATGATGATGGTATTCATAGGATTCCTTAGCAGATAGTATATCTGCAGCTAGTGCTACTTCAATCATATCTGTAAATCCCATATTTTTAAATGCAGATCTTATTTTTCCAGGTGTAGCATCTTTTCCAAATTGACCTATATATGCAGGTGCTACAATAGCATATACAGGTACTGTTTTATCTTTTAACATGTTTATAATAGGAACAAACTCTATCTTGTCTGATATGGCCCCCAAATTACAATTACTCATACAGTCTCCACAACCACTACAGTTATTATTTTCATTACATTGCATATGTTTATCTCTTACATTACATCTTTCAATTCCATCTTCAGTTATAGACAACTCTGAACAATTTTTACAAGCATCAGTTATAACTGTTATTATGGGGTCTGATATTTCATTTAATAATGTAGCTTTTTTCGCTAATTCCTTTAAACTTTCATCTTCATGTAAATTATTTATAGGGTCTAGTCCCATAACTATCTTTATAAAGTTTTTTAATATAGCTCTCTCATTTTCATCTTTTATATCTTCTCCTAGTATTTTATCTGGCAATTTGTCTATTTCTTCTATCTTATCTTCCCAAAGTAGTTTGATAATATGGTTAAATATTCTCATTTTATATTTTTCTAATCCATTATCTATTATTTGAGACATACAAATTCCTCCTATGTGCACGAATTACACTAGTAATGTTATAAATTTTATACTATATTTCTATTGTGGACTCATCAATCCACTTCCACTCCTTTTTAAATTCCTTTAAATCTTCTACTAATTTATATAAAGACTCATCTTTTTGCTTAGCTTCTATCATAACATCATAATCTCTATTCAGAGACTTTGTAATTTCAATAAAACTTATAAAATCATGAGGATTTATATAATCTGAATGTCTTCTATCTCTTTCACCATCTTTAGGGCTAGAAAAATGTATCTTAGGAGGTAATATATCGTTATTCCAAGTATTAAATATATCTTCTATTAAGTCTTCTAAAATTTCACCATTATTATTACATACATGATGATGAACATCTAGTACCATAGGGCAGCCTAACTTTTTACATATATCTAATACTTCTTTTGCTGTAAATAATTTATCATCATTTTCAAGTATTAGTTTTTCTTTTATATTTTGGGGAAACATATTAAAATTATTTATAAACCTATTTATAGATTCTTGTTTGCCTCCTTGACCTCCACCTATATGTATAACCATCTTTCCTTCTTCATAATTTATATCCTCAAATAAGTCTATATGAAAATGCAAATTTCTTATAGTATCTTGTACTACTTTTTCATTTATACTGTTTATCACATTAAATTGATCTGGATGGGTATCTACTCTCATATTATTTTTTCTTATTATTTTTCCTATGTATTCAAAATCTTTTTTAAAATACTTTCTGTAATCCCAATTTACATCAGGATGAGTTGCAAGAGGTATTAAATTAGATGTTATTCTATAAAAATGTATATTATTTTTTATATTGTATTCCAATATTTTTTGTAAATCGTTTAAGTTAGATAGTGTCACTTCTTTTAACTTTTTTAACTTATCTTCTTCAGACATTATTTTTGAATATCTTGAATAAGTAACTGTACTTGATGATGTAACTTTAGGAAGTTTTAAAGCAATAGCTACATATCCTAATCTTATATGCATATTTATTTTCCTTTCATAAGATTTATATCTATTTATTATTCTCTAAAACTTCTATTTTATTCCATTAGTTCATTTACATTATGAAGTATAACTATTTCCTTAATTATCATACCTAAATGATAATTAAATACGGGGCTTTTTTCATCATCAATATCTCTTCTTAATTCAATTTTTTTATATAGTTTTTTTAGTCCTTCGTGATTTTTATTACTAAGATAACACTTGTCATTTAAGAGAGTTATAGATTGCAAATGAAAATATATTTCCTTGCACACATCTAATGTTTTTTTTAGTTTTTCAATTTCTATATCCTCATTTCTATATTCAAGTTCATCTATAAATCGTTGATAGGTCGATTCTAATTTTACTATTTCTTCATTAAAATTATCTATATCAATATCTTTATCGTATATTATTTTTTCCTTTATTAATTCCATAGCTTTTTTTTCTATTATTTTTAATTCATTCATTACATCTTTTAAATAGTTAGGTCTTATTATAAAATAATTTACAACTAAAGCTATTACTATCCCTGCTGCCGTATCTATAGTTCTATTAATAGAATATAATAAGACATCGTTATTACCAACTCCTAATAATATAGAACAAAATACTACAGATGCTATAGAAACGGATTGTTTTATATTGAGTATATTACAGATGTAAATTAAGGCTATTATCCCCGCACCAGTTAATATAGGATCTCCAGGATGTACTAATGCAAATAAGTATCCAATTATAGCTCCTACAACAGTTCCCTTTATTCTATTCGTCCCTGCTTTTAATGAGCCCTTTACTGTATTTTGCATAGTTACTACACATGCTATAGCTGCATATAATGGTTCCTGCAGTAAGCCTATACTTCCAATTAGAGCAGTTATAAACACTCCAATTCCTGTTTTAATAGTCCTCATACCTATTTTTTTCAACTTCAAACCATAACGCCCCCTACTTATATTTTCCATATTATAATACCATTAATTTCAAAAACTTATTACACAATAAAAAATTTACTTCGCCTTAAATATAAAAAATTTGCTATTCTTATATCGCCAACGACCTTAAAAAATTATACCTTGCTCAAGTTTAGCAGTTGGATATTATAACTTACCCACATACTAGATAAATTACAATATCCTTGTAATTAAAAAAAGCCTTATAAAAAGGCTTGTATATTAATAAAAATATGGATAATTTTTATATTTTTTTCTTCTTTTTAAGATTTCTTCAACTAGAAGTATTTTTATAATATCCTTAAGTAAATAATCTTCATAATATCTATAATAACCATTTGTATTTTCTCCTTCAGTAAATTTACGGTAATACTCTCTTGTATATGATTCATGCACATTATCTACCAATTCTTTGAATTTATCTTGTGTAGGAAATGGATGCATATATTTATTTTTATCGCATTCTTCACAAATTTTTATTATATGCTCAGTTAATATAGTATATATTTTGGGATAGTAGTTTTCAGATACAGCCTTGCAATAGTCATAATAATTATACATGTCCATGCCTCCTCTCTTGTAGTCCTATGTTATTTTATGATTCTAAGAAATATTTTGTTACAAAACTAATTTAAAATAGCCGTAGATAATTTATCAACGGCTATTTTACTATTTGATCTCAGTACCCTTAAAATCCAAAGCCTCCAAAGCCTCCAAAGCCTCCAAGTCCTCCAGGGCCTCCAAAGCCTCCAAATCCATGACCAAATCTTCTTCTTCTTCTTCTAAGAAGTCTTTGTAAAAGAAGTATTAAAGCTAAATCTCTAATAAATCTACGTCCAAATTGTCTATTTAATTCTTCTTCTTCTTCAATTGATCTGTTATTATCTCTTTCATATCTATCCACTATCATATCAGTCATTTCTTCTATTCTTTCATCACTAGGAAATGGATACATATCTTCACGTGTATCATATCCATCACAAACATATACTACATGCGGCATTAAAACATGATATACCTTTGGGTAGTGTCTATTAGCCATTTGTTCACAGTATTGATAGTAATTGTATTGCATTATTTTACCCCCTGATGTCAATAATATATTAGATATAAATTGTACAAATTATATCTAATACATATTATGATATCTATATGTTAATTGTTAACAAAAAATAAAAAAGCCAGGTTATAAAACCTGACTTTAAACTTATCTTATACTATTCCTTGAGCCATCATAGCATCAGCTACTTTTAGGAATCCAGCTATGTTAGCACCAGCAACATAGTTTCCTGGAACACCGTATTTATCAGCAGCATCTTTAGAGTTTTTGAATATATTAATCATTATATTATGTAACTTAGCGTCAACTTCTTCAAATGTCCAAGATAATCTCATACTATTTTGAGACATTTCAAGTGCTGAAGTAGCAACTCCACCAGCATTAGCAGCTTTAGCTGGAGCTACTAATATTCCCTTGTCTAAGAAATATTGTACAGCTTCATTAGTACATGGCATGTTAGCACCTTCACCAACAGCTATTATTCCCATTTCAACTAATTGCTTAGCTTCTTCTATAGTTATATCATTTTGAGTAGCACATGGTAATACTATATCACATTTAACAGTCCATATACCTCTTTGTCCTTCATGATATTCAGCATTTGGTTTTCTGTTAGCATACTCAGATATTCTTTTTCTTTCAACTTCTTTTATTTGCTTTAATAAATCTACATCTATACCATCTCTGTCTATAACATATCCAGCAGAATCACAAACAGCTATAACTGTTGCTCCTAATTCTTGAGCTTTTTTAGTAGCATATATAGCAACGTTTCCTGAACCAGAAACAACTATTTGTTTTCCTTGTAAGTTATGTCCATGAGCTTTTAACATTTCATCTACAAAGTAAACTACACCAAATCCTGTAGCTTCTGTTCTAGCTAAAGAACCACCATATGTTAATCCTTTACCTGTTAAAACTCCAGCTTCATAAGCATTTCTTACTCTCTTGAACTGACCATACATATATCCTATTTCTCTTCCACCAACACCTATATCTCCAGCTGGAACGTCTATATCTTGACCTATATGTCTGTATAACTCAGTCATAAAGCTTTGACAGAATCTCATTATTTCAGCATCTGATTTTCCCTTTGGATTAAAGTCAGATCCACCTTTACCTCCACCTATAGGAAGTCCTGTTAATGAGTTTTTGAATATTTGTTCAAATCCTAAGAACTTTACTATACCTAAGTATACAGATGGATGGAATCTTAAACCACCTTTGTATGGTCCTATAGCACTGTTAAATTGAACTCTAAATCCTCTATTAACTTGAATGTTACCTTGATCATCTACCCAAGGTACTCTAAACATTATTTGTCTTTCTGGTTCAACTATTCTTTCTAATATACCAGCATTAACATACTCAGGATGCATTTCCATAACTGGCTTTAATGAATGTAGAACTTCTTCTACAGCTTGGTGAAACTCAACTTCCCCAGGATTTCTCTTTATAACTGTTTGTAAAACGTTTTCCATAATTGTTTGTGTATTATTTGACATAGTTTTATTCCCCCTCGTTTAAATTTTGTTTTGTTTTGGAATAATTCTTACCTTTATTATACACCTTATGTATTTTTTTTCAATATTTATAGCGAAAAATGTTTTCCTTTTAACAATTATTTAACAATACTTAAATACTTAATTAACGATAAGTAATAAAAAAAACTGGTATTTCTACCAGTTTAATCAAATTCTATCATTTCTCCACTTACAGTATATATTATACTTTCGCATATATTAGTTATGTGATCTCCAATCCTTTCTAAATACCTTCCTGCAAATAATAACTTAACCCCTTGATTAATATTTCTACTATCTCTGTGCATAGCAGCTAACGCATCTATATAAACATCATTGTATAAATTATCTACTATGTCATCTTCTAAAGCTATTTTGTATGCTAATTTGTCATCCCCTAGTATTAATGCATCCTTAAGCCTTCTTAACATATCCGCGCATATATTACTCATCTTTGGAATATCTATAAGTGGCTCAACATGTTCTTCGTTTCCTATTTTTATAGTTTCCATAGCTATATTTACAGCATAATCTCCTATTCTCTCTAGTTCTAAAGCTATTGTCCCTAAAGCATATACAGTTCTTAGATCTCTAGCCATTGGCTGTCTTAGAGCTATAAGTTCTATACTTCTTTCTCTTATATAATCTCTTAGTGAATCTATTTCATCATCTTGGTTTATAACTTCTCTAGATGCATCTAAATCCTTAGCTACCATAGCCTCTACAGACTTTATAACTAATTCTTCACATTTTTCCATCATTTTAACTGTATAGTTTTTTAGTGTCTCTATATTTAAATCTATATTTTTTTGTTCCACTAAATTGCACCCCTATCATATAGTTTTTATTATTATTCTATATCTTAGCCGAATCTTCCTGTTATATAATCTTCAGTTCTCTTATCTTTTGGAGCAGTAAATATTTTTTTAGTTTCATCAAGCTCTATTATCTCTCCCATCAAGAAGAATGCTGTATTATCTGATATTCTAGCTGCTTGTTGCATTGAATGAGTAACAATAACTATAGTAAAATCCTTTTTCAAGTTTTCTACTAGTTCTTCTATTTTCGCAGTTGCTATTGGGTCTAATGCTGATGTAGGCTCATCCATTAGTATTACTTCTGGCTGCATTGCTATAGTTCTAGCTATGCATAGTCTTTGTTGCTGACCTCCTGATAAAGCCCATGCAGACTTATCTAATCTGTCTTTAACTTCATCCCAAAGTGCTGCTCCTTTTAAACTCTTTTCTACTATTTCATCTAGTGCCTTTTTATCATTTATCCCATGTCTTTTCGGTGCATATACTATATTTTCATATATAGACTTTGGAAATGGATTTGGTTTTTGAAATACCATACCTACCCTTTTTCTTAATTCTTCTACTTCAATATTAGGAGAATATATATTTTTTCCGTCTAATAGTATGTCTCCATCTACTTTAGTTCCCTCTATTAAATCATTCATTCTATTTAATGTTCTTATAAATGTTGACTTTCCACATCCCGATGGACCTATAAATGCAGTTACCTTATTTTTTTCTATATCTATATTTATGTTTTTTAGTGCCTTAAAATCTCCATAATAAAAATCCAGATTATCTACTTTTATCTTAGTATTAGACATAATTTTGTCCTCCTTAGCGTTTTATTCTGTCTTGGTATTTATTTCTTAATAATATTGCTGTTAAATTTGTAAGTATTAATAACCCAAGTAATAATAGTATCCCTGCTGAAGCAACATTTTGGAATTCCGCTTGTGGTTTTCCAGCCCAAGAATATATTTGCAACGGTAGTGTTGTAAATTGGTCAAGTGGAGATGAAGGTGAGAACCATATAGCTGCAGCTCCACCTACAAGTAATAATGGTGCAGCTTCTCCTAATGCCCTTGATATAGCAAGTATCGTTCCTGTAAGTATTCCTGGCATAGAGTAAGGAATTATAACTCCAGTTATAGTATCCCATTTGCTAACACCTAGTCCATAAGAAGCTTCTTTTAGTTCCCTTGGAACTGTCTTTAGCGATTCTTGGGAAGATACTATTATTAAAGGCAATATTAAAAGTGCCATTGTTAGTGACCCGGCCATTATGCTTCTTCCTAATCCAAGTAATCTTACGAATAATGTTAATCCAAATATACCATATACAACTGAAGGTATACCTGATAAATTGTTTATATTTACCTGAATTAAAGATGTTATTTTATTTTTTGGTGCATATTCTTCCAAATATAGTGCCGTTCCAACTCCTAGTGGGAATGCAATTGCTATTGTAATTAATATAACCCATACAGATCCAGCAAAGGCTGCAGCAACGCCTGCCTGTGATGGTATTCTCGATGTATAATTAAAGAAAAATTCTGGCGTTAAATAAGAAATTCCATCAACGATAACTTCACCAAACAATACAACTAATATACTTAATGAAAACAGTATAGAGAGTATTAATATGCCGTGAAATATATTATCATTACGCTTACGTACTTTTATATTTGAATTGTTCATTATTAATATTCCTCCCTCATTTTATTAGTTATATATCTTGCCAATATATTCATAGATAGAGTTAACAAGAATAATACTAGTCCAACTACATATAACGTTTGAGATTCTAAGCTTCCTTGAGCTATATCACCTTGACTTACTTGAGCTATAAATCCTGTCATTGTCTGTATACTTTCAAGAGGATTTAAAGTAAGTTTTGGATTAGACCCAGCTGCTAACGCAACTATCATTGTTTCACCTATAGCTCTTGATATAGCTAATATAAATGACGATATTATACCTGATATAGCTGCAGGTAGAACTACCCCTCTTACAGTCTCTTGTTTAGTAAGTCCTAGTGCATATGCAGCTTCTCTTAAACTATTTGGAACTGCTTGCATTGAATCTTCACTTAAAGATGCCACCATTGGGAGAGTCATTACTCCAACTGCTATAGCAGCACTTAAAGCATTGTATATGCTAGTTTGAGGGAATATATTTTGTAAAATGGGAGTTATAGTTGTTAAAGCAAAGAACCCATATACTATAGATGGTATACCTGCCAATATTTCTAATATAGGCTTTATAACTTTTCTAACTCTTTTATCTGCATATTCGCTTAAATATATTGAACTTAAAAGACCTATTGGTATAGATATAAGCGATGAAAATACTACAATTAAAAATGTACCCGAAAGTAAAGATGCTATACCGTAGTGTTTCGGATTTAATAATGGAGTCCATTGTTTAGAGAATAAAAATTCAGTAATAGGAACTTGTTTAAAAAACTCTAAACTTTCATATATTAAGATTAAGAATATACCTATCGTAACAAATATAGATATGCTTCCAAAAGTTGCAAGAATATATTTAATTATTTTTTCTTTAGTCTTTTTCATTCTATTTCCTCCTGATCTTTTCCATTGTTTTTCTTATTTATTCTACATTGTTAGATTAACACTTCTATATTTATTCTTTGTTAAGTATGCGTTAGATATATGTTAATTTTGTTAAGTATACGTTAACTTGCTTATATCCACTCTATAAATTAGTTTGTCGTTTTTCTTTTGTAATATACTCTATAAACTTTAAAACCTTACAAATAAAAAAGGATACCTCAAGGTATCCTCTGTTATTTTATAGATTGCATTTCTTTTAATTGTTTATTATATTCTTCATCTGGTAGTGCAACATAACCTGTGGTTGGAACTATCTTTCTACCCTTATCTAAGTAATACTCAATAAAACCTTTCATCAAAGGCTTATTATTCATATTGTCTGTATTAACATATAAGTATAGAGACCTCGATAAAGGAGTGTATTCTCCATTTTGTATAGTTTCTTGGGTAGGCTCTATGCCATTTACTTTAACAGATTTTAACTTATCAGTATTTTCGTAGTAATAAGCAAATCCGAAGAATCCTATTGAATACTTATCTCCTTGTACACCAGTTACCAAGACATTATCATCTTCACTTGCCGTATAGTCTGTTCTTATAGCTCCAGCTTCTCCTACTATTTCATCTGTAAAATATTCAAATGTTCCAGATTCGCTACCTGGTCCATATAATTTTATTTCTTCCTTTGGCCATTCAGGTCTTACATCACTCCAATTTTTAACTTTGCTATTTGGTTCCCATATCATTTTTAACTCTTCAGGAGTTATATCAGTACACCAGTTATTTTGTTTATTTACAGCTATAGTTATTCCATCATTAGCTATGATTAGTTCTTTAATATTCATCTTAGCTTCATTGGCTTTTACTAATTCTTCATCTTTTATATGCCTTGATGCATTGGCTATATCAACTTCACCTTTTATTAATTTTTCTATACCTGCCCCTGTACCCCCAGCTCCTATAGTTATTTTAACTCCTCTATTTGCTTTTGAGTATTCTTCTCCTATAGCTTCAGTTATTGGAAATACCGTACTTGATCCATCTATAAATATAGATTTATCATTACTGCTTGAACATCCAACAGTTAAGCCACTTAATAAAATTATTAATAAAGATATTATTGATAATTTTGTTATATTCTTCTTAAGCCTCATACTATATTCTGTCACACCTCTCTAAATATAATTGAATAAATTACCAACATATAATACCATATATTTTTATATTTTAATATATTTTTCGCACAATATAAAAAGATGTTGATAATTAATTTATCAACATCTTAACTTAAATATTATTATTTTATATCTTGTATTTCTTTTAACTGATTGTCATAGTCAGCATCTGGTATAGCTACATAACCTACTTCTGGAACTATAGCTCTTCCTTCTCCTAAGTAAAATTCAATGAAAGATTTAACTTCAGGTTTATCATTCATAGATTTTTCATTTACATATAAGAATAGTGGTCTTGATAACGGTTTATAAGTTCCATCTTGTATTGTTTCTTGAGTTGGTACTACACCATCTATAGAAACTTCTTTTAGTTTATCTTGATTTTCAAAGTAATATGCATATCCAAAGAATCCCATGGAGTTTTTGTCTCCAGCTACACCTTGTACCAATACGTTATCATCTTCACTTGCTGTATAGTCTGTTCTTATATCTCCAGCTTCTCCAACTATAGTTTCTGTAAAGTATTCAAATGTCCCCGATTCACTACCTGGGCCATATAGTTTTATTTCTTTATTAGGCCATTCTGATCTTACGTCACTCCATTTTTTAACTTTACTGTTCGGTTCCCATATCATCTTTAATTCTTCCACAGTTATATCTTTAGCCCAATCATTTTGTGGATTGACAACAACTGTTATTCCATCATAGGCTATAGTTAGTTCTTTATAATTTACACCATTTTTTTCTGCTGTCGCTTTTTCTTCATCTTTTATAGCTCTTGATGCATTAGCTATATCTATTTCACCTCTTAAGAGTTTTTCCATTCCTCCACCTGTTCCTGATGTTCCTATTGTTATATTGACTCCAGGATTTATTTTGTTAAACTCCTCTCCTACAGCTTCTGATATAGGAAATACAGTGCTTGATCCGTCCATTACTACATTTCCACTTAGTTTAGACTCTGTTGGAACACCCTGCTCGTTTCTATTGCCACACCCCGTCATTATTCCTACTGACATAACAGTTACTAAAGATAAAGTTAATACTTTTTTTATATGTTTTTTTAGCATAGTATATTCCATCTCCTTATTATATAATTTCCAATTTATTTTTCACTGTAAATCTATAATTTATACATAGTAATATATTTAGATACTAAAAAAACTGCCTAATGGCAGTTTTTAAATAATTTAATATATTATTCTATTTTATATCCCGAACCTCTTATTGTTTTTATATAATTAGCTGAGCTAATATTATTTTTCAACTTTTTTCTTAGATGTCTTATATGGACATCCACCGTCCTAGATTCTATAGTACTATCATTTCCCCATATTTTATCTAACAAATATTTTCTAGATATAATTTTCCCTCTATTTTCTAGTAATAATCTTAATATTTCAAATTGCTTTATTGTTACATCTATTCTTATCCCATTTTTATATATTTCATAAGCATCTAAACTAAATTGGAACTCATCTAAATACTTGCTATTAATTTGTTTTTTGGCATATCCTCTTAATACAGAATTTACCCTTGAAATAACTTCTTTTATATTGAAAGGTTTTGTTATATAATCATCCGCTCCACAATTTAAAGCTTCTATTTTATATTCTTCTAGATTTTTATCACTTAACATTATTATAGGTATAGTCTTAAAGTCTTTATCTTTTTTAACTTGTTTTAGTATACTTATCCCTTCTACACTAGGTAAGCTCCAATCTAAAATAACTAAAGAAGGTTTTAGTTCTCTCAACTTAATAAAACCATCTAGCCCATCATTACTAGCCTCAACTATATACCCAGTATCTTGTAAGTTAGTTTTTAAAATGTCAACTATATTGTTTTCATCTTCAATTATAAGTATATTATTACCCATAATTTTTTCACCTATCTTATATGAAAAGACTGCTAATATGCAGTCTTTTCTAAAATATTATTTGGATTATTTCATTTCTTGAATTTCTTTTAATTGATTTTCATATTCAGAATCTGGTAAAGCAACGTATCCAACTTGAGATGCTATTTCTTTTCCTACTTCACCTAAATAAAACTCCACATAAGCTTTAACTTCTGGTTTTTCTAATAATGCTTTTTCACTTATATATATATATAATGGTCTAGATAATGGAGCATAAGTTTTATTTTGTATAGTATCGTGAGATGGAGCAATTCCATTTACTGATACAGCAGCTAACTTGTCTTGGTTTTCATAGTAGTAAGAATATCCAAAGAATCCCATAGCGTTTTTATCACCAGCAACACCTGTAACTAATACGTTATCGTCTTCACTTGCTGTATAATCAGTTCTTATAGCTGCTTTTTCACCGTTTATTTCCTCAGTGAAATACTCAAATGTTCCTGATTCACTACCTGGTCCATATAATTTTATTTCTTCCTTTGGCCACTCAGGTCTTACATCACTCCACATTTTAACTGTACTGTTTGGCTCCCATATTTTCTTTAATTCATCTGTAGTTATATCTTTTGCCCAAGTATTTTGTGGATTTATAGCTATTGTTATACCATCATATGCAACTTCTATTTCTTTATATTTTATTCCAGCTTTTTCAGCTTCCGCTTTTTCTTCATCTTTTATTCCTCTTGATGCATCAGCTATGTCAATTTCCCCTTTTAAGAACTTTTCAAAACCTCCACCAGTACCAGATGTTCCTACTGTTACGTTAACTCCTTGATTTTGTTTTCCAAATTCTTCTGCAACACCTTCAGATATAGGGAACACTGTACTTGATCCATCTATCATTATTGTTCCTTTTAAATCTGAAGTATTTCCTCCTTGGTTAGAACTTCCACACCCTACCAATATTCCTGCTGATAAAACCCCAACTAAACCTAATGAAACTAATTTACTTATGTTTTTCTTTAAAGACATAATTAATTTCCCTCCATATATTCTTAATTTTTTATTTTGTTTTCTTGTTTGCTACACTATTAGAATACAGCTTGTATGTTAAGGACAGGTTAAGGTGAAGTTAGGTATATGTAAAAATTGTTAATAAAATGTAAAAAATAAGCATAAAAAAATGTAATATAATACATTAACAATGAATTTCCTTTATTCATATAATATGATAGGATTATTTAACTTAGTTTTACTAGTGGAGGTGAAGCTCAGTGTCGAGTAGAGTAAATGCAGTTCTAGAGGAAGTAGGAGTTCCTTGTTTAACTCCTAATTTTTCCGTTGTTAGAGCACTTAATGCATTATCAAGTGCTGTTACAATTGATGTATTAATAAATAATTTAGTAATAGCAGATGATTTACCCTATGAAAAATTTGGTGGTTATATGACTATTCCAAAAGGAAGAAATACTGTAAAGGTTTATGTAGCTCAACAAAAAAAAGTTCCTACACTAGCATTAATAGGAGCAGAAATACCTGAAGGCCAGGTTGTAACTTTAGCTGTTATAGGAACTTTGCCTAATATAAAATTAGTAACTATTATAGATGATGCTAATCAAAAAGTATTTCCTGACGAAACCAAAGCTAGGCTTATTAATTTGTCTTCGGACGCATTAACTGTTAATGTATCTTCAAATGGAAACACAATAAATAGATTATTATCTTCTGGTCAAATTACTGAATATAGCACTATACCTTCCGGAGAGTATAGAGTAACAGCTTCTTCATCAGGGACAGAAGGACCTACACCCAGTACGAGAATTACCCTAAAACAAGGTAGAATATACACTATATATATCCTTAGTAATGTAGAATCTTTTAATCAACAATTTATACCTGGAAGGCAATATGAAATTATATCATCTGTAGACGGTAATACTATATATAAAAAATGCACATAAAAAACTCATGGAAGTACATCCATGAGTTTAATTTTATAATTAATTATGATTTTGAATTTTTTTCATTTTCTAATTCATTAACTAGGTTTTTAAATACTTCTAGGGCACTTTCTATGGATTCTTTTTTCTCCATATCTACCCCAGCTTTTTTAAGTTGATTAAGTGGATAATCAGACCCCCCACTTTTTAAAAACTCGATATATCTATCTACTGCCGGTTTTCCTTCATTTAGTATCTGACTGCTTAAAGCACTAGCTGCTGAAAATCCCGTAGCATATTTATAAACATAAAAATTATTATAAAAATGAGGGACTCTAGCCCATTCTAAACCTATTTGTTTATCTACTTCCATACTATCTCCATAGTATTTTTTATTTAAATTATAATATATATCGTAAAATTCATCTGATGTTAAAGGTTCTCCACCTTCTGCTTTTTCATGAGTTATTTTTTCAAATTCAGCAAACATAGTTTGTCTATACACTGTTGTTCTAAACTGTTCTAAGTAGTAATTCAATAGATAAAATCGCTCTTCTTGTGATTTTGAATTTTCAAGCATATAGTTCATAAGTAACAACTCATTTAAAGTAGAAGCCACTTCTGCAACAAATATCTTATATCCTGAATATAAATAAGGCTGATTATTTTTTGAGTAATAGCTATGAAGAGAATGACCTAGTTCATGAACTAATGTAAATAATGAATTTAAATCATCTTTATAACTCATCAGTATATAGGGTACTGAATCGTAGCTTCCCCATGAATAAGCTCCACCTTGTTTACCTTCATTTTCATATACATCTATCCAACGTTCAGAAAAGGCCCTTTTTAAAACATTTATATAATCTTCTCCTAAAGGTTTCAGAGCATTTAGTATTATCTCTTGAGCTTTTTCATAAGGTATTTTCATATCTAACTGCGTAACTAAAGGAACGTATAAATCATACATATGAAACTCATCTAAACCAAGAAACTCTTTTTTTAAGTTTAGATATTTATTAAATGTATCTAAACTTTCAGATACTGCATCTATTAAGTTGGTATATACAGATATACTTATGTCGTCTTTAAATAAAGATGCTTGAAGTGCAGACTCATATTTTCTAGCTTTGGAATAAAATATCTCTTTTTTTATACCACCATACAATGTAGATGCAAAGGTGTTTTTAAATGATTCATAAGTTTCATATACGTTTTCAAAGGCTTCTTTTCTAACTCTTCTATCTTTGCTTTGAAGCATTTTAGTAAAATTTTGATGACTAATTCTTACAGTATCTCCATTTTCGTCTTTTATTTCTGGAAACTTCATATCTGCAAAAGAAAACATTTCAAATACTTTATCTGGAACAGATGCTATATCTCCAGTTGCCGCTAATAACTCTTCTTCTTTTTCAGATAAAGTATGCGGCTTTTCTCTTAATATATCATCTATAGACTTTTGGTAAAATTTAAGTTTTTCATCCTTTAGATATTCGTTTAGTTTATTTTCATCCATAGATATTATTTCTGGAACCATATAAGATACAGATGTAGATAGCTCAGTAGCTAACATATCAGTTTTGGTAGCCACTCCTTGGTTTGCATTTATTCTAGTATCTTCATGTTGTTTCATATGCGTATATACGTATAGATTTTGTACTATTCTTGAGGCTTTCTCAGATAAATTTAGTGCATTGTACAAATTATCTTTACTCTCTGATAACTTGCCTCTATATTTCTGTATTTCTTTCATTATCTCTTTAACTTTATTTATATCAGAATCTATCTTTTCTTTATTTGGATATATATTATCTATGTTCCATTTATATTTTTCTTCTATATTTTTTCTCTCTATTCCCATATTATCGTCTCCTTTTGATAGGGTTAATCAAAACTTATAAGAAGAGCCCCTTCAGCTGCATAAGTTCCTATTATAGGACCTATTTCACTCATCAATATACTTTTAAAATTATATTTGTCTTCTATCATACGTTTAAGTTTTAAAGCCTTTTCCTCACAATTACCATGAGCTATCCCTATTATTTTGTTAGGTATATCAGTTACATGTTCCTCCATGATTTCCACTAGCTTTTTTATGCTTTTAACCTCTCCCCTAGCTTTATCATGTGTTTTTACTAATCCTTCTTCTACCTTAACTATTATTTTTAAGTTTAAGGCGTTTATTATTTTCCCTGCAAAAGCATGGATTCTTCCACCTTTTACTGCATTTTCTAATGTATCTAATGCTACATATACACTTATATTTTCTTTTTCTTTTTCAATTATACTTACTATCTCTTCTAAGGTTTTTCCTTCATTTATTAGTTCTGCTGCCTTTAAAACTGATATACCTATTCCCAGTGATCCAGTTAAGGTATCTATTATTTCTATCTTTTTAGAAGAATTGCCTTCTAAATACATATTTTTAGCAATTAATGCATTATTATACGTACTAGATAATTTTGAAGATAGGCATATTACTAAAATTTCTTCTTCTTCACAATCAAATTTTTCTAAAAACCTATCTGGAGATGGACTAGATGTTTTAGGAAGAGCTGTGCTATTTTTCATCTTTGAATAAAAAGTTTGATTATCTATTTCAACTCCAGACACAAAGCTTTCGTCATCAAACAAAACGTTTAGTGGAACTACATGTATATTATTTTCTTGTAATAGGTGCTTAGGTAAATCACAAGAACTATCTGTTACTAACCTTATTCTTTTGCTCAATTTATACACCTCAATCTTAATTTTTTAATAACGTGTTAATTCAATATTTTATAATATTTTACTCTAAATAGTCTATACTAATTATATTTTTTACATCATCTAATTCTTTTATTAGTTCATTTAATACTATTCTCCTGTCATGTAATATTGTAAAATTTATACTTCGCCTATTATCTTCACATTCAGTTATATTCATATTTTTAACTATTATACTATTTTCCTCTAATACTTCAAATATTTTAGGTACTATAGCACTGCTATAGGCTTTTACAGTAAATGTGGTTAGTTTTCTTTTAAATAATTTTCTATCTATATATTTTAGTATATATAAAGTTGTCATTACAAATAACCATGCTAATATACTTAACTCGTAATATCCAAAACCTACAGCTATACCTATACAAGCTGTAGTCCATATACCAGCCGCCGTTGTAAGGCCTCTTATCCCGTTAGATGTTTTTAGTATCGCCCCTGCTCCTAAAAATCCTATTCCTGACAACACTTGTGCAGACAATCTAGCTGGATCTATATTATATTTATAACTGAATTCAGTAAATAGTAGTATAGATGTTATAGAGGATATACAAGATCCCACAGCTACTAATATATGTGTTCTAAATCCAGCAAATTGGTGAGATCTTTCTCTTTCTATTCCAGTCATGCCTCCTATTAAAAGTGCAACTAGCAGTCTTAATGCCATTTCTTTTGTATCCATAATATCCCTCCTTGATCCACTTTTATTTATAATATTTGCGTATCTATAAAAAAATGCATATTAATTAGTTTTGTATTGAATATGTATATCATTTATATTAATATAATTAGGTTAGTACAATAGGAGGTATATATATGAACAAAAAAATAGGTTTCATAGGATGCGGAAATATGGCACAAGCTATAATAGGCGGGATTTTATCATCTAATCTAGTTGATAATACAAATATAATGGTAAGTAACCCAACTAACAATAAACTTGAACATGTAAAAAAACAATACAATATTCTTACAACTAATAATAACATAGATGTAGCTAATTTTTCAGATATATTATTTTTAGCTGTAAAACCAAATAAATATAAAGATGTAATATCTGAAATAAGAGATTACGTAAAACAAGATGTAGTTATTGTAAGTATAGCTGCTGGTATTACTATAGAATTTATAGAAAAACATTTGGTAAGGGATATTAAAGTAGTTAGAACTATGCCAAATACCCCATGTTTAGTAAAAGAGGGAATGTCAGCTATAAGCTTTAATTCCAATGTGAATTATGAAGAAAAAAATATAATATTAAGCATATTCGAGTCTTTTGGAAAAGCAGAAATTATAGATGAAAACCTAATGGATATTATCCCTGCAATAAGCGGCTCTTCACCAGCTTATGTATATATACTTATAGAAGCTTTAGCCGATGGTGCCGTTCTTCAAGGTATGCCTAGAAGTCAAGCTTATAAATTTGCATCTCAAGCTGTTTTAGGTGCAGCTAAAACAGTATTAGAAACTGGAGAACATCCAGGATCACTAAAGGATAAAGTCTGTTCTCCAGGCGGAACTACTATTGAAGCGGTATATGAACTTGAAAAAAATAGTTTCAGAGCTAGCATAATTTCAGCTATGCAATCATGTACCAAGAAAGCTATGGAAATGAGTAAAAAGAGCTGTTAATCACAGCTCTTTTCTTGTACATAATCACCATATCCATTGTATAATATGTTTACATTTGTTGGGTATGCAACTTTTATTCCTTTTTCTCTAAGAGTTAATAATATTTGTAGTCTAGCATCTTTTAATGCTTCAAAATACTTAAATGGTTCTATTGAACCAGTTATAGTATATTGTACTCCTACGGGAACATCAACTATATCAGTTACCCCATATACACTAAAGGGTTCTGATGGTTCATTCATCATGTTTTTAATTAAAAATTGTTTGTAACTTTCATTTAATATCATACATACTTCTTCTAGTATCTCTATAATATAAAGCGGATTTTCTTCATAAGAGACCCTCACATGAACTACTGCTCTCATTTTTTTTCTACTGTAATTTCTTAATGATGCTATATTTCCATTTGGTATAGTTATTCTTCTTGAATCCCAATCTCTTATACTAAGACTCCTTAGTCCTATTTCTTCTACCGTTCCTCTAAACTCTTCATTTATTGTTACAAAATCTCCAACCTTCATCTGTTTCTCAAACAGAATAAAAAAACCATTTAATATATCTTTTAGAAAACTTTGAACCGCCAAACCTGCTATTAACCCTACTATACCAGCTCCAGTTACCAAGGTTTCAAATTTATTAAAATCTACTATCTTAAATTCCTTTAAAATCAGGGTAACAGCTACAATGAATATGACATAGTAAGAAAAGGATATTATTATACTGCTCAATGTCCTTTCATACTGTCTATCGAATTTAGTTATGTCAAATATTCCAGAAGTTATATATCTTATAACTCTTAATATGATGTAAGCCCCAATAATTATTATTATTGATTTAAATAAACTATATAGTAACATACACTTCACCTTTTAAGTACATATTTATTGCTACTCAAGATTATTGACTATATGTTTTAATAGTATGCAGTTTAAAAATAAAAAAAAGCCTTTGCAGGCTTTATTCTCTTGAAAATTGTAAGTATTCATTTATTAATACATCTATTTTTTGGCTTGTTTCAACTAGTTCTTCTTTAAATATATCTGGATATTGTATATATCTATTGATTTCTTCTCTTAGCGATTCTATTTCCTCTTTTATTTTATCTAAATCAGCTTTTATCATGTTAACCACCATTAAATGTTTTAGTTTATTACTGTTTAATTAATTCTATAATATTTTATCAAACCCTATTATAATATGTCAATAAACCTTTTGTTGTATCTTAGATAAATTATTTAAAGTAAATTTCGATACCATTCCAACGAAAATTCCAGTTGGTATAGATGCTATAAGCATATAAGGCAGGTAAGTAAAAATAAGTCCACTTTCAATTATTAAAGATGCCACTAAAAGTTGCCCTATATTATGGAATACTGCTCCTACAATACTTACTCCTACAACGGAAAAGTTCTTTATTTTAAGACAAAGGCTCATACCTAATAAACTTAAATAGGCGCCAGATATACTAAATAATAAAGCTGATATAGGTCCCGAAAACATAGATGACAATATAACTCTAATAGTGATTATTATAAAAGTATCTTTAAATCCTAATAAAGATAGTGATACTAATGTAATAATATTTGTAAGGCCTAGTTTAGCTCCTGGGAATAAAGCTATTAAAGGATTTGGTATATAACTTTCTATTATATACAAAACTAAACTATATGCTATAAGCAAACTCATATGAGTTAACTTTTTAGTGCTCATAATCCTACTCCTTTCAAATATATTATATCTACATTATAATACATTTTTTGCATTAATGAAACTAATTTCATTAGTATTTTAATTCGTGGGCATATTAATAATATCTTACGTAGTATTTTAATTTTATCCTATAATCTTAGTTCTTTTTTGTTATTTTTCCTACTATTTATAAATATAATAACCTATACAAGTTGTCAAAGGAGGTATTTTTATGGATATTTTGGTTCAAGGTATTATGAGTATAACTATTAAACAGGTAATTATGATAATTATAGGAGGTCTTTTAGTATACTTAGCTATAGCCAAAGATTTTGAACCTACTCTTCTTCTCCCTATGGGATTTGGTGCTATAATGGTCAACCTTCCCCTATCTGGTGCTATAAATCAAATGATAAACGGTACTGAAATGGAAGGTATATTGGATTTCTTGTTTGCCAGTGGAATAGCCACTGAATTATTTCCTTTACTTATATTTATAGGCATAGGAGCAATGATAGATTTCGGGCCATTACTCGAAAATCCGTCTATGATATTTCTCGGTGCTGCAGCTCAATTTGGTATATTTTTTACTATAATAATTGCTCTTATATTTGGTTTTAGTATAAATGAAGCTGCATCTATAGGAATAATTGGCGCCGCTGATGGGCCTACTTCTATATTTGTATCTAGTCAACTTGCTCCAAAACTCTTAGGACCTATATCTGTTGCAGCCTATTCTTATATGGCTTTAGTTCCTATTATACAGCCATTTGCTATTAAATTAGTTACAACTAAACAAGAAAGAATGATAAAGATGCCTTATAAGGCTAACAAAGTCTCTAAAAAAACCAAAATATTCTTTCCAGTAGTAGTTACTATAATTGCCGGTCTTATAGCTCCTGTATCTATACCATTAATAGGATTTTTAATGTTTGGTAACTTAATGAGAGAGTCTGGAGTTGTAGAAAGATTATCAAAGTCAGCTCAAAATGAACTTGTAAACGTAGTTACAATATTACTAGGGCTAGCAATAGCATCTACTATGAAAGCGGAACAATTTATATCTCTTAGTACGTTTTTAATAATAAGTATGGGCCTTATAGCCTTTGTATTTGATACTATTGGTGGAGTTTTATTCGTTAAAATTATAAATATGTTTAGAAAAGAGAAAATAAATCCTATGGTTGGAGCAGCAGGTATATCAGCATTCCCTATGTCGGCTAGAACAATTCAGAAACTTGCTCAAAAGGAAGATCCACAAAATTTTATACTTATGTATTCTATAAGCGCTAATGTTTCTGGTCAAATAGCTTCAGTTATAGCTGGCGGATTAATCTTAGCATTATTAGGTTAAATTATTTCAAAGGATGTGATTATATGGCTATATATGAAGGTTTAAAATTAATGATTTATGGAATGAGTGGAATATTCGCAGTTACAGGACTCGTATACATATCTATAAAAGTACTTATGAGATCGTTTCCAAATGAATAAATATAAAAAGATGATAGGATGTTTTCTGTCATCTTTTTATATTTATTCATTTTTTATATATTAAATATTGACTTGAAAGGTAATTAATGTTATATTGTAATTGAGAATGAAATTCATTAGGAGGTATTAATGATGACTGTTTACGATTTGAAAATAGGCCAAAGCGGTACTATTAATTCTATAAAAGGTAATGAAAGATTAGCTAAAAGATTACTTGCATTAGGATGTGTTGAAGAAACAGAAGTTCAAGTAACAAAAGTTGCACCATTTGGAGATCCTATAATAATAAGATTAAGAGGATTTGATTTAGCTATAAGAAAAAATGATGCCAAAAATATATTTTTAAAATAAAGAAGGAGGATACGTCCTATGACTACAGTAGCACTACTTGGTAATCCTAACGTAGGGAAAACTACAGTTTTTAATGCTCTTACTGGTTCTAAACAATATGTTGGGAACTGGCCAGGAGTTACAATAGAGAAAAAAGAAGGATTTGCAACTAATGATATAAAGGTAGTTGATTTACCTGGTATATATGCAATGGATACGTTTTCTAACGAAGAAAAGGTTTCTAAAAATTTCTTAGAAAGTGGAGATGTAGACGTTATAGTTGATATAGTAGATGCATCAAATTTAGTTAGAAATTTATATTTAACAACTCAATTAGTTCAATTTAATAAGCCTGTAATATTAGTACTTAATATGATTGACGTTGCTGAATCTAAAGGTATACATATAGACTATAATAAGTTAGCTAATGAACTTGGGGTAACTGTTATCCCTATGGTTGCTAGAAAAAATGAAGGTGTAGATAATATAGTAAATACAATAAAGTCAAACAACTTCAATAAAATTCCAGTAAAAAAAGATTTTGACAACGAAGAACAAACTTATAAATATCTTGAAAAACTGGTTTCAAAATGTACTAAGCAAGACTTTGGTGAAAAAGAAAGTATAAGCGAAAAAATAGATAAAATAGTTTTAAATCCATTACTTGCTTACCCTATATTCTTAGGATTATTATGGTTAGTGTTTGAATTTACATTTAAATGGTTCGGTCAGCCAATAGCTGATATGTTAGATGTATTTGTAGCAGATGTTTTAATGCCAGCAGCTTCTAATCTTTTAAGTGGATCTAGCCCTTGGTTTACATCGTTAATAGTTGATGGTATATTAGGTGGAGTTGGATCTGTTATAGTATTCTTCCCTCTAGTATTTGCATTATTCTTAGGTATATCTTTATTGGAAGATAGTGGATACATGGCTAGATCGGCATTTTTAATGGATAGCGTAATGAGAAAAATAGGCTTATCTGGTAAAGCTTTCATCCCTCTTGTAATGGGGTTTGGTTGTTCTACTCCAGCAATAATGGCTGCAAGAACTTTAGAAAGTGAAAAAGATAGAAAACTTACAGCTCTTTTAGCTCCACTTATGTCATGTAATGCTCGTTTAACTGTTTATGCATTATTTGCTTCAATATTCTTCCCTGGAAAAGAATCTTGGGTAGTTTTATCACTATATGTATTAGGTATAGTGATTGCTATATTAGTTGGTTTAGTACTAAAAAACACTTACTTTAATAAACAAGAAGAACCATTTATACTGGAACTTCCAGAATATAAAATGCCTCAGCCTAAAAGTATAATAAAACATACATGGGAAAAATCTAAAGGATTTTTAGTAAAAGCAGGTACAGTAATATTTGCTATGTCTATTGTTATATGGTTAGTTTCATTTTTTAACTTCTCTGGATATACAACAGATATAAACAATAGCTTCTTATCTATTATAGGCTCTGTAATTGCACCTATATTTGCACCTCTTGGATTTGGTACATGGCAAGCAGCAGTATCCTTACTTACAGGTCTAGTTGCTAAAGAAGTTGTTGTTGGTAGCATGGGTGTTATCTACGGAGATTTAACTACAGTTTTACCTCAGCAATTTACAGCATTAACAGCTTATACATTTATAGTGTTTGTTTCATTATACACTCCATGTATCTCTGTTTTAGCTACTTTGAAAAAAGAATACGGAAATAAAATGATGTTTACATCATTTATATATCAACTTGTATTGGCGTGGATAATATCATTCGTTGTCTATACTATGGGAAGTATATTTACAGGATCATTTCAAGCTTCTAAATTTGTAGAATTAGCTGTTACAGCTGGAATACTAGCGATAGCATTTACAATACTATATAAAAAGTTCTCCTCAAAATCTTCAGGTTGTTCAAGTTGCTCTGGTTGTCCTCATGAAAATAGCTGCAGCACACAACCAGAAACGAATATACAAGAATTAAACAAAAAAGAAGCATAGAAAAAGAGATAGCCTAGGCTATCTCTTTTTTATTATTTATTAAATGTGGTATTTAAAGTTTCTATATTTCCACTTCTATTTACAGTAATTCTAACCTTATCTCCAAGTGAATATTTGTATAATACTTTATTTAAATCATTCATAGAACTTATATTATCATCATCGATTTCTTTTATTATATCTCCAGCTTTAATTCCTGATTTATTAGCAGGACTATTACTTACTACTTCTACTACATAAACACCCTCATCACTTTGCAGTTTTTCTCCTGTTGCAGCTTCATAGTTTTGAACATCTACACCTTTTATTCCCAACATAACCTTTTCAAAATCACCATTTTTTATTATTTGATCTATTATAGGCTTAGCAGTATTTATAGGTATGGAAAATCCAAGACCTTCTCCTTGAGCTGCTTTTGCTGTATTTATACCTATAACCTCGCCATTTGAATTTAGCAGGGGTCCTCCACTATTACCTGGATTTATACTAGCATCAGTTTGCATAAGTCCAGTCATAGATGCATTTTCAGTTTGTATACTTCTATCTAATCCACTTATTATACCTTGAGTAACACTTCTTTGAAATTCAAGCCCAAGAGGGTTTCCTATGGCAACTGCTATATCTCCAATTTGAACTGTATCACTATCTCCTAAATCTGCTACAGATAAGCCAGTTTTATTTACCTTTACAAGTGCCAAGTCCATTTGAGGGTCGTTCCACAGTACCTTTCCTTGTAAAGTACTTCCATCGTTAAACAATACTCCCACATCTACAGCTTCACCATCTGATACAACATGTGAATTAGTAAGAATATATCCATCAGAATTAACTATAACTCCTGTTCCGACACCTTGTAATTCCTGTGGTAGTGAAAATATATTACTCCTATCTATCGTTACAGTAGTTATACCCACAACCGAAGGCATAGATTTTTCTGTTACAGCACGATATATATTTTCAGATTTTCCATCTCCCTGCACTACTATTTTTTGTTGATTTTCGTTTGTATTAGTTTCCTCATCATTTATTACTATAGGTGCAGCATATAAAGTAATTGCACTTCCTATTAAAGCTCCTAATATAGCTGTTATAAGTGTTTTAGCTATACCTCTAAACAATTTTACCCATTCCCTTCTTATTCAATTATGTAATCTTAATTATATTTTAATTTTACAATATGAAGATAATATGTAGCTAATATGAAAGTTATACAAAAAGAGAGATATATAAATATCTCTCTAAATTTAATTATACATTTAATCTTTTTTCTAATTCTTCCTTTTCTTTTTCATACCCAGGTTTACCTAGTAATGCAAACATATTTTTTTTGTAAGCTTCTACACCTGGTTGATCAAATGGGTTTACTCCTAAAATATATCCTCCTATTGCGCATGCCTTTTCAAAGAAGTATACTAAATATCCAAAGTTATACTCATCAAGTTTTGGTATATTTAGTATTAAATTAGGTACATTACCGTCAGTATGTGCAAGTAATGTTCCTTCGAAAGCCTTTTGATTTACAAAATCTACAGTTTTACCAACTAAGTAGTTTAATCCATCCAAATCCTGATCTTCTTCTTGTATGGTTATTTTTTTTCTTGAAGCCTCAACATTTAGTACTGTTTCAAATAAGTCCCTTCTACCTTCTTGAATATATTGTCCCATTGAATGTAGATCTGTTGAAAAATCTACTGATGCTGGATATATCCCCTTATTATCCTTTCCATCGCTTTCTCCATATAGTTGCTTCCACCATTCACCTATGAAGTGTAAATGTGGCTCATAGTTAACTAGTAATTCTATATTTCTTCCCTTTCTATGAAGTATATTTCTAACTACTGCATATTGATAACAGTTATTCTCCTTTAAATTATCGATTTTAAAATCATCATGTGCATCCTGAGCACCTTTCATAATTTTATCTATGTTAAATCCAGCGGCAGCTATAGGCAATAAACCCACCGCAGTTAATACTGAGTAACGGCCTCCAATATCATCGGATATAACAAATGTTTCATATTCTTCAGACTCTGCTAGCTTTCTTAGGGCACCTTTACTGGAATCAGTTGTAGCGTATATCCTCTTTCCTGCTTCTTCTTTTCCGTATTTTTTTTCTATGTATTCTTTAAATATTCTAAATGCTATAGCTGGTTCTGTAGTAGTACCTGATTTAGATATAACATTTATAGATATATCCTTATCTTTTATAACGTCCATTATATCCATTATATAGGTTGAACTTATATTATTACCCACAAAGTATACCTCAGGACCCTTTCTATCTTCCTTAGATAGATTATTTCTTAGGGAATGTCCCATCATTTCTATAGCAGCTCTTGATCCTAAGTAAGAACCTCCTATACCTATTACCAATAAAACATCAGAATCACTTTGTATTTTTTTTGCCGATTGTTTTATTCTTTCAAACTCTTCTTTATCGTAATTATAAGGTAGTTCAAGCCAACCTAAAAAATCATTTCCTGGACCTGTTTTTTTGTGTAGCATTTCATGAGCAACTTTAACAAACGGCTCCATATAATCTACCTCATGTTGTCCAAAAAATTTTATAGCCTTAGAATAATCAAAATTTATTTTATTCATTTATTTACCTTCCCCCACTTGTAAAATTTACCTTTTATACTTTGAATTATATCAAATTCATTAATCTTTCTTCAATATAGTTTTAATTATTAACTAATTTTACTACACTATATATATCATCTCTTCTATGTTTTAATATTGGAAGCTCATCTCTAATTTTATTTAAGTAGTCCAAATCAATATCGCAGTACATAATACCTTCTTTTTCATCTAGCTCTCCTAATGTCTTTCCATACGGATCACAAACTTTACTATGACCATATATTATATATTCTTCGTTGTAATTTCTAGCTGGACTTACTGCAGCTACATATACTTGATTGTCTATAGATCTTGATTTTATAAGTGTATTCCAGTGAGAGCTTCCTGTAACTGTGTTAAATGCTGCAGGAACTATTATTAAATTAGCTCCTTTGTCTACCATCATTCTAAATATCTCTGGAAATCTCATATCATAGCATATTGCAAGACCTATTTTACAAAATTCTGTATCAATTACTGTTATATCACTTCCACGTGATATTATATCTGATTCTTTTATTTTTATTTTATCTTTAATATCAACATCATATAGATGAATTTTTTTATGTTTTCCTATTATATTTCCTTCTCTATTAAAAACATAAGATGTATTATAATATTTATCATCTTTCTTTTCACATATAGACCCCGCAACTATGTACACTTTATTTTCCTTAGCAGCTTCTGATATTCTTTGTAATGTATAACTATTTTCTTCTTCTTCAGCATTCTTATTAAATAAAGATGTTCTATATGGTGTATTAAACATCTCCCCTAGGCATACTATATCTGAATTATTTTCGCTTGCCTTTTTAATAAATTCTATAGCTTTATCAACATTATATTTTTTATTATCTTTAGTTAAAGTTTGACATAATGCTAATTTAAATTTATTTTTTTGATACATACTTATTCCCCCTAACATAATATCTCCATAAAAAATCTTTGGCTTCTTCTGCATAATCTATATTTATTCTCTTTGAATAAACAATATCCTTTTCTTCTATATTGTCTCCTTCTATTATATATATGCTACCACTAGTACATAAATCTTCTCCATATAGATTTTTATTTATATTCATTGCAATACATAATTTTCCCGGTCCATTAGTTAAATCCTTCATTTTTTTATTATTTATTTCATTAAATCTATTAAACATCATATATTCTATTCCTTCTATAGGTTCTGTTGCCCTTATCAAAACAGCCCCACCACCTCCCTTTGGTCCTCCTACAACATTAAAACAATAATACATTCCATATATTAAGTAAATATATGCATGCCCTCCCTCTTCAAATATTATTTTTGTTCTTTCTGTTAGTTTATTGTTATTACAATGGGCTGCTTTGTCTCCTTGTGCCTTATATGCTTCTGTTTCTACAATTTTGCATATTATTTTTTTGTTATCGTATTCTCTAACTATATATTTTCCTAGTAAGTCTTTTGCAATTATTTCTATATCATCTAAATAAAATTCTCTATCTAATTTATTCATATAATATCCTCCATATAATACAGGTTTTATAAATTTCTTTATAATAAAAAAGAGTTCTATATTATTCTTAATAATATAGAACTCTTTTATTACAATTAATATTATTTTTTTATTAAAGTACCAGCTTTTATAACTTGTTGAGCTATATTTACTGCGTGGTCAGATACTCTTTCTAAATTGCTTATTAAATCTAAGAATATAACTCCACTATCTACACTGCATAGATTATTATTTAATCTGTACATATGGTTAGTTCTACATGATTTTTCCATTAAATCAACTTGCTCTTCCATTTTTATAACTCTATATGCTAAATCTACATCTCCATTTTTCATAGATTCTAGAGAATATTTATATGTTGACAAAACTTTATTATAAAGATCTTTAAGCTCTTCAATACCTTCTTCAGATAAATTAATATCTTTTTCTATAGCTACTTGTGCTAATTCAGCTATATTTTCTGCATGATCTCCTATTCTTTCTATATCATTAACTGTATTAAACAATTCATCAGCAATTTCTCTAGCATTCTCAGATAAAGGAGTTTTAGATAGTTTTAATAAGTAATTTAATAGATCTTTTTGTAATTGATTTACTAACTTCTCTATTTCAAAGGTCTTATTAACTTTATCCGTTGATTTTTCAAATAAACCATTCATAGAAGTTTCTAGTGATTCTTTTGCTTTTTTACCCATTCTTAAAACTTCTTTTACTGTATTTCCTAGTGCTATTTCAGGCGTTTCTAACATTCTCTCATCTAAATATTTAGTAGGTTTATACTCACCTTCTTCTTCTTTTACAGGCATAATTTTAATAGCTAATTTAACTAATAATCCTGCAAACGGAAGTTGTATTATAACATTTATTAAATTAAACAGTGTATGTGCATTTGCTAATTGTCTAGCTGTATCATTAGGATCTAACTTCGTAACTATAATTGATATCGGTCCATTTAAGAATAACATGAATATTATTGTACCTATAACGTTAAATGATAAGTGCATTATAGCTGCTCTTTTAGCGTTTTTACTAGCTCCTATACTTGACAATAAAGATGTAACACAAGTACCTATATTATCACCATATAATATCGGTAATGCTGATGATAATGGTATTAATCCTTCTGCTGCTAAAGCTATTAACATACCCATTGACGCACTTGAACTTTGTATTATAGCTGTCATACCAAACCCTACTAATACTCCTAATACAGGATTTTGTCCAAATCCTACTAAAGCATCAGTAAATCCTTGATACTGTGCTAAAGGTTTTACCGCATCTTTCATAAATTCCATACCAGTAAACAATATACCAAATCCTATAAATATTTCAGCTATATGTTTTGTTTTCTGCTTAGATGAAAATAAGAACATAACTATACCAATACCTAAGGCTGCAGGTGCTAACCCCACTAAGTCAAATGACACAAGTTGAGCTGTCATAGTAGTACCTATGTTCGCACCCATTATAACGCCTATAGCTTGAGATAAATTCATTATTCCAGCATTAACGAATCCAACTACCATAACTGTAGTTGCACTACTACTTTGTATAACTGCCGTAACTAATGTTCCTACAAGAACACCCATTATACGATTGCTAGTTAAAAGCTCTATTATTCTCTTAAGTCTTGATCCTGCAGATTTTTGTAGACCTTCTCCCATTAAATGCATACCATATAAGAAAAGACCCAATCCGCCTATTATACCTAATGCTATTTCCACTTATAATTCCCTCCTTTAAATCTTAGAAATTTGTCTAAATTTGTTGTCAAGATTATTGTATCAAAAAACCAAATGGGAATTGTTAAATCCATGTTAAATTTGTTAATTAAGTTAAATAATGGTTAATTTTTTATACATATTTAATTTTATATACTATATTTTTCTATTATTTTTTCTGCACATTTTATACCATCAACTGCTGCAGTAACTATTCCTCCAGCATATCCTGCTCCTTCTCCACTAGGATATAGATTTTTTATGTTTATAGATTGTAAAGTGCTTTCATCTCTCACTATTCTAACTGGTGCAGATGATCTTGTTTCAACTCCAGTCAATACAGCATCATGTAAAGCAAATCCCTGAAGTTTTTTATCTAAATTTACCAATCCTTCTTTCATGGCTTGGACAACAAATTCTGGTAGACATTCTCTTAAGTCTGTAAGTGTATATCCTGGGTTATAAGATGGGTTTACACTTCCTATACTACTAGATACTTTATTCTTTAAAAAATCTCCTACTAACTGTACTGGTGCATTATAATTTTTTCCACCTAATTCAAATGCAAGTCTCTCATATTTTTGTTGAAAATGAATTCCTGCAAGAGGGTGATTACTTTCAAAATCTTCTGGTGATATATTTACTAAAAATGCACTATTAGCATTTTCTTTATCTCTTGCATGTTCACTCATTCCATTAGTTACTACTTCAAATTCATCTGAAGCAGAGGCTATAACACTTCCTCCAGGACACATACAGAATGTATATGCTGTTCTTTCATTAGATGCTTGATGTATAAGTCTATAATCTGCAGCGCCTAATCTTGGATGATTATAAAATTCTTTATATTGAGATTCGTTTATAAGTATTTGAGGATGCTCTATTCTAGCGCCTATAGCAAAAGGCTTTTGTATAATCTTTACATTCTTCCTATACAACATTTCATATGTATCTCTAGCACTATGGCCTATAGCTAGTATTACAGTATCCGATTCTATTATTTCATTTTCATTTATAATAATACCCTTTACTGAACTGTTCTCTATAATAATATCTGTAACTTTAGAGTTAAATCTTACTTCTCCACCAAGTCTTATAATTTCATTTCTTATATTTTTAACTACGTTTTTTAATATATCTGTTCCCACATGTGGTTTATGTGAATAAAGTATTTCATCTGGTGCCCCAAAATTTACAAACTCTTCTAGTACTTTTCCACCTCTCAAATCTTTTGTTCTCGTAGTTAATTTTCCATCTGAAAATGTTCCTGCCCCACCTTCACCAAATTGAACATTTGAATTTTTTTTAAAAACCCTATTATTCCAAAACTCATTAATATCTTCAGTTCTAGTCTCTACATCCAAGCCTCTTTCTAACATTAATGGATTATAGCCCCTTTGAGCTAGTAACAATGATGCAAATAACCCAGCTGGTCCACTACCTATTACTACAGGTCTATTTTTAAGTTTTTTATCTCCCATATTAACATCTTTGTATTTAAAATCAGGAGTTATTGATATATCTCTATCCTTTAGCTTTTTAAGTATTGATTTTTCATTTATAACCTCAACATCTATAGTATAAACAAAGTCTATCTTGCCTTTCTTTCGCGCATCTATTGATTCTTTGTATATATGATATTCTATTAGTTCTTTTTCACTTATCCTTAGTTTAGTCAATATACTTTTTTTAAGTAATGACTTATTTTGATCTATACTTAATTTTATATTTGATATTCTTATCACAAATAACATCCTTTCTACATTTATAATAATTTAACAACAAAAGCTAGGCTTAATAACCTAGCTTTTAATAAACTCTATATCTATATTGTCTTGATTAATATCTAGCAATGGTAGCTCTTCTAATATAAAATATACTAGCCCATTATTCAGTTCATCTTTACTTATATCTATATCTTCATTTAAATTACTTATAGTTACTATAGCTTTTGAATTAGAAATGTTCTTTTCTATATATGCTTCTTCTATATTTAAAGCTATTAATCTAAGATCGCAAACAAAGCTATCCTTGTCCCCTAATTCTATTTTATCATCATATTTAAATATTTTGTACTCATACAAGTCATTATACGGGTTTATTTCTTCCAAACCTATAAACCTCATTATCTCAACTCCTAGTCTCTCTTAGTTATAAGTCCTCTTATTACCTTCATATTATTGAATACTTTTTCTAAAAAGCTTTCGGCTTCCTCATTATCAAGTAAAACTATTTCTCCATCTCTGTCTATATCTATATTTTTAGATTCACAATACGTTTTAGCTACATCCACTAAGTTCTGTTTTTCAACTTCCGATAGTTCATAATTTTTATAGTCTATTATTATGTATTGTTTTATTTTTTCATCTTGTTTTTCATTGTATCCTATTTCTATGTGGTATATTACTGCATATAAATTTTCTGGTGATTCTACACCATTATAGATAGGTACTGCAGGATTTGATTTTATATAAGTAGTAGAAACTGCTATTTCTTTTCCTAAGCTTAAATTCATTGCTATCCCTCTTTCTATATTTTTTATACATTTACTATTGTGTACATTACTTCATATATTAAACCATTAAATTATAGACTTTAAATCTTTATATCTTTTTCCTAGTGTGCCTGGACTTATATTATATTTTTGTGCTATTTGACTTTGAGTTATATTTTCTCCTTTTTCTTTCTTTACAAAATACTCAACTGCAGAAGCCCAACCGCCTTCAGACCCTTTTATATTTTGATTTATGTTCTTAAATTTTTTCCATGTATTAATAGCTACTTCTAAATATTCTTTTTCTACATTACTATGTAATAATTCATTTATCTTGCATATATTTTCTACATCTTGACTATCCACTTCTTGTGTAACTGCAACCTCTGATTTTTTTGTTTTTAAACATTCTCCAACCTTAGGCTCTAATAATTGTTGAATATACTTGTATAAAATGTGCGTATGATATAATAAGAATGTTTTCATATTTTTATAAACATCTATATATTGATTATAGAAATATTCTATATCATTACATATAACATTTTTTATTGTTTGTGAAATACTTACGGTAGTATCTATTAGTATACTTACTCCATTTACATTTACTATTCTAGCTATTACTATATCCCCTAGTTTTAAATCTTGTAATAAACTAATATCTTCAACGCAAACCTTATCTTTTAATAAAATATCATTTAAAAAGACCTTTCCATCTTGTATTTCTGATATTTCATACAAACTAACATAAGATTCAAATAAGTTTTTTAGTATATTTATTTCTATTTTATTCAAATTATGTTTATTTTCTTCATAAAAAGCTGCAGTTATAACTCTATTATCTTCCATTATATGGTCTTGAATATAATATGTATTAAAAAACTTATCAAATTTTTTGTTTAATTGTTCATCATCTAGTATATAAAACATTTCCTTAGCTTTTAAATATTCATTATGAAATTTGCTTTGTCTTGAATATTCATATAGCTTCGAATACAAATCAACATAATCATGTTGTGAAAGCCCAATCTTTCTATTTGCTCTTTCAACTATCATATCTTTATTTAAGCAGCATTTCTTATATTTTTTGCCACTACCACACGAACATAAATCATTTCTCCCTGTCATTGTAACTTTCACTCCCTTATTACTAAATTAAAAATGCAACTATTAATTATATCACTTATTGGATAATTATACTATATTTAGACAATTATTTCATTATTCTTCCATATTTTACTAGTAACTTTAAATATTATACCATCCCATATTCCATCTTTATTTTTTTGTATGCAATCTTTTATTAAGATGTCTTGTACAGTTTTATAAACTATATCCAAGTTGTTACTTAACAAATCATTTAATACTGCATATATTTGTTTATCACAATAATCTTTTATTACATCTTTTATATATTCTTGATGATTCTTATTATTTATCTCTTCATCCATATATACTTGGTATCCTTTTATATGCCTACTTCTCATAATGTCACTTATATGTATTTTCTTTTTATTTTTATCTTTTAGTACAGCCTCGCAGGTTTTACTAAATTCACTATTTAAACAAAAGTTTGTATATCCAAATACGTATCCTTGTATGTATCCATATGTTACTATCCTTTGTCTTTCTTCTTGGAGATTTTCTACTATTTCTTTAGATATATTATTTATATCTTCGATATTATATAGTTGTTCTTTTATCTTTTCTTCAAAAACATCAGTTAAATATAATTTCCAGAAATACTTACTCCATTTATCAATATCTACAGAATATAGCTTTTTACAAAATTTAATGTATCTCTTATTTCCACAATATAGATAATCTAACTCCATTTCGGTTATAAAATTGTTTAATACCAAAACATTATCATCTTCCATCAATATCAACCCCTAATAAATCATGCTTTAATATTTACTTTCTATACACAAATGAGAATTCCTCTATAGTTTTATAAACTATAGATCCTTAAATTAAGGGTACATATTCCATACTCTTTAGTACTGTCTAACATAATAGATTCTATATATATACTAATTCTAGAATTATCTATTTTTTGTATGCTTTTTAATATATCATTAATACTACCTACTACTTGTATTTCTATATTTACAAATTTATATTTTTCAGCATGTTCTGCTTCTTTAAATTTTACAGAGGTGGTTTTGGTATATTTTGGAAATGTATCTGAAATTATATTTATTATACTTTCTTGATTTAAATTTTTTAACATTGCTTTTTCATTTTGATTTGTTGTTTCTATTGATTTGTTGTATTCTTCTTGTTCTTTTATACTTTTTAAATTTTTTATCTCATTAACTTTTGGATTATACATATAGATATGATAGGTAAAAATTATAAAAAGATTTATAAATATATTTATTAATATTTTTTCTCTTTTGTTTAAATTCATATCGTTTCTTCCTTTAAAGTACATTTCAATTCAAATTGATTTATGTTTTGAGGCTGTATTGCCTTTATATTCTCTATAAAAACAATTTTAAATAAGTTTGAGCTTTCTAGTTTTTTAGAATATTGCGATATTAGATTTAAATTATTTGAATTACCTTTTATATATATATAATTTTCATCTGAATATACTTCATCTATTTTCACAAGATTATTTTGATAGTATATCTCTTTAATTTGATTATATGATATCTTAGATTTTAGATTATTCGTCATATTAACTTCAGGAGATCTCGCAATTGTTTTATATTTATTATATAAAATATAGTTGTTTATATAAGTAGCACCTATGTATATAACAACAATAATAACTATACTTATATGTATTATATTTTCTGTATTTTTTTTATAGCTTTTTTCTTTAAAAAAATTAAATTCTCTATAATTCTTCATATATTCAACATCAATCCTATATTATTTATATATCTATTTATATTTATTTCTTTGTTATATACGACATTGTTAAGCTCTATATTTTCTATTTCAAAGCTTTTACTTAATTCTGACCTAATAAAATTATCATTTTCTCCATATGTATATATTTTTTCAATTTCATAGTTACTATATTTATGTATCTCTATTATTTTTTCTACAACATTATAATCTCTTACTAGGATTGTATTTATTTTCAATATATCTTCAACAAATATATTTAAGCATACATAATTATTTCTAATCTCTAGGGTCATAAACGATTGCCCCTTTATTATATTTAAGAAATTGCTTATATATAGCTTGTTTATACTATTTGATCCTGTATCTAAAAGACATGGCTTTAACCCTATGTCTTTTATTAGAGTTTTATAAAATAATGATATATTCTTTGGAAATAATACTACATTTAAATTCATATTTTTGCCAGCACCATAATCTGTTATACTTTGTATTTTATACTGAAGTATATATTTTTCTAGATTTATTGGCATATACTGACCTAATTGAAATTTAAGAACATCTATTATATCACTTTCTTTTTTTATATATGGAATTTCTATGTTTCTAAATATTATATTTTCATTTTGAGTAGTACAAGCTATATTTTTAATTTTTATTTTGTTTGAATTTAAGTATTCTTTTATAGAAGTTCCTATTGATTTTATATTTTTTATTTTTATGTCTTCTGCGCTTAATACTTCTATATTTCCTTTTTTTATTTTTGATGTAGTTAATCTTATATACTCATCATCTATATCGAGAATTATGGCTCTTTTTGTAAACACCTTATCCTCCTATTCACTCACTGGTTTTGGATAAAATTGAGTTGTTCCTACTTTTACAGTTATAGTTTGTCCCTCTACTGTCAAAACGAAGGATTCTCCTGTTACGCTTTGTGGTTTTACAATTCCCTCTAGATAACCTTTATCTTTTAACGTTTCTAAAGTTATAGTTGTAACACCTGCTTCTTTAGCCAATTTAGCCGCATTTGCTATATTGCTTGCCGCTACATAATCGGCATTTACTTTGGCATTGCCTTGTACATCAGTGAATTTAACTAAAGCTATACTAGATAAAATTCCTAATATACCCACTACCATAACTAGTTCTATTAAGGTAAATCCTCTTTTTACTTTTCTGTTTTTAATTTTCATATTATACTCTCCTTTTATTTAAATGTAGTCATAACTTCAAACATAGGTAACATTATAGATATAACTATACCTCCTATAACTAGACCCATAATAAGTATTATTATAGGCTCTACAAGACTCACTATTTTATTTAACTTGCTTTCTAACTCCATTTCATAAAAATCCGAAATACTACTTAATATGTTATCTAATTTTCCGCTTTCTTCTCCTATGTTTATCATAGATATAAACATATTTGGAAATACATTACACATGGTCAGTGATTGATATAAGCTATTTCCTAATTTTATATTCTCTTTAGATTTATATAGCCTGTCCTGAATAACTTTGTTTTCTATTGTTTTTGCTGAAATATCCATTGCATCTACAACCTGTACTCCGCTAGATATTAATATATAAAACGACCTACTAAACTTACAAGTTATAATAAGATTTACTAGTTTATTTATATACGGAGTTTTCAAAATTAAATTATCAATAAAATACTTACACTTATGATTCTTATTTATATAAATATACAATAAGATAGTAAGAAGAACAGGTAAAATCCATATAACATACCATTGTTCTTTTATAATATATGACATGTTCAGTAGCATTTTTGTTATAAATGGGGGTTTTATATTATTTTGATTAAATATAGTAATAAAATTAGGTATTACATATACAATTAAAAATAAGGTTACATTTAAAGAAACTAAACTTAATATTAATGGATAAACTAGAGAGGTCCCTATCTTGCTTTTTAGCTTATTTTCTTTTTCATAATAAATACTTAGCTTATCCATTATATAGTCTAGATTTCCGCTAGCTTCTCCAGCTACTACCATATTTATTAAGAAGTTTGAAAATAAATTTTGCTTTTGCATAGATTGTGATAATGAATTGCCCTGTTGGAGTTCTTTTTGAATAGATGATACGACACATTTCAGTTTATTATTAACTTGATTTTGTATTATGTGAAGTGAATTAGATAGTGTGCATCCTGAACTTAATAATATACTTAGCTGTTTGCAAAATATATGCAAGTCTTTACTTCTAGGCTTTGAAAATAAATATTCTTTATCCTTTGTATTGTCTTTTATATCTAGAAGATAGTAATTATTATTAGATACGAAATCTAAAAGATCATTTTGTCCTTTGCCTTCATATCTTCCTTTTATCTTTTTACCACAATTATCAAAAGCGATATATTTATATACTGGCATTTACTCCTCCTTTAATCATCAATATAGGATATAGCCATAAACTCTTCAACTGTAGTTTTTTTATTAATAACTAGATTTTTGCAACTTTCCTTTAATGTCATCATTCCATATTTAATAGATTCATTTTTAATTTCGTTGCTACTGCTTGACTTTAGTATCATATCCCTTATTTCAGCATTTATATTTACCATTTCGTATATAGCGGTTCTTCCTCTATAACCTTTATTATCACAACTTTTACATTTTCTAGTTCTTATAAGTTTAATATCTTCTTTTATATCTAATATTTTTTTTTCTTCGTTTGATATATCATACTCCTCGCAACACATAGCACATGCTTTTCTAACCAATCTTTGAGCTATAACCCCTACTAAAGACGCTCCTAATAGATATGGAGGTATATCCATATCTATTAATCTATTTATTGCAGATATGGCATCATTAGTATGCATAGTACTTATAACTAGGTGCCCTGTTATAGCCGCTCTTATAGCTATTTTTGCAGTTTCTGAGTCTCTTATCTCTCCTATCATTATTATATCTGGATCCTGTCTTAATATGGATCTTAGACCACCTGCAAAAGTAAGTCCTATTTTAGTATTTACTTGAATTTGGTTTATGCCTTTTAACTTATATTCAACAGGATCTTCTATAGTTACGATATTTTTATCTAGATTACTTAAATCCTTTAGAATGGAATATAGTGTAGTAGTTTTTCCACTACCAGTAGGCCCTGTAACTAAAATTATTCCGTTGGGCTTTTTTATTATCTTATCTAATAATGATAAATCATATTTTGTAAACCCTAGATCTATCTTATCTTTTAAAAAATTTCTTCTATCCAATACCCTTATTACTAGTTTTTCACCTAATACAGTAGGTATAGTAGATATTCTCAAATCCACTATATTATCATCTATATCTATATCCACTCGTCCGTCCTGAGGTAGTCTTTTTTCAGCTATATCCATTTTTCCCAATATCTTTATCCTAGTTATTAATTGATTATAAATATCGTGTGAGTAGGTTAGTATTTCTTTTAAATAACCATCCACTCTTATTCTTATGGTTACATTTTGTTCTTGCGGCTCTATATGTACATCACTAGCCTTTTCTATAATAGCTTGTCTTAAAATATTATCTAAAATTTCAATTGTGTGTGAAATATTATCATCTTGCTTAATGTAATTTTTATAATAATAATCTATCGCTTCTGATATTATATCCTTATTATACTTTTTGAATTTTATATTCATATTTGTAGCCAATTTGAAATCTTCTAAAGCATATATACTTTCAGACTCAATTGCTACAATTAAGCTTCCATCTTTTATATCTATTGGAATAGCATTGTGCTTTTTAGCTAAATTCTCAGATACTAAGAGTGGAATTTTATCATCATATATAAACTCATATACATTACTCACTCTTTATATATTTAAACTCCTTTTCTATTGGTATTTTGGGTAAGTTGATAGATGAACTTTCTGATATATTAATATATAGTCTGTATTCTTTATTTAAATTTTTTATAAAACTATTATCTTTAGATATGTTTTTAGATAACATATCTTTATTTCCTATAACCTTTATTTCATATGGAGGAGCTATAGGGGTAGCATTTATATTTATATGATTTCCAGCTAATACTATATCTGAATACTGATTTAATGTTTGATTATTTATAGATATTACCTCACCTCCATTTATTCTTAATTCATTTACCAAATCTACTAGTATATTTTTCGATTCTATTAAGTTAGCTAAATTTATCTCTTCTTCTGCTGAAGAATCTATATTTATTATTATTCCTTCTCCAGTAGTATCTCCATAAGATAAAGTAGATTTAATATCGTTTATACGATGCTGATCTTTTTTATCTATATGTTTTTCTTGAAGATTTTTTAGCTGCTTTTCTAGCTTTTCTTTTTGTTTAGATAGCTTAGAAATTTCTTGCTCTTTAGAATCTAACTCATTGTTTAATACAGTATCTGTATATACTAATGAGTTATTATTTTTATGTGCGCTTTTACTCATTATGCCCATTGTTATCCCTAAAACCGCGCTAATTGATATTATTAACATGTATCCTTTTTTCATACAATATTTCTCCTCAATATTACGTTTTTGTATTATAAGATTTATTACTAAGTATAAAAACATATTTACTTCAAATTATATATTATTTTTATACTTCTTAAAAGAAAAAAGGAACCTTTTTAAGGTTCCTTAATATTATTACTTATTTGCGTAACTTAATATTCTGTTTAATATGGTATTTTTTATTTTTTCATTTTTATCAAAATTCATATTTGGTACATAGTATGTTTCTAATATATCATGTTGTGCTTTAGCTCTTTTAATATTAAATAATCCGTAACTTAGCAATTCATCTAATACTTTCTTATCATATTCTATTTCATCTAAATACTTTTCTATTTTGTCTTTACATATATATTGATTTAAATCTATGCTTTTATAGTTCTTTTCTTTAAATAATTTACTAGTCGTTATAGCTACTCCTATTTCTTCTATTACTATAGTCTCTATTTTATTTGGAGGTAGGAATGGAGTATGGTATATCTCAACATTTAATCCTAATTCTAATGCTTTATTATATATTTTTGTCATTAATGTTGTTTTTCCTGTCCCTAGTTCACCATCAACAAAATAAACATTCTTTATATCCTGTAGTATAGTATCAGTGTGTTCTACATGTCCAACAGGAGTTAATGCACTTCCAAATAAGTGTCTTTCTTTAGAAACACTTCCTGAAGGTTTTATATCCTTAAATATTTCTTCTGCTAAATTTATAGTTAAAGTATTAATACTTCCAAAGTCCATAGAAGTCTTGTACTTTTCTTCTATACTTATAACTATAGGATCACAAGCTGTTAGATATTTATATGCTCTAGCAAATAATCTACCAACTTCTTTATTACAATCTAATATTTTCTGTCTATTTGCTTCCATTTTATCTATATCCCAAGACTCACCTAAATTTATTATTTCATCTACAGCACCAGGGTTTTTAGGATCTACTATATGAGGAGCTGTACCATCTACCATAGCTATTTTTAACTTCGGAACTACTATTCCATCTATTGAATTTTCGTCTGATGAACAATGATGAAATTCAACATCATAACCCATATTTACTAAAGCATGACCTATTCTTTTCATCATAGAAGATTTTCCCACGCCCGGTCCACCTTTTAGAACAAAGATTCTATTAGCATCCAATTCTATCATATAGTCATAAAATGAATAAAATCCTTTTGTAGTATTTCCACCTGGGAATACCCTTTTAATTTTGCCTGCCATAAAAAACACCCCTTCTGAAATTTATATACTGCCTATACAAAGTTTTTACCTAATAATATAATATTAATCTGCTTTTTTTTTGTGATTATTATTTTAATTATATAAAAACAAAAAGAGCCTTGGTTTGCACCAAAGCTCTTAATTTACATATTAAGCATTTTTCTTTTTCATATATGAATATATAGGTAATCCTAAGAATGTTATAACTAATCCTGCTATAGCATTTACAGGTTGAGTCATCAATGTATTTATAACTACATATGATCCACCTATTATAGCTATTAATGGAACTATTGGATATAATGGTACTTTGTATGGCCTTACTAAGTTTGGCTGGTCTTTTCTTAACTTCATAACACCAACGAAAGTCATTATGTAGAATACCCATACTACAAATATTGTTAAATCCGCTAATAAGTCAAATTTTCCTGATAAGGCATATATTGAAGCTAATATAGCTATTAACCAAGTAGCATTAGCTGGAGTTCCGTTTTTGTTTAATTTCGATAACCAATTGCTTCCTGGCAACATTCCTTCAGTAGCTAAGGCATAAGGTATTCTCGATGCAGTTAATCCATATCCATTTAACGCACCAAATACTGATATTAATATACCTACAGTTATTAATTTACCACCAACTGGTCCAAATATTACTGTAGCAACAGCTGCAGCTGGAGTTTCTGTCATCATTAACTCATTAGCTGGCATAACCCATAAATAAGCTAAGTTTATAAGTAAGTATACTGCCATAACTAATGATAAACCACCAACTATAGCTCTTGGTAAGTCTTTACCAGGGTTTTTCATTTCGCCAGCTATAGCACCAACGCTTATCCATCCATCATAAGCAAATAGTGTAGCTATTAAAACTTGTCCTAAGGCTGTTCCCATAGTTACGCTTTCCCCTATCATAGGAGACATTATAGCGTTACCATCGCCTTTAATAAATCCAAATATTATTATTAATGCAAGAGGTATTAATTTACCTGCAGTAGCTACTGTTTGTACTATACCGCCCATTTTTGAACTAACTGTGTTTACAAAGAATAAGAATAATATTGTAGCTATACCTATACTTGTTTTTGCTACTACATTATCTGCCCCAAATCCTAATAATACAGCTGCTTGAGTACCAAATATAACTGCTAACGCAGCTGCTGTCCCAGGTAAGTATAAAGTTGTTTGCATCCAACCTGTTAAGAATCCCCACTTTTCTCCGTATATTTCTTTTAAATAAACCATCATACCGCCAGTTTTTGGTATAGCTGCAGATACTTCAGCTGCAGTAAGACCCCCAGCTATTGTTATAATACCACCTATTACCCAAGCCCATATTGCTAATCCTGGTGCTCCTCCTGTTGCATTGTACATAGCATAAGGTTTGAAGAATACTCCAGAACCTATAACCATACCTACAACTGTAGATAAAGCAGCAGCAAATCCTAATGTTTTTTGTAACCCTTGAGTTTGTGTACTTGTCTTTGTGCTCATTTACCGTTTTCCTCCTAGTTATTATTACAATTATAATTGCACGTATAAGGCATATTTACTAATACGTTTTTATAAAAATCTTCCTTTTTTCGACATTTTTTATCTTACCATGTAATTTTATAATCTGCAATAGCGATTTAATTTTTCGGAATATTTAAATTTCCTTATATAAACATAATATTAAATCTAAAATATAGCAAAAAATGAAGACCTTAGGATTTTTCCCTAAGGTCTTCATTCTCTATATTACTTTAAATTTTCTGGATTTAAACACTCTAATTCTGGTATAACAAATAAACCATCTTTTCTTATTAATACATCATCAAAGTATATTTCTCCTCCACCAAATTCAGAGGTTTGTATACATACTAAATCCCAATGTATAGAAGATCTATTTCCATTATCAGCATCTGAATAGCTATTTCCAGGAGTAAAGTGGAAACTTCCTTTTATCTTCTCATCAAATAATGTATCCTTCATTGGCTTTTCTATATAAGGATTAACTCCTATAGCGAATTCACCTATAAATCTAGCCCCTTCATCTGTGTCAAATATCTTATTTATTCTTTCACTATCATTAGAAGTAGCATTTACTATCTTTCCATCTTTAAATTCTAAAACTATATTTTCAAATACAAATCCGTTATAAGGACTTGGAGCATTATATGATAATATTCCATTTACAGAATTTTTAACTGGAGCTGTGTAAACTTCTCCGTCTGGTATATTCATTTGTCCATCACATTTAACAGACGGTATATCTTTTATTGAAAAATTTAAATCAGTTCCTTGACCTACTATTCTAACTCTATCTGTCTTATTCATTAATTTTATTAAGCTATCCATAGCTTTACTCATTTTAGAATAATCTAAATTACAAACGTTGAAATAGAAGTCTTCAAAAGCTTCTATAGAAGTTCCAGACAGTTGTGCCATAGATGCATTTGGCCATCGCATAACACACCACTTAGTATTAGTTACTCTTTCCTGGAAATGAACTGGCTGCATAAACTTTTCCATAAATAATTTCATTTTATCGGATGGGACATCTGATAATTCATTAGTGTTTTCACCAGCTCTTACAGATATATAAGCATCCATGTCTTTCATTCTTTCTAACTCATACTTAGCCATTAACTTTATCTGTTCTTCACTAGCTCCCATGAGTAAAGCTCTTCTAACACTATCATTTTTTATAGATACAAATGGTATTGCTCCTGCCTTGTGAACTTCTTTTACAAGTTCAGTTACTATAGGTAACTCTAAACCAAATGCATCTATTAGTATTTTTTCTCCTGGCTTTAAACTAACAGAATAATTTATTAAGTTATTAGCAAGTGTCGTTACTCTGTTATCCATCATAATAATCACCCCATCTATGTAATTTTTATAATTTAATCAACAGTAATTTCATAACCCCTATGTTGATATTTATTTATTATTTCTTCCCATACTTCTTCTACCCCGGTTTTTTTAAGAGCTGATATCGGTAATATTTTTTCATCTTTAAGGCCTAGCTTCTTTCTTATTATGCTAAAATGCTTTTGATATTGACCTCTAGATATTTTATCAGATTTAGTAGCAATTACTACACAATCACATCCAAAATGTTTTATCCAGTCATACATCATTTTATCTTCATCTGAAGGCTCATGTCTTATATCTACTAATAAAAATATACTACATAATTCAGGTCTACCTTTTAGGTATTCCTCCATTATTCCGCCCCATTTAGCCTTTTCAGTTTTTGATATTTTGGCATACCCATATCCAGGAAGATCGACAAAGAAAAATTCTTCATTAATTAAATAAAAATTTATGGTTCTGGTCTTTCCTGGTGTTCCACTTACTCTAGCAAAATTTCTTCTATTTAATAGTGTATTTATAGTAGATGATTTCCCAACATTAGATCTTCCAACAAAAGCTACCTCTGGAAGATCCTCGTCTGGATATTGACTTCTACTTACTGCACTCATTACTATCTCTGAACTTCTAATCTTCATTTTTTTCACCGTTCCTTACTAATGCATGTTCTAAAACCTCATCCATGTGTTCAACTAATACAAATTTTACTTGTTTTTTAACATTTACAGGTATCTCATCTAAGTCAGCTTCATTTTCTTTTGGTAATAATATCTTAGTTATTCCAGCTCTATGAGCAGCTAATACCTTTTCTTTTATTCCTCCAACAGGTAAAACTCTTCCTCTTAATGTTATTTCTCCAGTCATAGCAACATTACTATATACAGGCATCTTAGATAAAGCTGATATTACAGCTGTAGACATAGATATACCTGCCGAAGGCCCATCTTTTGGAACAGCTCCTTCAGGGAGATGTATGTGTATATCCATTTCTTTATAAAAATCAGGATTTATGTTAAATTGATCTGCTCGTGATCTTATATAAGATATACCTGCTTGAGCTGATTCTTTCATAACGTCTCCAAGTTTACCTGTTAATACTATTTGACCCTTACCTTTTAGTACATTAACTTCAACAGTCAATGTTTCTCCTCCAACAGAAGTCCATGCAAGTCCAGTTACAGTACCTATTTCTGGTTTCTGGCCTGCTAATTGATATCTAAACTTAATTTTACCTATATAATTTTCTAAGTTTTTCTTCGTTATTACTGTTTGTTTTAATTCTGGATTTTCAACTAACTTTTTAGCAACTTTTCTACATACTTTAGCTATAGTTCTTTCTAAGTTTCTAACTCCAGATTCTCTAGTATAGTGAGTTACTACATGTTTAATAGTTTCCTCATTTATTTTTAAGAAATTTTCTTTTAATGAATGTTCTTTTATTTGTTTTGGAAGTAAATATTTCTTAGTTATTTTAACCTTTTCTTCTTCTGTATAGCCTGATACATTTATAATTTCCATTCTATCAAGTAACGGTCTAGGTATAGTACTTAAACTGTTAGCTGTAGTAATAAATAGTACCTTAGATAAATCAAAAGGAAGTTCTAAGTAATGATCTACAAAATCCTTGTTTTGTTCTGGGTCCAATACTTCAAGCATAGCTGAAGCTGGATCTCCTTTATAATCTGATGCCATTTTGTCTATTTCGTCTAATAAAAATACCGGATTTTTTGATTTAGCTTCTTTTATACCATTTATTATTCTTCCAGGTATAGCTCCGACATATGTTCTTCTATGCCCTCTTATTTCAGCTTCATCTCTAACTCCACCTAATGATATTCTTACAAAATTTTTATTTAGTGCCCTAGATATAGATTTTGCTATAGATGTTTTACCAACACCTGGAGGACCTACTAAACATAATATAGGACCTTTCATTGAATTAGAAAGTTGTCTTATAGCCAAGTATTCTAATATTCTCTCTTTTACTTTTTCTAATCCATAATGGTCTTCATCTAGTATATTCTTTGCTTCTTTAATATCTACTTTATCTTTAGTTTCTTTGCTCCATGGCAATGAGAATATAGAATCTAAATAATTTCTACTCACAGATGAATCAGGAGACATAGGAGACATTTTAGAAAACTTATCTATTTCTTTAGATATCTTTTCTTTAACTTCTTTAGATAATTTGAGTTTTTTTAGTTTTTCTCTGTATTCTTCAGCTTCTGAACCTACATCTTCTTCTTCGCCTAATTCCCTTTGAATGGCTTTTAATTGCTCTCTAAGATAATATTCTTTTTGTATTTTGTTCATCTGTTTTTTAACTCTTAGAGTTATCTTTTTTTCTATTTTAAGTATATCTATTTCCTCTAGAAGAATCTTATAAACAGTCTCTAATATATTTTTGGGATTGAATTCTTCTAATAATTCTTGTTTTTGAGATGATTTTAAAAACATATTCGAAGCAATAGTATCTACAAATCTATTTGGTTCTTCTATATCAGCTAGAGATATTAATATCTCTGGAGATACTCTATTCCCAATATTTATGTATTCTTCGAATGAATCAAATACATTCCTCATAAGAGCTTCTACTTCTGGATCTTTCTTTATATCTTCATCATAAACAATTTCTTCTAATGATGCTTTAAAATAAGGATCCTCTTGAATTATAGTTTTTATTCTCGCTCTAGATATTCCTTCTACTAATACCCTTACAGTATCTCCCGGTAGCTTAACCATTTGCTTAACTTTACATATTGTTCCCACATGATAAAAGTCTTCTGTAGTTGGCTCGTCTATTTCTGCTTCTTTTTGAGACGTTAAAAATATTATTTGCTCATTAAGCATTGCTTCATCTAAAGCTTTTATAGACATTTCTCTTCCTACATCAAAATTCAAAATCATATATGGAAACACCGCTAAACCTCTAAGAGGTATAAGTGGTAATTCATGTTCTATAACAGTATAGTTTTTATCCACTAATATCACTCCTTAAAAAAATGCTAGATATTTTACATGTTTTGGAAATTACACTAACATATTTTACTATTATATATTTACATAGCATAATTTTCAATAACAATTAATTCTTCTGTATCGCATTATATATCATATCTTCTTTGTTATTATGGTATAATATTAATACTTGTATACTTTAAATTCACGTTTGTAGGTGGTTTTTATGCTAAATTTATTTTTAACTTTTTTAAAAATAGGTACCTTTACATTTGGCGGAGGATACGCCATGGTTCCACTTATCGAAGATGAGCTTGTACATAAACAAGAACTTATATCTCAAGATGAGTTTCTAGATTTCCTTTCTATAGCTCAAAGTTATCCAGGTGCCTTGGCTGTAAATATATCTGTGCTCCTAGGTTATAAACTTTATAAGCTTCGAGGAAGTATAATATGTTTACTTGGATCAATATTGCCCTCATTTTTAATAGTCCTAATACTATCTTACTTGTATTTTCATAATAAAAAATCAAAAATATTGGATTCCTTTTTTTATGGAGTTCGTCCTGTTGTTGTATCTCTTTTATTATATACCTTTTTTAACATGTTTAAAAACTTGAAAAAAACTAAACTTAATATAACTCTTTTATCAATATCATTTTTATTAGTTGGAATATTAGGTTTAAGTCCAATATATTTAATATTGGCTGGAGGAATTTTAAGCTTATGTATAAAATATTAATTTTATTTATGGTATTTTTAAAAATAGGTATGTTTAGCTTTGGAGGCGGATATGCAATGCTTCCATTTATACAACAGGAGTTTATCCATAAATATAACTGGATAACAACTAATGAATTCTTAGATTTATTAGCACTATCTCAATCTACACCAGGTCCTATAGCTATAAATAGCGCTACATTTGTAGGTTATAAGATAGGAGGAATATTAGGCTCTGCAGTTGCAACTCTAGGAGTTGTTATATTTTCTCTTGTAGGTTTGTCTCTTATATCTAACGTATTAGTGAAATTTAAGGATAATCCTTATGTTACCAAACTACTAAAGATTTTAAGACCTATAACTTTGGGCTTCATACTGGGTGCTGGATATTTGGCATTAGGTGATATATCATGGGATTTATATTCTATATTAGCCCTTATAATATCATTTATCTTGCTCTATACAAAAAAACTAAATTCTATATCCATAGTGTTTGTATTTGGGGTAATAGGAATACTTATAAATACAATTTAAAAAAGGAGCTTTCAAAGCTCCTTTTTATATTTATATTAAGCACTTTCTTCTTGATCTTTTAAAATAAGTATTGGTTCTTTTTCATTTTCGATAGATTCTTTGGTTATTATTACTTTCTTAATGTCTTCTCTAGATGGAACTTCATACATTACTTCTAGCATAACCTTTTCAACTATACTTCTAAGTCCCCTTGCGCCGGTACTTCTTTGTATAGCCTGTTTAGCTATAGATTTTAGTGCTTCTTCTTCAAACTCTAATTCTACACTATCCATCTCTAATAGCTTCTCGAATTGCTTAACTAATGCATTTTTAGGTTCTTTAAGTATTTGAACCAATGCTTTTTCATCTAATAAATCTAGGGTAGCTATAACAGGTATTCTTCCTATAAATTCAGGTATTATACCGAACTTTAGTAGATCTTCAGGTTGCACCTTAGCATATATCTTTCCTAAATCCATTTCTTTTTTGCTTTCTATTTTAGCCCCAAATCCTAATGTTTTTTCATCAGTTCTTTTCTTTACAATTTTGTCGATACCATCAAAGGCACCACCAACTATAAATAATATATTAGTAGTATCTATTTTTAAGAATTCCTGATGAGGATGTTTTCTTCCACCTTGAGGAGGAACATTAGCAACTGTACCTTCTAGAATTTTTAATAATGCTTGTTGAACACCTTCACCACTTACATCTCTTGTTATAGAAGGATTTTCAGATTTTCTAGATATTTTATCTATTTCATCTATGTATATTATTCCCTTTTCAGCTTTTTCAATATCAAAATCTGCTGCTTGGACAAGCTTAAGTAATATATTTTCAACATCTTCTCCAACGTATCCCGCTTCAGTTAAAGATGTAGCATCAGCCATAGCAAATGGTACATTTAATGTTCTCGCTAACGTTTGAGCAAGTAATGTTTTACCTGATCCTGTAGGACCCATTAGTAATATATTGCTCTTTTGTATTTCGACTTCTTTGTTTTTGCTACTACCTTTAGCTTTTCCATATATCCTTTTGTAATGGTTATAAACAGCAACAGCTAAAGATTTTTTTGCTCTTTCTTGTCCTATGACATAATCATCTAGTGTTTGCACTATCTCGGCTGGTGTTGGAAGTGATCCACTATTTTCTTCAAAGTTATCTTCAGTTTCTTCTTGTATTATTTCATCACATAATTCAACACATTCATCACATATGTAAACATTTGGACCTGCAATTAATCTTCTAACCTGATCTTGATTTTTACCACAGAAAGAACACTTTAAATGTCTCTTATCATCATTTTTTGACACTCTTAACACCTCTCTTAGCTAAAGCCTTTTAGTAATAACTTCATCTATTAACCCATACTCTTTGGCTTCATATGAACCCATAAAGTTGTCGCGTTCTGTATCCATTTCTATTTTTTCTAATGGTTGACCTGTTCTCTCTGATAATATTTTATTTAATGTTTCTTTCATTTTTAATATTCTCTTTGCATGTATCTGTATGTCTGTTGCTTGACCTTTAGTTCCACCTAGTGGTTGGTGTATCATTATTTCACTATTCGGAAGTGCAAATCTCTTCCCTTTTGCTCCTGAAGCTAGTAAAAAGGCTCCCATAGATGCAGCCATACCTATACACATAGTAGATACATCAGGTTTTATGTATTGCATAGTATCATATATAGCCATACCAGCAGTTATACTTCCGCCTGGTGAGTTTATATATAAGTATATATCTTTATCTGGATCTTCTGCTTCTAGGAATAAAAGTTGTGCTACTACTAATCCTGCAGTAGTATCATTAACTTCATCACCTAAAAATATTATTCTATCTTTTAATAATCTAGAATATATATCGTATGATCTTTCTCCTCTTCCTGTTTGTTCTACAACTACAGGTACTAAAGCCATGGATTATACCCCCTCTTTATTGTATAAATTTATTCTGTATATAATTTACAGTAGCCTAATTAGGCTACTGTAATATAATTAAGCTATATTAGCACTATTAACTATTAAGTCTATAGTTTTTCTTATAGCTAATTGTCCTTTGATATCTTCTATATCTGCATCTCTTAAAGAAGATTTTAATTGTTCTACTTCCATGTTATACATTTTACCCATTTCTTCTATTTCTTTCTCTAAATCTTCATCTGATACTTCAATATTTTCAGCTTTAGCTATAGCTTCTAATATTAAAGAGCTCTTAACTAATTTTTCTGCTTCTGGTCTTCTTTCAGTTTTTAGTTCTTCTACAGTTTTGCCACTCATTTGTAATAATTGTTGTAAGTTTAACCCTTGCATTTGTAATTGATAATCAAGTTCCATTAACATATTATCTATTTGAGTTTGTACCATTGCTTCTGGCACATCTATTTCAACAGTTTCAGCTACCTTATCAACAACTCTGTTTCTTAATTCGCCTTCTGCCTTTTTAGAATTGTTTTCTTCTAAATTCTTTTTAACATCTGCCTTTAGTTCTTCTAATGTTTCAAATTCACTTACATCTTTAGCAAATTCATCATTTAATTCTGGTAATTCTTTTACTTTTATATCATTAACATTTACTTTAAATACAGCTAACTTTCCTGCTAAGTTTGGTGCATGATATTCTTCTGGGAATGTAACATTTACGTCTACTTCATCACCAACGTTAACACCTACTAATTGTTCTTCAAATCCAGGTATAAAAGTTCCTGAACCTATTGATAAGCTGTAGTTATTTCCTTCTCCACCTTCGAAAGCTTCACCATCAACAAATCCTTTGAAATCTATAACAGCTGTATCTCCTTCTTGAACAGGTCTTCCTTCAACAGTTACTAATCTTGAGTTTCTATTTATCATTTCTTCTAATTTTGCATTTATATCTTCATCAGTTACATTATACTCAACTTTTGATACTTCTATACCTTTATAGTTACCCAATTTAACTTCTGGTTTAACAGCTACTTTAACAACCATAACTAATCCATTATCTTCGCTTAATTCTTCTATGTCTAACTCAGGTCTATCTACAGGCTCTATATTTAACTCTTTTAATGCCGCTGGATATACTTCTGGAAATACCATATCTATAGCATCATTATAAAATACTCCCTTACCGTATTGAGCTTCTATTATCTTTCTTGGAGCCTTACCTTTTCTAAATCCAGGAATATTGTACTTTCCCTTTTCTTTGTTATAAGCCTTATTAACAGCTTCTTCAAACTGACCATTGTCTACAGCTATTTTCAAAGTAACATCATTATTTTCTCTTTTTATAAATTCTGCCTTCATTAATTTATTCCTCCTAAGTTTTCTTTTTATGTAATAAAATTTATTTACATTTCTAAAATTTAACTATCTTATTATAACATATAACTTTTTTTATTTACAAGTAACTACTATCTCATCTTATTTCTTAAGAAATATCCACCTTTAACAGTTTTTACATCCGATATGGTTACAAAGCACAAAGGATCGTAAGAATTTATACATTTTTCAAATTTATTTAGAGTTTTTCTGTCTAAAACTACCTGAAGTATATGTTTTGTGCCTTCTTTTCCTCTTCCTTCTACAACAGTAACTCCAAATTCGTGTTTCCTTAAATAATCTGAAAAATCCTCTACATCTTTACTTGTAAATATTTGAGCCGTTAGAAGACCTATAGCAATTCTAGATTCAACCATTATACCCAAAACATTACCAGTTGCAAACCCTAAAGCATAAGATAATACGTTTCCAAAGTTATCCATATTGCTTAATACCTTATTTATTGCAAATAAATATATAAGTATTTCTACTATTCCAATAAAAAATGAAAGTGTTTTTTTACCTCTTACTACAAAAAGAGTTCTTATTGTAGCCAATGTTATATCCGCACATTTAGCTAAAAATATAAACAAGTATCCCAATATGTATTCCATAAATGCTTCTCCTGTGTAATAATCTATAATTTTATGTCCTCTATACTTATATTATTCTTTTCTATGATTAATATAAGAAAGCTTCTATAGTCTACTTCTCTTGGCAATGAGGTGCTTCCTGGATTCAAAAATAATATACCGTCTTTTGTTAGGTTTGTTGGAACATGAGTATGTCCAAATATAACTATATCTGCTCCTATGTGTTTAGCCTTATTTTCTAAATCCATTAAGCCATTGTTTACGTTATAATTGTGACCATGACATACAAATATATTATATCCTTCTAATTCGAGTAAAATTTCATCTTCTACATTTTCAAGATCACAATTTCCTTTTACCCCTATTACACCAACTTTAGTCATTTTATGTATATATTTTGAATCCAAAAAATTGTCACCCGCATGAATTATGAGATCGCAATCTCTACAATGTTCTATAGCCATATCTATATATTCAGTACTTTTATGTGTATCACTTAAAACTGCAATTTTCATTATTATCTAGTCCTTTTTACAAATTCTTCTTTCATTTTTTGGAGAGAATTTGCTCTATGGCTCATAGAATTTTTAACACTTGATGGCAATTCTCCAAAAGTCTTATTGTATTTATCTACTATAAATAAAGAATCATATCCAAATCCATTACTTCCCTTTTCTTCAAATCCTATTTTGCCTTCACAAGTTCCTCTAACTACAAACTCATTTCCATTAGGCATTACAACTGCTATTGCTGATACGAATCTAGCTGTTCTTTGACTCATAGGCTTATTTCCTAATATTTTTAATAACTTTTTTCTATTGTCTTCATCACTTGCATTTTCACCTGCAAATCTAGCTGAGTAAACCCCTGGTTTTTTACCTATTGAATCTACTTCTAACCCAGAATCATCTGCTATTGATATCATTCCTGTAACTTTTGATACTTCTCTGGCTTTTTTAAGAGCATTTTCTTCAAATGTTTTTCCATCTTCTACTATTTCCATTCCTTCTAAATTTACATCTTTCATGGAATGGATTTCATATTTAAAGTCCTTAAGTATATCTGATATTTCATCTAGCTTATGTTTATTAGATGTAGCTATAACAACTTGATTTGTAGAAATAGGTCCTAATATTAAATCCGCTACTTCTCCTAATGCTTTTCTTTGGGAATTTAATAATTCTTTGTTTCCTAGCTCACCTAGTTCTAATAATTTATTCAAATCATTTCTTGTAAAAGGAAATTCTTCTCCAGTTCCTTGAAGTTCAACGAATTCTCCTTTGTCTGTCATTATAACATTCATATCTACCTGAGCTTTTGAATCTTCCTCATAACATAAATCTAACAAATATTCTCCATTAACTATACCAACACTTATAGCCGATACAAAACTTCTTATAGGAATCATTGATATGTTCTTTGATTCATACAGTTTATGTAATGCATCTACTACGGCTACAAATGCTCCTGTTATAGAAGCCGTTCTTGTACCTCCATCAGCTTGTATAACATCACAGTCTACCCATATAGTTCTTTCTCCTAATTTATTTAACTCTATAACAGATCTCATAGCTCTTCCTATAAGTCTTTGTATCTCTTGAGTTCTTCCATCTATTTTTCCTCTAGCTGCCTCTCTTATCTTCCTTTGATGAGTAGACCTTGGAAGCATGGAATATTCCGCACTTATCCACCCTGTTCCACTATTTCTAAGAAATGGAGGTACCTTCTCTTCTATTGATGCTGTACATATAACTTTAGTTTCTCCCATTTCTATTAAAACAGAACCTTCTGCATATTTTGTATAATTTCTAGTTATTTTTATATCTCTTATTTGATTACTTTTTCTTCCATCAACTCTAGTCATGCAATCAATCCTCTCATATAAATATATTCCAAATGATACCATATGTAATATTATACTAACTATATAACTTTGTAAAGTTCATCACTTTCAGGAGGCTCTATTTCATGTGTTCCAAATTTATTAATTAATACTTTTGAATTACCATTAGTTAACTCACCTATTACAGAGTATTCAATTTTCTCTTTTCTAAATGACTCTTCTAGTATACTTAGTTTTTCCTTTTTAACTCCTATAATCATGGACCCGCTAGATATTAATCTTAAAGGATCTATATCGTAGTGATTACATATAATTTCAGTACTATTATGTATATTTATCTTTTCTGCGTGTATCTCACATCCCAGATTTTTAAGATGGCATATTTCCCATATAGCCCCTAATATACCGCCTTCAGTTACATCATGCATAAATGTCGTACCTACTTTTCCTGCTATTATCCCTTCTTTAACTACACTTATATTATTTAATAAGGCTTTTCCCTCTTTTATTAATTCTTCTCCATATATATTTTTTAATTCATTTTCTTTTTCAAAACATATTATCCCTGTGCCTTCTATTCCTGCCCCCTTGGTCAGTACTATTAAATCCCCCTGTTGTGCTTTTTCCATATTATTCAATTTATTTTTAGGAGCTTTACCTATTCCTGTTGTAGAAATTATTATTCTATTTACAGCTGTAGTTATTTCAGTATGTCCTCCTATTATATCTACATTTAATTTTCTTGCTTCATTAGATATATCCTTCATAATTTTGCTTATTTCTTGTTCTGTAGTTCCTTCTGGCGCCATTATTGTTATCATTATGCCTAATGGTTCTACTCCTGTTGTAGCTATATCATTACAAGTTATATGTACAGCAAGTTTTCCTATTTCTTCAGATGTTCCCGTTATAGGATCTGTACTCATAACACATATTTCGTTATCAAAATCTATTACAGCACAATCAGCTCCAACATCAGGATTTACTATAACTTCCTTTCTCTCATTTTTAATATTAGAAAATACTAATTCTTTTAATTGATCTATTGTTAATTTACCTACTTGCATAATTGCCTCCAAGTTACACATTTTATATACAAATAAGACTGTCGATATAATCAACAGTCTTATTTTACTTAAAATTATTGCATATTATTTATACATTCTATTACTAATTTATTAGCCATTTGAGGATTAGCTTTACCTTTACTGGCTTTCATAACCTGTCCAACTAAGAAACCTATAGCTCTATCTTTGCCATTTCTATAATCTTCTACAGATTGCATGTTACCTCTAACAACCTCTTCAACTATAGATTTTATAGCTCCTTCATCTTGGATTTGGACTAAGCCTTGTTCTTTTATTATATCCTCTGGTTTTTTGCCAGTTTCGAACATTTCCCTAAATACTTTTTTACCTGCATTATTATTTATCTTACCTTCAGATATTGTTTTTAGAAGATTTGCAAAGTCATCTATAGAGAATTTAATTTCATCTATAGTTATTCCTTCATCGTTTATTCTTCTTAGTAACTCAGTCATTATCCAGTTACTTATCATTTTAGGATCATTAAATAAGTCAACAACATTTTCAAAATAATCTGCTATTTCTTTGTTTGATACTAATATATTTGCATCGTATTTTGGTAAGTTATATGCTTTTATGAATCGTTCTCTCTTTTGTTGTGGCAATTCTGGCATATTTTCTTTTACATAATCTATAAATTCTTGGTCTATAACTATATCTACAACGTCTGGCTCTGGAAAATATCTGTAATCTTGTACAGATTCTTTACTTCTCATAGATATAGTTTTATTATTCATATCATCCCATCTTCTAGTCTCTCTTAGAGAGTTTTCTCCCTTTTCAAGAAGCTCCTTATGTCTTATTTCTTCAAACTCCGCAGCTTTTTGAGCACCTCTGAACGAGTTCAGATTTTTAAGTTCTACTATATTAGACTTAACTCCATCTTCTCTTACTATATTTATATTTACATCACATCTAAGAGAACCTTGTTCCATTTTAACATCAGATATTTCTGTAAATAACAATGTTTCCTTCAATTTTTCTAAGAATAAATATGCTTCTTCGGGAGAATTCATATCTGGTTCTGAAACTATTTCTATTAGCGGAACTCCGCTTCTATTAAAATCAAGTAATGTATCTCCAGTAGTATCGTGTAGAGATTTACCTGTATCTTCTTCAATATGTATTCTTCTTATTCTTATTTTTTTTGAACTTCCATCTTCTTTTTCTATTTCTATATAACCATCAGAGCATAATGGTATATCGTATTGAGATATTTGATATCCCTTAGTTAAATCAGGATAAAAATAGTTTTTTCTATCCATCTTTGTATGTTTAGCTATTTCACAATTAAATGCTAGTCCTGCTTTTATTCCGTACTCTAATACCTTTTCATTTAGTACAGGTAAAGATCCTGGAAGACCTAAACATATTGGACAGCAATGTGTATTTACATCAGCTCCAAATTCATTTTTACATCCGCAAAATATCTTTGTATTAGTAAGTAATTCTGCATGTATTTCAAGACCTATAAGAGTTTTATTATTCATATCTTCACCTCCAACTATAAACTAGCCCTTTTCTTACTAAAATCTGTAGCAGATTCAAATATATGAGCTACATTTAATAATGTATTTTCATCAAAATAATTTCCTATTAACTGCATACCTATTGGCAGTCCATTTTTAAATCCACAAGGTATAGATAATCCTGGAAGTCCTGCAAGACAAGAAGGTATAGTACAAGCATCTTCCATGTACATAGCCATTGGATCATCCGTTTTTTCTCCTAGTTTGAACGCTACATTAGGAGCAGTTGGAGCTATTATAATATCAACTTCATTAAATGCCTTAACAAAATCGTGTTTTATTAAAGTTCTTACTTGTAGTGATTTTTTATAATAAGCATCATAATAACCAGCACTTAATGCATATGTACCTAACATTATCCTTCTCTTAACTTCTTCCCCAAATCCTTCACTTCTACTTTTTATGTATAACTCCTCTAAAGAATCATACTCTGATGATCTATATCCATATCTTATACTATCAAATCTAGATAAGTTTGAACTTGCTTCACTAGGTGCAACAACATAATAAGTTGCTATTGCATATTCAGTATGAGGTAATGATACTTCCTTAATCTTAGCACCTAAAGACTTTAAAACTTCTACTCCATTTAATACTGCATTTTTAACATCAGAATCTATACCTTCTCCAAAGTATTCCTTTGGGATACCTATTCTTAAATTCTTTATACTTTTATTTAAATTCTTAGCATAATTATTAACTTCTACGTGAGCACTTGTTCCATCCATTTCATCTTTCCCAGCTATTTCATTTAAAACTAACGCACAGTCAATAGCACTTTTACTAAATATCCCTACCTGATCTAGTGATGAACCAAAAGCTATAAGCCCATATCTAGATATTCTGCCGTATGTAGGTCTAAGCCCTACTAATCCACACATTGCTGCAGGTTGCTTAACAGATCCACCTGTATCTGAACCTAATGAATAATAAGCTTGACCTGCTGCTACAGCTGCTGCAGATCCTCCTGAAGACCCTCCTGGAATTCTCTCAATATCCCATGGATTCTTAGTTTTCTTAAATGCAGATGATTCAGTAGATGAACCCATAGCAAATTCATCCATATTTGTTTTTCCAACCATAATAGCTCCGTTATTAAATAACTTATCCACTACAGTTGCATTGTATGGAGGCACAAAGTTTTCTAACATTTTAGATGCACAAGTTGTTTTAAATCCATCTGTACATATATTATCCTTAATAGCCATTGGAACTCCTGCTAATGGAGATAGTTTTTCTCCGTTAGCTCTTTTTTCATCTATAGCTTTAGCCTGCTTTAGTGCTAATTCTGATGTTATAGTTAAAAAAGAATCTACTTTTGGCTCTACCTCATTTATTCTAGTTAATATCTCATTAGTAAGCTCTACTGAAGTTATTTCTTTTTTAGATAACTTATTACTTATCTCTTTAAGTGTTAAATCATATAAGTTCATATTTTCACTCCTTTCAAAATCTTATTCTAAAACCTTAGGAACCTTAAAACATCCCATTTCTTTTTCCGGTGCATTTTGAAGAACTTTTTCTCTGTCTAGAGAATCTTTAATTTCATCATCTCTTAATGAATTAGTTAGGTTTATTGTATTATATGTTATACCTATATTCTCAGTATTTACACTTTGTAACTTGTCTACATAACTTAATATATCTCCTATCTTTCTGGATATTGTATCCATTTCATCTTCTTTAACTTCTAATCTAGAAAGATAAGCTATATGCTTTATAGTTTCTTTATCTATCATAATTTCACTCCTTTCAATTTAATTCATAACTTTAATATTAAACATTATAAATAAGATTATACAATTTTTGTAATAAATAGTAAATTGTACATACTACATTTTAGACAATGCCTCTTCTATTTCACTTTTAGAATTCATTTTAGTAAGTTCAATAAATTGTTCTTCATCTACTAATTTTATACCTAAGTCATTTGCTTTTTCCAGTTTTGAACCAGCATCTTCTCCTGCAAGTACAAATGTTGTTGATTTACTCACACTTGAAGTTGCCTTTGCCCCTAACTTTTCAATTATATCTTTTGCATCATTTCTCTTAAGAGTAGGGAGTGTTCCTGTAATTACTATTTTCATACCTTCAAATACTTTTATTAAATCATCATCTTCTACTTTTAAGCTTTTGGTATTTACCCCTACATCTTTAAGCTTTTGTATTATATTTAAGTTTTTTTCTTCCTTAAAGAATTCAACTACACTCTCTGCCATGGTTTTTCCAAATTCATCTAAATGAATTAAATCATCTACAGTAACCTTCGATATATTATCTATATCTTTAAAACTATTAGCTAGTATCTTAGCTCCTTTTGATCCTATGAATTTAATCCCTAGTCCATTTATAAGTCTTGAAAGATCATTTTGTTTAGACTTTTCTATTGAACTTATAAGATTCTGAGCAGACTTTTCTCCCATTCTTTCAAGATCTATAAGTTGATCCTTTTTAATGTAATATAAATCTGCTACATCTTTTATAATATTTTGATTTAACAATAAAGTAACTATAGATTCACCTAATCCTTCTATATTCATTGCATCTCTAGAAACAAAATGAATTATACCTCTTCTTATTTGTGCAGGACATAATATGTTTATGCATTTGAGGGCTGCTTCTCCTTCTACCCTCATAGTAGGTTCACCGCATACAGGACAAACTTCAGGCATTTTAAATTTACTTTCCTCTCCTGTACGTTTCTCAAATACAACTTCAACAACTTGAGGTATTATATCTCCAGCTTTTTGAACTATGACAGTATCTCCTATCTTTATATCCTTTTCTCTTACATAATCTTCGTTGTGAAGTGTTGCCCTACTTACTGTAGAACCGGCAAGCCTTACTGGATCGAGGATAGCTGTAGGTGTTATAGTTCCAGTTCTCCCAACTTCCACTATTATATCTCTTACCTTAGTTTCTTTTCTCTCAGCTGGGAATTTATAAGCTATTGCCCATCTTGGACTTTTTGCTGTATATCCCATTTCTTCTCGTTGATATAGATTGTTTACTTTTATAACCATTCCATCTATATCAAAATCTAAGTTTTGTCTATTCTCTGACCAATATTTTATATAGTCTATAACTTCATTAATAGATTTGCAAACTTCATAATTTGGACTTACTGTAAATCCTAAATTTGTAAGATATTCTAAACTTTCACTATGAGTTTTAAATTCTTTATTTTCTATATGCTCTAAATTAAAAATAAATATATTTAAAGGCCTTTGTGCTGTTATCTTAGAATCTAACTGTCTAAGAGATCCTGCTGCTGCATTTCTAGGATTTGCAAATAAAGATAGCCCCTGCTCTTCTTGTTTTTCATTTAATTTTTCAAATTCTTTTCTAGGTATATAAACTTCACCTCTAACACCTAGTGTATCTTTTTCACTTAGTTTTAATGGTATAGTTCTTATTGTTTTTAGGTTTTGAGTCACATCTTCTCCTAAAACTCCATCCCCTCTAGTCGCACCTTGTACAAACTTACCATCTTCATATGTAAGACCTACAGACAATCCGTCTATTTTAAATTCAACTACATACTCTATATTAACGTTAGATATTTCTCTTACTTTTCTATCAAACTCTCTTAAATCATTTTCTGAGTATGCATTTGATAAACTAAGCATTGGTATCTTATGTACTACTTGATCAAATTTGCTAAGGGGTTTGCCTCCAACTCTTTGTGAAGGAGAATCCACACTTTTATATTGGGGATTTTCTTCTTCTAATTTAATAAGTTCTTTTATAAATTTATCATATTCATAGTCTGATATTTCAGGACTATCTTCTGTATAATACTTGTGATTATGATAATTTATTAAATTTATTAATTCATCTATTCTTTTTTTTATATCCATATCATCACCTCTTATATACTATCTTCCATTTATTCACACTTAATTTTAAGTCATATTAAGGGCCTTTGTCTATATTTTGCAGTTTTTATAATTTTATTTACATTGAATATAATAAAGAGGTGCATTTTGCACCTCTTTATTAATATCCTTTTTTAAAATTTATAGTATTTATTAAAGCTTCATTATTTATATATCTTCTTAAATTTTCATATATTAGGTTAAATCTTCTTTCATTTCTAGATTCAGATATCCATGAATTATGTGGTGTTATTATAACGTTATCTAAATCCCATAAAGGACTATTTTCAGATAAAGGTTCTTCCTCAAACACATCAAGTGCAACTCCTCTAAACTTACTTATATTGTTTATAAGATCCATTTCATTCAATATATTACCTCTTGCTACATTTATTAAAGCAGATCCATTTTTCATAAGTTTTAATTTTTCGTCATTTATTAAATATTTAGTAGACTCCGTAGATGGAATTGTTATTACAATTACATCACAAATCTTTAATATATCATCTAATTTTTCCATTGGAAAACATTTATCAAAGTATTTTGTATCTCTTCCATTTGTATTAACTCCATATATTTTTGTTTCAAATCCTTGGAGTCTTTTAGCAGCTTCAGAAGCTAATGTCCCTGTTCCAATAAATCCTATGTTCTTTCCATATATCTCTAATATAGATGTATCTACTTTCCACTTTTTATTTTTTTGGTTATTGTAAAGGTTTATGCTATTTTTATATATCTGTAGTATATTCATTACTATCCATTCACCTATAGGTATACTGTAACCACCTTTGTTGTTACAAAGTATAATATCATTATCTTGCACATATTTAATAGGCACCTGATCAATTCCTATACTAGACAATTGTATAAGCTTTAGATTTTTCATTTCATTTATATCTAAAGTATTAAACGGATTGTAGCAAGCTAATACCTCTATATCCTGATTTTCTAAGTTATTACTTATACTTCTTTCATCTTGATATATAACTTCATAACCAAGATCCCTTATCTTATTCATTTTTTCTTTTCCATAATCATAGGTAAATAAAACTTTCATATATCCCATCTCCAATATATTTTTTATTTGTATTATTTTATTTACCCAAAAAAATCAAAAGTCCTCTAATTTTAGTTAGAGGACTTAATCTATTTTAAATGAATGTAAAATAGATTAATACTACATGTAGTTTTTATATAATGATTTATAATCTATACATTCATTTGTATATATAGTCTCCTAAATTTTTTAAAATTATTCAGGCTAGTATACACTAATTTTTATATATGTAGCTTATCATATCTTCGTAATTACTTTTTGCATCTTCATAACCTATTTCATATAACGCTCTCAACGTATTTTTATTTTTCCCAAACATATCTATTTTAATATCTTTAGATGGCTCTATTATAAATGCTTTTCCTTGATCTTTAAAATCCTTTACTTCATCTATTATTTTGTTGTAAAAATCATGATAATTAAGCAATATATCAAGCATTTCTTTATGATCATTATACATATTTGAAGCAACCCATTTTAATATACGATCTACTTTCGCCTTTTTCATATATTTTAGATTCTCAGTCATAACTACTATATTTTTTTCATTTCCATCTCCTATAGATTTTCTTACTGGTATTGGATCTGATACTCCTCCATCGAGTAAATGCATATCATTTACTATTACTTTGTTAGATACTACAGGGACGCTGCTAGATGCTCTAAGAACTTTTTGTATATCACTACAATTATGTTTTTCTAAATATATAGGCTTCCCTGTATAGCAATCTGTAGCAACTGCTATAAACCTCTCATTAGCATTCATAAGCGTATCTACATCTAACACATTATGCTTTCTTGGCATTTCATCAAATATAAAATCCATATCAAATATATTTTTAGTTTTAATTAAATTTCTGAAGCTTAAAAAATTAGGCCTGTCTACAAAGCTTAATATAGAGTTTTTACCATATTCCTTTTGTCTAGCTATATATGCACTTCCATTACAGGCTCCTGCTGACACTCCTATTACATAAGGAAAATATAAATCTTTTTCTATAAAATAATCTATTACTCCAGATGTGTATATACCTCTCATGCCTCCACCTTGTAATATTAATCCTGTCTTATCCATATTTTCACCCTCAAACATACAAGATTTATATATTACAAGTTTGTACATTTTATAGATATACATACATATTTTTATAATATCATTGTGAAATTTATTACTTTGATCTAGTACTTATATATCCATCTTTATACTTTAACTTTGACTTACAGCAAGCACTTATACTATTTTTAATCAAATTATCTACTCTGCTTTTTCTTTGTGCGACTGCTACTAATTTATCACAGTTCCTACAAAGTATATGATACTCCTTTTTATCGTAATTACTTAACTCATCTATAACAGAACATGCACCCCAAAACTTGGAGGATATGCCAAGGTTAGAACACACCCTTTTAAATCTATCGTTATGACCATTGTTTTTTTGGTCTATAATAGTACAATAAAAATGCGCAAATTCGTGACCTATAATATTTCTCACAGTATCCTCTTTGCATGTACCATTTAACAATCTATCTGAAAATACAAATTCCACTGGAGTAAATACTATCTTATTGTCTATAAGTTTTTTAGAAAATTTAAACAGACCTAAACCTCTAGTCATTTTTTTGCTTATTCTAATAGGAATAATATCTATATTCCAATTTTTGTAGTTTAGGTTTGCTATCTTAGAGAATTTTAACATTTCTAATCTTATATCTTCTTGTGTCCATATTCTAAATTTAGAATTCATAAAATTAATTGACCTTTCTATATATGAATTTTTGTTATTATTATACTTTCTTCTTTTTACTATATCAATAATTTAACATAAGTATTTAAATATTTAAAATCCTTATTATTAATCATTCATAAGATTGAATATTCGAAATCTTTAACAAATAATTAACAATAAATCATTCTATTTTAATGAATCAGCAAATATACTTTGTATAAATAAAATTTAAGGAGGAGTTTTAATGCAAAGTAGTTTTTTCAGAAAAATGCCTGTCGAACGTCTTCTAGCTCAACGTAATGGCGAAAGAGGTCTCAAAAAGACTCTAGGAGCTCTTGAACTTACAATGCTTGGCGTTGGTGCTATCATAGGTACAGGTATATTTGTACTTACAGGAGTTGCAGCTGCAGACTATGCTGGTCCAGCACTTGTTCTTTCGTTCATACTTTCAGGTCTTGCATGTACATTTGCAGCTCTATGTTATGCTGAACTTTCAGCTATGATTCCTATTTCAGGAAGTGCATACACATTTGGTTATGTTGGTTTAGGAGAAATATGGGCATGGTTGATAGGTTGGGACTTAATACTTGAATACTGTATAGCTGTTTCAGCAGTTGCAATAGGATGGTCAGGGTATATAGTTAATCTTCTTTCTGCAGTAGGTATTAATATACCTGCAGCATTTGCTTCCGCTCCAGGAAGCGGGGGTATAGTTAATTTACCTGCTATGTTAATAATCATTTTAATATCATGCCTTCTTCTAGCTGGTGCTAAGGAGAGCGCTAAACTAAATAATATACTAGTTGCAGTAAAGATAATAGTTGTTCTTCTTTTTATAGCTCTTGGTGTATCTCACGTTAAACCTGACAACTGGACTCCATTTATGCCGTATGGCTGGGGCGGTGTATTTTCAGGTGCTGCCATAGTATTCTTTGCATTTATAGGATTTGATGCTGTTGCTACAGCAGCTGAAGAAGTTAAAAATCCGCAAAAAGATCTTCCAAAAGGTATAGTTGGTTCATTATTAATATGTACAGTTTTATATATAGCCGTTTCAGCTATATTAACTGGTATGGTTCCTTATCTAGACTTTAGAGATAATGCCGCTCCAGTTGCTTATGCTCTTGCTTCAGTAGGTATAAATTGGGGTTCTGCATTAGTTTCTGTAGGTGCTGTTGCAGGTATAACTTCAGTATTATTAGTTATGACTTATGGCTCAACTCGTTTATTCTTCTCTTTATCAAGAGATGGATTATTACCTAAAGTATTTAGTGATGTTAGTGCAAAAACTGGTACTCCAGTAAAAAGCACAATATTAGTCATGATAGCTTGTTCTTTAGTAGCTGGTTTCTTCCCTATAGGCAAAGTCGCTGAATTGGTAAATATGGGAACACTTGCAGCTTTTGTTATAGTTTGTATTTCTGTTATAATTCTTAGAAAAAGAAGACCAGAACTTGAAAGACCATTTAAAGTTCCATTAGTTCCATTAGTACCATTACTTGGCGTAGCATTTTGTTTATTCTTAATGACTCAATTACCTGCATTTACTAAAATAGCATTCCTTATTTGGATAGCTATAGGATTTGTAATTTATCTAGTTTATGGTAGGAACCATAGTGTATTAAACTCCGAAAAAGAATAATATAATACTAACAAATAGATCGTTCCCTAGCGAATAACCTATTTTAAATCTCATTAACTCATATATACTTTTCTTGCAGATATAAATAAATTTCAAAGATAAAAAGTAAAGCTTATAGGCTATGCCTATAAGCTTTTTATATAAATTTATAAACTCTAGCTTCATATGGTTTTAACACAAAATTAGTTATGTTATCATGTAACCCAACATTATAGTTTGATAACATTAACTTATCATATGATAATTCTATATCGTCGTATTTATAATTAGCTTCCTTATCTGTTAAATTACATATAATAATAACTTTTTCGTAATTTAGTGTACGAATATACGCATAAATTTGTTTATCATCTTCTAGAATTAAATTGTATACTCCGTAAGTAAATACATTATTTTCTTTTTTAATAGAAATCATCTTTTTATAAAAATTAAGTATAGAATTTGAATCCTTTTTTTGATTTAAGACATTTATTTTTTTATAGTTCGGGTTCACTCCTATCCACGGCTTACCAGTTGTAAATCCTGAATTTTGTGATTCATCCCACTGCATAGGAGTACGAGAATTATCTCTAGAAGTTTCCCATACCTCTTTCATTATATCTTCATTTGAAATTCCTTTTTCTTTTTTGATTTCATACATATTTCTAGTTCTTACATCGTTATACTCTTCAATAGTTTTGAATTTAACATTAGTCATACCCAGTTCTTGCCCTTGATATATAAATGGTGTTCCTTGCATTAAAAAGTACATGACAGCTAGAGATGTTGCACTTTCACGCCAATATTTCTTATCATCCCCCAAAGTAGATACTGCACGTGTAATATCATGATTTTCAATATATAATGCATTCCAACCTTTATCTTCTAATCCTTTTTGCCATTTTGTTAGTATTTTTTTCAACTCTACAAGCTCTAGCTCTTTATCACTTTTTTTATCCCATAAATTTAGATGCTCAAATTGAAATACCATGTTAAATTTGCCTTGTTTTTCTCCAACCCAAAGATCTATATCTTCTATTTTGACTCCATTTGCTTCTCCGACAGTCATTATGTCATACTTAGAAAAGGTATTTTCTTTTATATCTTTAAGGTACTTATGAATTCCTTTTACATTCATATGCTTATCAAATGAAGGCACATATTTTAATCCTTGTGGATTTGGCATATCTTTTAAATCTTTTTCCTTATTTATATGACTTATAGCATCAACACGAAATCCATCAACACCCTTGTCTAGCCACCAATTAATCATTTCGTATATAGCATGACGCATATCCCCATTTTCCCAGTTTAAATCTGGTTGTTTCTTTGAAAATAAATGTAAGAAATATTGATTCGTTTTCTCGTCATATTCCCAAGCTGAACCTCCAAAAATACTCTCCCAATTATTAGGTTCTTCTCCACCTTTTCCATCACGCCATATATACCAATCTCTTTTTGAATTATCTCTTGAGGAACTAGATTCAACGAACCATGGATGGTCATCACTTGTGTGATTTATAACTAGGTCTATTATTAGCTTCATGTTATGATTGTGAATCTCTGTTAGAAGATTATCAAAGTCATCCATTGTACCAAATTCATTCATAATATCTTGGTAATCGCTAATGTCATATCCATTATCATCATTTGGAGATTTGTATATTGGACAAATCCATATAACATCTATTCCTAATTCTTTTAAATAATCTAACTTAGATAGAATCCCCTTTAAATCGCCAATTCCATCTCCATTTGAATCCATAAAGCTCCTTGGATATATTTCATAAACAACACATTCTTTCCACCACAATTTTTTCATAGTTATATTTACCCCTTAATATATACTTACTTAAAATAAAAGCTTGAAGAAAATTTTCTCCAAGCTTTTATTAATAATATTATATGCAAAATTCAGTTTTAATTTGCTAATGTAAAGTTATTATCTGTTAACACAAAATTATCTTTTAGTCCAGAAGTTATATATACTTTATCATCCTTAGTAACAAAAACAACTTCTACATCTTCAAGTTGCTCTGCCTTTTTTAAGCCTTCTTCAACTCCAAGTGCAAATAAAGAAGTAGATAAACCGTCAGCATCTATAGATTTTGTTGTAATAATAGAAACCCCTGATATAGAATTTTCAATAGGATAACCTGTAAAAGGACTTAAAATGTGATGATATTTTTTGCCATCTTGCTCAAAAAACCTTTCATATATACCAGAAGTTACAACAGTCTTATCTTCTACTCCCACGATGCCTATATATTCTCCTCTTTCAACGTCTGGATTTTGAATACCTATTTTCCATTGTTCTCCAGTTGGCTTACTTCCCATAGTAAGTATATTACCACCTAAGTTTATAATAGCATGTTCTACATTGTTTTCTTTTAGAACTTCAGCAACAGAATCTGCGCTATAACCTTTCGCTATTCCTCCAAGATCAATTTTCATACCCTTTTCTTTTAACATTATCTTTTTTTCTGATTTATTTAATAAAATATTATCATGATTTATTAAAGATTTTGCTGATTCAATTTCTTCTTTAGACGGAAGTTTAGCATCGTCACTTCCAATACCCCATAATTGAACTAAAGGCCCAACTGTAATATCAAAATTTTCATCTGAAATCTTTGAGTAATACTTTCCTCTTTCTATAACATTAAAAGTTTCATCTGAAACCTTAACATAGTCCTCTCCTGCTTTTTCATTAATCTTATTTACTTCACTATTTTCTATATTAAGACTCATTTTATTTTCAATTTCTTTTATTCTATCAAATGCTTTATCTAATACTTCTTCAGAAACTGGGTCATAAATTGTAATAGTAACTACAGTCCCAAGTAAATAATCTGTTTTTGCAATAGGCTCTGATGGCCCTGATGCTTCTTCTTTTTTAGCACAACCAGAAATTCCCAAAATTACTAACATAAAAACAAGCAAAATGCTCAATTGTCTTCTAATCTTTTGCATAATTCTGCCTCACTTTTCTAAGATATTTTTATAAATAAAATAACCAGAATTATTATACCATATATCTATTGTTACTTTATATAAGTAATAATGGCTTTAGAGAAAGATCTCTAAAGCCATGTAAATTTACTTTTTATATTAACTTATTTTTTTTGTGCTATAGCTTCTTTAGCAAGTGTTTTGAATAATTCTGAAGTACCTGTAGCACCAGAAACTGTATCTACTTTTTCAATATCTTGAGTTTCTACTAAAGCTTTTTCTAATTGTATTTGTGCATCTTTTGCACTTATTTTAGATACCTTTTCCATTTCAGTATTGTATGCTTCATCTTCTTTTTTAGTCTTTCCATCTTTACCTATTTCATTGTATACTACTTCTGATATTTTTCCATCTTTATAAGTTATTTCTACTACACCTTTATATCCACGCTCATCAGCTTCGCTTTCTGCTTTATATGTAGCTTCTGTAGCTTCTGTAGTCTCTTCTGTTGTTTGCTCTGTAGTAGTTGTTTCTGTTGCTTCTTCCTTTGGCTCTTCCTTAGTGCTAGTACATCCTACCATTAAAGATCCAGCTACCATAAATGCAGCTCCTAAAGATAATAATTTTTTCATTTTCATAAAAATTTCCTCCCTTTAATTCAATTTTCAAAATAGTTAAACTATTGAAAAACAGTAATATTTCTTTACCAATTTTACTATATATTAATATATCATAGGTAATTTTAGTCGTCAATATACAAACAAAAAACGTTTTTTTCGAGTTAAAATAACATTTCTAAACATACTTTACAAATAAAACAATTAAAAATATCTTGTCATAAACTTGCATTATTTACTAAATTTTGTTTAAAATAACTAAACTAATGAAATATAATAATATTTTTTTAACAATATACCATATATAAACACCATATTGTGAATACTTTTTATTAAGTAAATTTTCATTTTGATAATTTTTTCCCGGAAAAAATGTCACTTTTTAGATATTAATATATTTTATACATTGATAAATTTTTATTTAGTCAATGTATAACCTATAATGTGTTGATATATCTAGATTCTGATGATATAATAGTAAATGTTATAAGTAGAAATATGAAGTATTTATGAAAAATAAGTAAAAATTCGTTGAATTTTAAGTTATTACTTATTAATTGAAAGGGGGATTTATAAATGGATAACAAGAAAAGAATTGTTGTCTTAGGAGCTGGATATGGTGGTATTTTAACTGCTAAAAAGCTTGCTAAAAAATTCAAAAATGATAGCTCTGTTGAAATTACACTTATTGATAAGAATTCTTATCATACAATGTTAACAGAACTTCACGAGGTTTCTGCGGGAAGAGTATCAGAAGATTCTATTAGAATTGACTTAAAAAAGGTGTTTGCTGGAAGAAAGGTAAACGTTGTATTAGATGAAATAACTAACATGGACTTTAAGAATCAAGTTTTAAAATCTGCGAAAAATTCTTATAAATATGATCATCTTGTAATTGGAACAGGTTCAAAACCTACTTACTGGGGAGTTCCTGGTGCTGAAGAAAATAGTTTCCCATTATGGTCTTATGAAGATGCAGTTAATTTAAAAGAACATATTCTTAATATGTTTAGAAAAGCAATGGTTGAGCCAGATGCAGAAAAAAGAAAAGCTCTACTTACATTTGTAGTAGTTGGATCTGGTTTTACAGGAATAGAAATGGTTGGAGAATTAGGCGAATACAAGGATCGCTTATGTGCAGATTTCCACATTGATAAAAATGAAGTAAAACTTTATGCAGTGGATGGAGCGCCTAAAATTTTACCTATTTTCCCAGACAATCTTATTAACAAAACAGTTAAAAGGTTAGAAAAATTAGGTGTTGAAATAATAACAAGCTCTCCTACTTCAGAAATAGGAAAAGATTATGCCATATTAAAGGGTGGCCGTAATATACCTACTCATACAGTAATTTGGGCAGCAGGTGTAGAAGGATCTGATACAGTTGGAAATACTGAGTTAAAACAAGAAGGAAGAAAAAGAATTGTTACAAATGATAAATTGCAATCATTAGATTATGAAAATGTATATGTTGTTGGAGATAATATATTCTATATTCCAGAGGGAGAAGAAAGACCTGTACCTCAGATGGTAGAAAATGCTGAACATTCATCTGGATTAATTGCACATAACCTTGCTACAGACATTACTGGCGGACAAAAGAAATCTTATAAGCCCGCATTCCATGGAGCTATGGTATGTGTAGGTGGAAAATACGGAGTAGCTCATCTTGGAACTCCTGGTAAGTTCTTCGAATTATCTGGATTCTTAGCTATGTTTGTTAAGCACTTTATCAACTTAGTTTATTTCTTCCAAGTAGCTGGATTTAATAAATGTTGGTCTTATATTATGCTTGAGTTTTTCCATGTTAAAGATAATAGAAGTTGCGTTGGCGGTCTTTTCTCAAAAGCTGCTCCTGTTTTCTGGCTTGTTCCACTTAGACTTTTCGTTGGATATAAGTGGCTTACAGAAGGGTTAGCTAAACTTCCAAAGATATTAGAAGATCCAAGTAATATATTCTTAATACCAGCTTCACCTGCAGCAGCTACTTCAGGTGCATCTGCAGCAGCAGAATCTACAGCAGAAACTGCAGTAGCTGCAGTCCAAGCATTACCAGTTCCAGATTTTATAGCAAATATGGTAAAATGGTCTATGGATATGTTCTTCTATACACCAGATGGAGGATTTACTGGATTAGCTCAAGTTTTCCAAACTGGTATGGTTTGTGCTGAAATAGTAGTAGGTCTTTTATTAATAGCTGGATTATTTACTCCTTTAGCTGCAATTGTATCAATATTAATGGGTATAATGATCTGGTCTTCAGGTATGGCTCCAACTGAAATGTTATGGTTTATGTTTAGTGCTGTTGCCTTAATAGGTTGGTCAGGAAGTGTACTTGGACTTGACTATTATGTTCTACCTTTTATAAAAAAATGGTGGAGTAAAACAGGTTTTGCTAGGAAAACATATTTATATGTAGATTAGAAATATATGTCCTTTCGAAGCTATTTTGTTTCGAAAGGGCTTTTGTTTTAAAAATCATACAGTAAGGGTGATTTCATGAATAACTTTTGGACTAAGTATCCAATAATCAAAACAGAATTAGAAGATGTAAAAAAAATAATGAAAGAAAATGTGAGGTCTAGTGAAAAGTATATTGAAAAGCCCCTTGTAGAGCTAATTGAGTCTGGAGGAAAGCTTCTTCGCCCTGCTTTTCTTTTATTAGGCGGAAGATTCGGTCAGTATGATAAGGATAAACTATATCCACTAGCTGCCGTAATTGAACTTCTTCATATGGCTACATTAGTTCACGATGATATTGTAGATGACTCTCCTTTAAGAAGAGGAAATGAAACTATTCAGTCTAAGTATGGTAAGGACTATGCAGTATTTATGGGAGACTTTTTATTTTGCAAGTGTTTTTCTATGCTCTCTAATGAATATACAGCAGAAAATATGAAAAATATATCTAATGCTATTACACATATATGTGTTGGTGAACTTAGACAATACTATCTAAGACGTTCTCAAAGCATATCAATTAAAAGATACCTAAAGGTTATCTCTGGTAAAACAGCAGCTTTATTTGCATTGAGTCTATATATAGGAGCTAGTGAAAGTAACTGTTCGGAAAAGCAAACTAAAGCTCTAGGTAAAATAGGCTACAATGTAGGTATGGCATTTCAAATTATAGATGATATTCTAGACTATACTGGCGATGAAAAACTTTTAGGAAAAAGTATCAAAGGTGACTTAAAAGAAGGTGTTTATACTCTTCCTTTAATTTATGCTCTTCAAAAAGATATAAGCGGAGAATTAAGAAACTTGATATATAAAGATGATATTACTGATAATGATATACACAGGATATTAGATCTTACAAAGGAACATGGTGGAATAGAAAAATCTAGAAATTTAGCTAACTTATATACTCAAAAGGCTTTTAACCAATTAAATAAGCTTCCAGATTGCGAAGCAAAAGAAATACTTCTAGATATTATAAATACAATGTTAAAAAGAAATTACTAAAAATCGCAGCGCTCATTTCGCCAACGATCTTAAGGAACAGATCCGTTGCTCAAGTTTATATGATGGAAATTATAATTTCCTTAATGTAAAAGGTTATATTCTTCAAATTTGAAGAATATAACCTTTTTAAATTTTATTATAAATCAAAAATATACTTTATTTCTTCTTCACTTAGTTTAGAAATTATAGTTTCTCCTGGCTTAATTATAGAGTCTATTAATTTCTTTTTTCTTTGTTGTAATGCATAAATCTTTTCTTCTATCGTATCTTTGGTTATTAATTTCATTACATGAACAGTATTTTTTTGTCCTATTCTATATGCCCTATCAGAAGCTTGTTCTTCTACAGCAGGATTCCACCAAGGATCAAAATGTATAACAGTATCAGCTCCTGTTAAATTAAGACCAGTTCCCCCTGCCTTTAAAGAAATTAAAAATACAGCTCCTTCACCTTCGTTAAATTCTTTAACTAGACGACCCCTATCGCTAATATTAGTTGAACCATCCAAATATTTATAATCAATATTATTTTCTAATAACATATCTTTTATAATACTTAACATAGACGTAAACTGGGAAAATATTAAAATTCTATGCCCACCATCTATATTCTCTTTTATAAGTTCTTCTAATAACAGTAACTTGCCACTTTCCCCTTCATAATTTTCAATAAACATAGATGGATGACAGCAAATTTGTCTTAGCCTAGTTAGCCCTGCAAGGATTTTGATATGGCTTTTTTCAATTCCATTAGTATTTATTTCTTCTTTGATTTCACCTTTTATCTTGTTTAAATACGCTAAATAAATTTTCTTTTGTTCATCAGTAAGTTGGGATATTATTTCACTTTCTATTTTTTCTGGAAGTTCATTTAAAACATCCTTTTTCAATCTTCTAAGAATGAATGGTTTTATATACCTTCTTAATTCATCTAACGACTCTTTATCTTTATCTTTAACTATTGGTTTTTCAAATCTTTTAGTAAATTTACTATGAGAAGAAAGTAATCCTGGCATTATGAAATCAAAAATTGACCATAATTCTGTTAAAGAATTTTCAACAGGAGTTCCAGTAAGGGCAAAATAGTTTTCTGCTTTTATTTCCTTAACACTCTTTGCGTTATTAGATGATGGATTTTTTATATGCTGAGCTTCATCTAATATGCAAAATCTAAAATTAAAATAATTATATAAATTTATATCTCTTCTAATAAGTGGATACGATGTAATCACAATATCATATTCACTTATATTATTTATTAAAGATTCTCTTTCTTCTTTATTCCCAGAAATAATGAGAGCCTTTAAGTCTGGAGTAAACTTTTCAATTTCTGATAACCAATTATACACAAGTGATGTTGGAGTAATTATAAGTGATGGCTGTCTTCCCTTTTCGTTTTTCTCTGAAAGTAAGAATGATAAAACTTGAATTGTCTTACCAAGCCCCATATCATCTGCCAAGATACCCCCAAATCCATAGTTATTAAGAGTCTTCAACCACTTAAAACCAAGTTTTTGATAGTTTCTCAAAATCTTATCTATATCTACAGGAATATTATATTCAATATCTTCAGGTTCTCTTATATTCTGAACTAATTCCTTAAACATAAGATCTCTCTTTATAGATTTAATATTACTCTCTTTTAAATACTCATCAATATATAAAGCTTTATATTTAGGTATTGCAATTTCTTCCTTTGACATATCATCTATTTCTAAGTAATCAGCGAGTTTTTGTAATTTGTTTAATTCATCATTTTCAATAGAAAAAAATGATCCATTCTTTAGCTTATAATATTTTTTCTTTTCCTTAATTGATTTAAATACATTTTTTAATTCTTCATCAGTTATCCCTTCTATTGAAAATTTAAACTCTAAAAAATTATTATCAGGTTTTAATCTAACCCCTCCTGAAATTGAATATGTTTTATTAATTTTTAATGTTTTAAAATCATCGGAATAAAATATATTACAAATATTGTTTAATAAATCCAGTTTATCGTATATAAAATCAAATATATTATCATCATCGTCTAAATATATATATTCACTACCTACTTTAAACTCAGAAATTTCAAAATGTGAAAGTATTTCATTTTCATTTTCTATATCTCTTAAAATTATTTTATTATCATTTCTTTCGTTTTTATATTCCCTTTTGAAAGGATTTATTATTATATCTCCATATACAAACTCTACATTAGCAGCAATTCCCTCATCTATTTTATCTAAAAATATATTTGTTTTTAATCCAGGGTCATATATAGTGTCTTCTACTTCCTTGTTAAGACTTATTTTTCCTATTTTTTTGATTGCTGGATAAACATAAGAAATAAATTTTTCTTTATGTTTTTGAGGTATTCTAATGGAATTATTATTTTTAATACCTATTGATTCAATAAATGGTTTTAGATTCTGGCTTTGAGTAGATGATATTTTATGAATTTTATTATTTGAAAAAATATAACCACCATCTTCTACAAGAGGTATTATTTTATTTTCTGTATTTATTTCTAACTTAAAATCACTATTTTCTTCAGCTAGTATAAACTTAATATCTATATCTTCTTCTACTATTTCTATATCATTATATTTATTTTCATTAATTACAATATTAACTTTCGTTCTTTTTGCTAAATCAAAAAATCTTTTTATTATTGCTTGAGAAAGATATACCTTTTTCCCTTTGAAAAGGCTTGGATTTCTAAGAGAAAATGACATTTCATCTAAGGAATTTTCAATATCATAGACCTCTTGTAATAAATCTATAATATTCTTATCTTCATCGCTAAAATAATGTGTACTCGGATCAAAAGTAAAATCTTTCCCAAAATATAGCTGTTCATTATTTATAATACTTTCTATAAACTTTTTTGTATTTTTAACTGTATATAATTTATGTTCTCCTACTTTTAAATTTAAATAGGTTTCCCTTAAAAATCCATTACTTCCGTAATTATATTCATAATCATATTCAACATTAACCAATACCTTATCTTCACTTTTTTTGTATGTGAAAAATTCTAATATATTCTTAGCAATATGCTCTTCTTTTAATTTTTCAGCTTTTTGGGATCTCCCCATTTCAAAAATCTTAAACATTGTAGCTACTATATGTTTACAATTACCACTTTTATCGTTATAAGCAGGGCACTCACAGGCTGCAAAGTCAAACTTACCATTTTTATCAAACTCAATTTCTACATCATAGTCATAATTACCTGAAACAATAGCCTTGACTATATTAGCTTTTTCACCAAAATCTTTTATTTTGACTCTTCCTTCACTACAGTACTTTCTGCCTTTGCTTATAGTAACTTCCTTTGAAGCATTACTATATATGTCATCTAATGTTATATATACCATATTTCACCCCTGCCTTTATTTGCTTATGTGACTTATTATATCATTAATACCGTTTCCACTAATATACTTTTTTATATGTGGTACAAGCTTATCTTTAGACTAGATAACTCATAAATAATTTAAATATAAAATACAGCAGGTATACACCTGCTGTATTTTATATTTAAATTATTTATTTTTATGTGAATCTGTTATTACGCTACAGAATTTTTAGCCATTTCTGCTTGTTTCTTATCCTTTATAATAGGGCCAGGCATAGGATATACTTCTCTACCAAACGCTGTGTTAACGACCATAGCTGCAGATAAATATATTCCGAATATACCTGCTATCAATAACCCCCAAGCTGGTATTACTGCAAAATCCTTTGATAAGATACCTAAATCCATTAAAGTAATGAATGGAAGTGATATATCTAATGCAAATACTATTAAACTTAATACAAGCGGTGTTTTTAAAAACGCTGGTGTCCATAACATTACTACAATTGTCAATACTAACCATGCCCATCCATCAATACGAGCATCAAGTGCAATATTATTTGTAGCCATTAGGAACTTCGTAATCATTTCAAGACCACCTACTAACATAAAGAAGGCACTGAAAAATAAAAATGTATTCCCACCTGTTGTATTTCCACCCTTTAGGTCAATTAGAGCAACTACAAGTTGTACTACAAATCCTCCTAATAACCAAATACCTAATAACGGCAATGCATCATGTGTTACTTTGCCTGATAATAAAGCAAAGAAACAGAAACATGCTACTGCTAAGGCAACTAATCCTGCTGGAGTAGGGTTAGACCACTCCTTAATTTGATTTCCTTGATTCACGAGAACATCCTCACTTTCATTATATATATAATTTCTAAATTAAGATGGTTCTTTGGCCATCTCTATACAAAGAAATTATATACAATTTTCCGACTTTAATCAATGAATTTCGACTTTATATTCGTTAAATAAGAGTGGTTTAACCACTCTTCCAAATATTGTTATATTTTTTCTATAAATACCTCCATTATACCTCCACATACCATCCCTTCTTCTTCCGCAACAGTACCTGTCATATCAACTTTTTGGATTTTATATCCACCATTTCTTATAATATCTCTAGCTGTATTTATTACCTCTCCTTCACTACATCCCCCGCCTATACTTCCCATAATTCTACCATCAGGGTAAACAATCATTTTTGCCCCTGCTCTTCTTGGTACTGATCCTTTAGTTGAAACTATAGTGGCCATTGCTCTCGGCTCATTAATATCTTTTGATAATTCATCTATTATTGAACTCTCAAATTCTAAATAATTCACCTTTTTACTTCTCTTATAGCTAATAAGCTCTGCTAATATTGATATAGCTATTTCTTCAGGTGAAACTGCATTAATATCCAAACCTATAGGAGCATTAATATTGTCTAATTGGTCTTTTGAATATCCTTCGCTTAATAATTGTTCTCTAGTAATTTTAATACGTCTCTTTGAGCCTATCATACCAACATAACCGGTATCATACTTAAGTGTTTGTTTCAGACACAACATATCATGTCTATGACCTCTAGTTACAATAACAACAAAAGAAGACTTATTTAGGTTAAGCATTTCAAAGCACTTTTCAAAGCTTTCGCAAATTACTTTTTCTGCCTCTGGAAATCTATTTGAGTTTGCAAATGAAAGCCTGTCATCTATAACAGTTACAGAAAATCCAACCTTTGATGCAAATTCCACTAGAGGTTTTGAAATATGTCCTCCTCCTAAAACAATTAATTTAGGTTCTGGAAAATAAGGTTCAATTATAATAGTCCCTTTATCCTGGTCATTTATAAATTGTAGTTTTCCTGTTTCAAGAACATCTAAAGCTTTTTTATGTAAATCTGATTCTAGGCTTTTAGAATTTTTAGTTAATTCTTCTTCCGTGAGTAATATTTCATTTCTCAAGTAATCGTTTTTTTCAGTATTATAAATTGAAGTTGTAATCATAACAGCTTTTTGTCCATTTTCTAATATATTTAATAAATCTTTATAAATATTTTCATTTGAATTTAAGTTCATTGTATTTGCTCCTTTGTATATTGACGTTTCCTTTTATTTTATCAATATAAGTATGTAATTTCAATAAACTTAAATTATTATATTAGGTATTTATTCTAACTCCAAAAACAAAAATTCCCTCATTGAGGGAATTTAGTTTGTAGCTATTTATATTTCCTGTTCTAGAATATGTCTTAGTATAAGTAGTCCTTGCATCATCTTTGGGAATCCACATGTTGGTGCTACAAGAAGCATTACATGTTCTATTTCTTCTTTTGTACATCCAGCCTTTAAAGCCTTTAGAATATGAGTTCTTAATGCATATTCATACTGGCAATCTGTAGATAATGCTATTTTAATAAGCCAGCGTGTTTTTTCATCTAGTGGACCGCCCTTTTCATGTACTAATTTCCCAAACTTTTCATATGACTCATAGATTTCACCGTGTTTTTCAGTTAAATATTTAAGATTTTTCTCAATAACATCTAAGTTATCAAAGTAATCTTTCATTATGTATTCACCTCTTCTAGTATGTTATTAAATATATTATGTGTGAAAATAGAATTATTAAATACTATAATTTACAATATATAACTGATAAATTTTTCTTCTAACTTCAACAACTTAAACCACTATATCTAAGTTTCACAGTAATACTTATCAAAACTAAAATTACTTGCTAAGAAAAAAGCATTTAAGCATAATAGAATATCATGAAAATGGATAATTATATAAATTACTAAAAGCGAAATAAATAGGTAGCCCAAAACGGACTACCTATTTAAAATGCAGAATAAGTATTTCTATATTCATTAGTTTATATCTCTTCAATTGGCTCTAGATATGCTTGGAAGTGACGAAGAATAGGTGGCTCCCATGTAATCTTGTAACCTTTAACAGATGTAGCTCTTTCTTTTATTGATATCAAAGCATCAGCCATAAGGTCAATATGTGCTTGAGTATATACACGACGTGGTATTGCAAGTCTTGTAAATTCAAAATCAGCCTTTAGTTGTTCCTTAGTATCAGGATCGTTTCCTAACATATAAGAACCTATATCACATGTACGTATTCCTGCTTCTCTATACAGTTCAATTGCTAGAGCTTGTCCTGGGAATTCGTAATATGGAATATGAGGGAACATTGCCTTTGCATCTACGAACACCCCATGTCCACCTACAGGCGCTTGATATGAAATCCCCGCATCATCTAAACGTGCTGCAAGATATTCCATTTGTCCTATTCTATATCTTAAATAATTCTCATCTAAACCTTCATACAAACCAATTGCTAAAGCTTCAAGGTCACGTCCTGATAAACCACCATATGAAATAAATCCTTCATATGAAATAGTTCTACCTTTAATTTGTTGGAATAACTCTGTATTTGCTTTAACACCAAGTAATCCACCCATATTAACAATTGTATCTTTTTTAGCACTCATTGTAAAAGTATCTGCGTAACTAAACATAGTCTTAATAATTTCTTTTATAGACATATTCTTGCATTCTTCCTCACGTTGTTTAACAAAGAAAGCGTTCTCTGCATATCTAGCAGCATCTATATTAAAGTGTATACCATATTTTTTACAGATAGCAGCCGTTTCTCTTACGTTTGATAAAGAAACAGGTTGTCCACCAGCAGAGTTATTCGTAATTGTAATAACAATAACACCAATATTTTCAGCACCATATTGAAGAATAAGCTTTTCTAACTTTTCTATATCCATATTCCCTTTAAAAGGTACTCTTAAAGATGGGTCTGATGCTTCCTCTATAGTACAATCTATTGCTCTAGCCCCTGATAATTCTACATGTGCTCTCGTTGTATCAAAATGCATATTAGAAATAGAATATTTCCCTTCCTTTAATAAAATCGGGAAAAGTATCTTTTCAGCAGCACGCCCTTGATGTACAGGTTGAATATATTCATATCCAAAAATGTCTTTACCTGCGTCAATCAGTTTGTAATAACTACTTGATCCTGCATAAGCTTCGTCGCCTCTCATTACCCCTGCCCATTGTTCTTGGCTCATAGCATTAGTCCCGCTATCTGTTAAAAGGTCAATATAACATTCTTCTCCTGCTAAATAAAACATATTGTACTTTGCTCTTTTAAGTGCTTCTTCTCTTTCTTCTCTAGAAAGAACCTTTATAGTTTCTACCATTTTGATTCTAAATGGTTCTGGAACATATTTTATAGCCATTTATTATTACCCCCTTAATAATTTTTTCAACATATTATCATTTTTTGTTGAATTTTTTCTTATCGATAAGGTAATAGTAACACTTTTTTATTTGTCTGAATAAGATATTATATTTATATTTCAGTTATTACTATTAATTATAACTACTATATTTATTGAAATAATTTCTCTAATATCTCAATAAAATCTAACACTTTCTCAGAAAGGTTTTCCTTTTTTCGTTTAATCCAACCCATGCTTATTTGTATATTGCAATTAGCAATAGGTATAGCTCTAACACCAAACTCTCTTTCAAGCTCTTTATCCCATGAAGTTTCTATACATACCATATTTGTCATGTTCAGAAGTCTTAATCTAGTTAAATAGTCATTTACAAACATTGTTTTTTCAAATTCGGTGAAGTGTACCCCATCTACTTCGAATAAATAAGATAAGTTGGAAAAATAATCATCTGGAGAACGCATAATAGTACAATCAACAAGCTGAGACATTTCTATTATTTCTTTATTATAAAAATGACTACTTTTTCCAACGAGTGCATACCAAGTATCATTTGCAAACTCATGATATTCTAAATTTTTCGATTCTAATATATGCCTAACTTCTTTTTTTTGAACATTATTAATCTCTATTATTCCAATATCAGATTGAAGATTTGCCACACTTTCAATAATATTTTGTATCCTTTCTTCCTTTAACGTCACCTCTATATAGTGATCCTTATTCATATTGTAGAATTCACCTAAAACTTTATATAATATAGGACATGGATAGGCAGATACACTTATTGTATTAGGAATTTCTTTTAACGCAATACCTTGAATCATATCCACCTGTTTACGGATTGTTTTTGTATATTTGTATAATTTATAACCATCTTCTGTCAACTTTACCCCTTTGTTCGTTCGTTCAAATATCTTAATTTTCAATTCTTTCTCCAGATTTTGAATCGCCTTACTCAAGTTAGGTTGACTAATATATAATTCTTCAGCTGCCTTATTCATACTACTTTTCTCAGCAATTTTTTCAAAGAATATTAAATGTTGCAATTGAATCATAAGTCCTCTATTACCTCCTTACTTTTCTATTTCTATAACTAAATAATATATTTATAATTTTATCATATATACTATTACATTAATCTTTAACATGGATCTATTGTATTTATTTTTTAACCTATTTCTTTATTTAGATTTTACATAATATAAAAAAACTAGTTTTAAGCAATTTCTTAAAACTAGTCTAAGTTATTTATTCTACAACTGTTTTCTAATAACAAACTACAGGAGTATTCACATCAACATTATAAAATATTGCCTTTGCTACATTGTATGGTGAATTTATACAACCATGAGAACCATTTGTCTTATAGATATCTCCTCCAAATACACTTCTCCAGCTAGCATCATGAATTCCTATACCTCCATTAAATGGCATCCAAAAGGTAACCGGAGCAGCATAATCTCTGCCCCTAAGTACAACATTGCTCGCTTTATATTTTAATCTATAAATTCCTTTAGGTGTTGCATTATTATTTTTCACATTACCTGTAACGATATCTCCTTGTACTATTAAAGATCCTTTTTTGTAAAACCATATATGTTGGTTCGTTATATCTATTTCTACGTAGGTATTTCCAATATCATTTTTACCACTAGAAAATGCTGTTTGATTATATTCTGGTTCTTTTGTTATATTTTTTCCTTCTTTTATTGCTGAGATTAAATTTTGTGTTTCTTTAGTTTTATCAATATTCCATCCATAATCTCCACCACTAATTTTTATGGTTTTTCCTGACGATGTTACAAAATCTCTTGTCTTTCCAACTGTACTATAATTTTTAGAGAGTGTATCCATATAATCTTCTACCTTTTCTTCATCAACTGTAGCTTCAAATTTTTCATTTACTTTTAGCCACTTATTTATTACAGAACCATCTAAAATCTCTTTACTATTTTCAAAAGTATATGTAACTTTTGAAGATACATATTTATTAAGGGTATCCCTAACTTCTATAGTCTTTTTTGACTTTGAATCATATTGAGGCTTTATGTAGCAACCTTCTAATTCTAGATCTATTTCAGTTTTTCCCTTAAGTATTGATTCTACTATATGTGAATATATAATGTCTTTATCTACCTTATTTCCAGGATCTTCGTCTACAATTGTATAGATGTTATCTGAATATTTAAAACTAGGATTCTTAGGTTCAATTACATTATTCTCATCTAAAAAAGATAGATCAGTTATTTGTTTTTTTAATAGCTCTTCATTATATGAAAATCCTACTGTCATTTTAGATTTCTCTTTATTAAAACACTCTAAAATCCAGTTAAAAGGATTTTGTTTATCTTTAAATTCCTTAACGAATTCTTCATCTAAGCTATACTTTAAACCTATATCAGTAGCTTTTATTTGTTCAATCTTACCTCCTCGCTCTTTTAGATTTAATGTATAGTCCTGAAGGTTATATGCCATTGCTTCTTTTGCATCCGCTACAGATTTTCCTGATACACTAATATTATTAATTTTAGTGTTAAAATTAAAGTGATTCATAAAATACATAGCCATTCCAAAATAAATAATAAGTAAGGTGCAAATAGATATCCCTACACTTATAGCTATTTTCCTATAATTTTTTATCTGCCTTTCTACGGGCTCATCTATTGTATCGTTTATAAATTCTTCAGCTAACTCCTCTGTAGATTCTTTTGCCACTTCTTCTGGTAGGGTTTCTATATATTTTTCGATAGTTTTTTCTAATACCTCTTCAATAGGTTTTTCCATGGATTCTTCTATAGGTTCTTCCGTAGGCTTTTCTAATTGATTTTCTGTTTCATTTTTCATAGCACCCACCCCTATTTTTTAAAACAAAATTTAGAATTAATATTTCATCAGTTTAGATATTAATGATTCTTAAATAAATAATTCTATATTTAATCTTATGTGATAATATTTACACTCAAGACAATTATCTTTAAAATTATAAAAGTTTATAAAAAATAAAAATCCCTCAACCAATTGTCTGAGGGATTACAAAATACAACTAAATTTTAACCTATTTTGTCTATAAGCTCCATAAATTTAAAGTGAATCCACTACCCTACCAATAAACCTTTTTGCTTCTTTAAAATCCTTATCATCTGGATGCCCCTGTGATAATTTACCCATAATATCAAAAATCTTATTGTTACTAAATTCTCGTGCTACAAAGCTACCCTTACATGCAAAACTACCCTTATTTATCGCTCCCTTTGACACCAAAAACTTAATTAGCTTATTGTTATAAAACTTCATGCCAACTCCACTAGTTGAAAAGACAAAAACATTTTTACCACTTAAATTCAATTTATCAACCAGTTTAAACAGCTTTGGTGAAAGGCTCTCCCTATACACTCCAGAACCTAATCCAATCAAATTATAATTTTCTATGTCAATATCACTAACATTCCTTATGTTTATTAAGTCAGAATCGATTTTCTCAGCAAATATCCGTGCAATTTTTTCAGTGTTATTCTTATAGTCAGAACAATATATAATTAAGGATTTCATATTTTATAAATCATTCCTCTTCACTAAATTTAACTTTTGCTAATATAATCATTTAAATCCCAAAATCAAACTATTTCTTCTCTATCAGCGCAACACACTCAACATGCATAGTATGAGGGAACATATCTACTGGTTGTATTTCAACACACTTATATCCCTTTTGATTTAAGTAATTTAAATCCCTTGCCAATGTAGATGGATTACATGAAACGTATACCACTCTATCTGGTTCCATAGAAACTATTGTGTCTAAAACTCTTTCATCGCACCCTTTTCTTGGAGGGTCTACAACTACAACATTGGCTTTCTTTCCTTTCTTATACAATCTTGGAACTACTTCCTCTGCTTTTCCTGCATAAAATTCTGTGTTATGAAGATTATTTAAATCTGCATTTCTTTTAGCATCTTTTATAGCATCTTCAACTATTTCTATTCCATATACTTTATTTGCCTTTTGGGCTAAAAATAAAGATATTGTACCTATTCCGCAGTATATATCAAATACAACATCATTTTCTTTTAGATTTGCATATTCTAAAGCCTTATTGTATAAAATTTCTGTTTGAATAGGATTGACTTGAAAAAATGATAAAGGGGATATTTCAAATAATAATTCTCCTATATAGTCATTTATTCTTCCATCTCCATATATAGTCTTATTTGTTTTTCCAAGTATAGCATTAGTTTTTTCTTTGTTTATATTTAATACCAGCGTTTTAAATCCTGGAACACTTTCTTTTAATACATGTACTAATTCTTGTGTATTAGGTAGTTGGTTTCCATTTATAACTAATACAACCATTACCTCTCCTGTTTTAAATCCTATTTTAGTTACTAGATGTCTTACAAGTCCAGTATGTTTGCTTTCATCATACACACTTATTTTATAATTATCTATGTATGTTTTTACTATTTGAAGTATTTTATCGTTTAGATCATGTTGTATAACACACTTGTTAGAAGGTATTATTTCATGACTTTTCTTTTTATAAAATCCTAATACAGTTTCGCCATTTTTCTTTCCTATAGGAAATTGAGCCTTGTTTCTATATCTAAAAGGAACATCCATTCCAATTGTTTCATGTATAACAACATCTTCTAGTTTACCTATTCTAGATATAGTTTGTTTTACTTCATTAGTTTTTATATCCAATTGTTTTTTATAATCTAGCTCTTGTATTTGACAACCTCCGCACTCTTTTAGAGATTCATCACAATTTCTATCAACTCTATACGGTGATTTATTAATTATTTCTACTATTTCTCCAACAGAATATTTCTTTTTAGAGTTAATTATTCTAACCTTAAGTTTATCATCTATTAATCCACCTTCTACAAATACAGTAAAACCATTGTACTTTCCTATTCCAACTCCACCTTGTCCTACATCTACTATATCAACTATATACTCTTTATTATCTATTAACATAGGGAAATCTCCTTTGTATTTAATTTAATTCATATCAAATTATTTTATCAAAATAAAGTTTTTTAGTCAAAAAAATGAGAGGTATAAACCTCCCATTTTTAATATATTTTATCCATATTTTATTATTATACAAATAAATCCTTACATTTATACCCTCTATATAGTTGTGCTAGTGCGAAAATTAATAAAACTACTCCTAGTAAAGGAGCTCCATAAACCAAAACTTGAGCTAATGTGCCTGATACTCCATCATCAGTTACGGCTCTTAATGCTCCATTATAATCTTTTAAGACATTTATCCCATTATTTATCCACATAAAAGCTGTCATAAGTGCCACTGGAACAACAGACATACTCATATAAAATCCTGTTATAGATCTGTTTTTAACACCTTTTAATCCTAAATATATAGGAAGAAAAAATAAAACTGGAAGCATATATCCATAGTATTGAGGTGTTAAAGCTAAAAATAGCATTGATGCTAGTACAAAAGATGAGATATACTTACGTAAATAATTAGAAGTACCTTCAAAATCATGTATAGCAGCTTTCAAATACCTTATATATGCTTCTATATTATCACTTATTTTTTTATTATTGTTATTTCTAAGCTCCTTTAACAATTCATTACCCTTATTATATAAAGCATTGTATTCATCTTTAAGATTATCAGGTACTTCTAATTTTTCATATTTATCCTGTAAGTTTTCCAAAGTAGCTATGTATTTTTCTTTCTTACTTTCTTTTAAACATGATATATTCTTTATTTCATTTCTTACTTGCTTTATACTTGATATAAGTGTATTACACTTCATTTTTATCCCCCCATTGTTTTCATTTATACATTATATGCTTGTATCTTATGTATTAAAACCCTCATCTTAAAGATGAGGGCTTTTTATTTTATTTATTTCCTACTATCTTTTTCAAACTTACAAATATAGTTATAACTATAGCGGTCCAAATTACGCCTAAGAATACCCATCCAGCACCAGTCACGCTAATTCCCCCTTTGAATTAAACTGTTGTAACCTTATTTTCGTCTATTTCTTTTCTATATTTTTGTTTTATAGATTTATATGCTTGAACAAATCCTATTATTAACACAGCTAATATTACTGCCCTTGCTCCATTTACCCAAGGTACAAATTGAGCTTCTACATATGAAGGACTTAGTGTAAAGTATCCAGCTTTTGCAAAATCTATTGTAGAGAATGTAAGGAACACTATTAATGTAACAGGAGTTAAGAATTGATGGAATAATTTAAAGTACCATTTTGGAACTTTCCACAATCCACCTTTGTTCATTTCTTCTAATGCACTACCGCCTACTATCCATCCTACTATTATAGTTTCAAGTAAACCTAAAACTATTAGCAAGTATGTTCCTACCATCCAGTCAACTTCTGAGAAATATGCTAAAGTACCACTTTGTGTTACTATTGGTTCTATACCAACAGGAAGACCAACTGCTATATATCCTGCAAATACTATTAAAGATGCTTTCTTTCTGCTTACTCCCATATCTTCTTCTAATATAGCAACTAAGTAGTTATACATTGCTATAGCAGATGTAAATCCAGCGAAGAATAATAATAAGAACCACATAGCTCCAAATATTTGTCCTCCACCCATAGTTCTAAATACGTTAGGTAATGCCATAAATGAAAGACCTACTCCACCAGCTACACCATCTTGACCTAAGAATGCATAAGCTATAGGTATAACAGCTGTACCACCAAGTATAACTTCAGCAAATTCATTTAATGATATCATAGCTATTGAAGATACTATTATATCTTCATCTGGCTTTAAGTAAGATGCATAGTTACATACTATACCCATACCTAAAGATAATGTAAAGAATATTTGACCTGCTGCTGCAAGTGCTGCTTTCCAGTTTAATGCTGAAAAATCAGGATTCCATATATATCCAAGTCCTCCTATAGAACTCCAATCTGGGTTTACAGGAGATCCTATTGTAAGTGCTCTTATTGCTAATACTATACCAAATACATATAATGTAGGCATCATCATTTTAGCCCATGCTTCTATACCTTTTTGTATACCTCTTGTTACTGCAAATCCTAAAGAAACTAAAGCTACAAACCAGAATATTAAAGATGTTGGATCTTGTATATATTTTAAGAATATATCGGTTGTTGAAACAGCCTTATCCATATAACCTCCGGTTAATGATAAGAAGCTATATCCCAATGTCCATCCTATTATATGATTGTAATATGAGTTTACTAATAATGACACTGCAAAAGCTATGGATCCACATAATGCTCCAATCATTAATGCTTTCCTAGGAGCTATAGAGTTTCTACTTTGAACATAGATCATAGGTCCTACTGTTCCATGACCAAACTTTCCTCCAAAACGACCTATATTCCATTCTATTAACATTACTGGGATACCTATTACTAAAAGTGCGAAGAAATAAGGTATCATAAATGCTCCACCGCCGTTAGATGCGGCTTGGTACGGGAATCTCCAGAAGTTACCTAATCCTACAGCATTACCTGCCATAGCTAATATTAAGCCTATCTTGGACCCCCAGTTTTCTCTTGATTCAGACATATAATGTTCCCCCCTTTTTATATTTTAATTAATAATACTAGCATTAATGTCCTTTTATGCATTCTTTTTAATTTTTTTTGAATTGTTTAATTTTTCTCAATTCTTTTTTCTGTAAATTGTTAATATTTAATCAAAAATCTAAAAAAGGACAAGACTTGTAATATCAACATTTACAAGCCCTGCCCTTTTTATTATTATATTTTTATAAAACTCTAGTTGAGCCTTTATATACTACTCCTCTTGCAGCATCTACTGTTATAACATCTCCATTTTTAACCAATTTAGTTATATTCTTAGCTGATAATATAACCGGTTTGTTCATGTTTAAGCCTACTATTGCGGCATGTGATGTCATACCACCTTCTTCAGTTATTATAGCTCCTGATTTTTCTATATATGGGTTCATATCAGAATCAGTCATTGTAGTTACTAATATATCTCCTTCTTCGAAATCTAATGTTGTGCCTGGTTTAGTTATAAGATGGACTCTTCCTTCTACAGTTCCATTTCCTACACCTATCCCTTTTGTTATTTCTTCACTTATTACATGTACTTTTATTAAGTTAGTGGTTCCTGTTACCCCAACTGGAACTCCTGCAGTTATAACAACTAGTTCTCCATTTTTTATGAATCCAGCTTCTTTAGCTGCCTTTATTGAGTTATCTATAACTTCATCTGTATTCCCAGCTTGAGCTGATTTAACTGGATACACTCCCCAAGACAATGCAAGTATTCTCATAACTTTCTCATCATCTGTAGTAGCAATTATAGCGCATTTAGGTCTAAACTTAGATACCATCCTTGCAGTATGTCCAGATGATGTAGCTGTCACTATAGCAGTTGCGCTTAAATCTACTGCAGTAGTACATGTTGCATGGCTTATTGCATCAGTAACAGTTATTTCTGTTATTTTTTTATCCTTTAACAACTCATTATAATTTAAAGTTTCTTCTGTTCTTTTAGCTATTTTAGCCATAGTCTTAACAGCCTCTATTGGATATTTGCCTGCTGCAGTTTCACCTGATAACATTATTGCATCTGTTCCATCGTATATAGAGTTTGCAACATCTGTTACTTCTGCTCTTGTAGGTCTTGGATTTCTTATCATAGAATCAAGCATTTGAGTAGCTGTTATAACTGGTTTTCCTAATTCATTACATTTTTTTATTATCATCTTTTGAACTATAGGTATTTCTTCTGTAGGTATCTCAACACCTAAGTCTCCTCTTGCAACCATTATACCGTCAGAAACTTTTAGTATTTCATCTATATTTTCAACACCTTCTTGATTTTCTATTTTAGATATTATTTGTATATCTGTAGCATTATGTTTTTCTAGAACTTCTCTTATTGCCAAAACATCTGTTGCTTTTCTTACGAAAGAAGCTGCTATATAATCCATGCCTTCTCTTATTCCGAATTCTATATCACCTATATCCTTAGAAGTTAAGGCAGGTAAGTTTATTTTTACTCCAGGAACGTTTACCCCTTTATGATTTTTGACTATACCCGAATTTTCAACTGTACATGATATATCATCAGTATTTACTTCATCTACTCTTAATCCAACTAAACCGTCATCTATTAATATTCTATCTCCAGGTTTAACATCCCCAGCTAATCCTTTATAACTTACAGTGCATATTTCCTTAGTTCCTACAACATCTCTCATAGTTATAATGAATTTTTGCCCCTCTTCTAATAAAACTTCTGGATCTGCAAAGTTTCCTGTTCTTATTTCAGGGCCTTTTGTATCTAATAATAAAGCTATTGGCTTATTTAGTTCTTCCCTTACCTTTTTAGCTATATCTAATCTACTTTTTTGTTCTTCATGGGTTCCATGAGAAAAATTGAATCTACATACATTTAGTCCATTTTTTACAAGTTCTCTTAGAACCTCTTCATTTTCACTTGCAGGTCCCAGTGTGCATACTATCTTCGTTTTTTTCATACTATTTATCATAATTTACGCCTCCTATACATAGGTGATTTATTATATAGATAAGATTTTAACTAGTTTATAAACATCAGCATCAAAATCTTTTTTCATTGATAAAGCTTCATTTATATCCATATCTATAATTTTATTATCCCTTATACCTACAACTTTAGCAGTCTTTCCTTCTAATAGTAATTCCACTGCTCTAGCTCCTAGTTTACTTGCTAATATTCTATCAAATGCAGATGGACTTCCACCCCTTTGAACATGCCCTAATACAGTTACTCTTAAATCAGCCTTTGTTTTGTTTATTATTTCTTTCCCAAGTTCTTGAGCACTTCCTACCCCTTCAGCTAATACTATTATGCTGTGTCTCTTTCCCCTTTTTTTAGTTGTGTCTAATCTATCACACAATTCGTCTATGTTATATGTGACTTCAGGAACTATAACTGTCTCTGCACCACCTGCAAGTCCTGCGTATAAAGCTATATCTCCACAATGTCTTCCCATAACTTCAACTATATTAACTCTTTCATGTGATGATGACGTATCTCTTATTTTTCCTATAGCATCTAAAACAGTATTTATAGCTGTATCAAAACCTATAGTATAATCAGTATAAGCTAGATCATTGTCTATTGTTCCAGGTAATCCTATAGCTGGAAATCCCATTTTACTTAGTGCTTGGGCCCCCATAAATGAGCCATCTCCACCTATTACTACAAGACAATCTATATCATATTTTTTTAAAACTTCTACAGCTATTTTTCTTCCTTCTTCAGTCTTAAATTCTTCACATCTCGAAGATTTAAGTATTGTTCCACCTCTATGTATTATATCTCCTACAGAAGACAAACTCATTTCTTTTAAATCAGCTTCTATAAGTCCTTTGTATCCTCTATTTATTCCGTATACCTTACAACCATAATATATAGCTGTTCTTACAACTGCCCTTATGGCAGCATTCATACCTGGTGCATCTCCCCCACTAGTTAATATCGCTATTGTCTTCATAGTTATAACCTCCTAATCTACTTTATAACTACAATATAGGGACCTCTTAAGTCCCTATATTGTTTTTTTATCCCATTAATTGTAAAAAAATTAAACAACAACATATTTTCCATTTTTTGTTATTATATCATAGATTTTTAATTTTTTATATTTTAACTTTTATATTTTCTTCTCCAATTATATTTTTTAGTTGATATATTAGATCATCATTTATTTCTGCCATATATTCTTCAGACTTAAATGTCTTTTTTATATCTTGTGCAAAAATATATACCTCGCTATCTCCAATATTTCTGTTCATCAAGTCTTTTATCTTATTTAATGCATCCTTATTACTCATACTATCTATCCTTATATATAAAGACTTGTTATCTATTTTTTTTATTTCAGAAAATTGTCTAGCTATAATTTTTGCATTTTCTTCTTCTTTTATACTTAGTTTTCCTTTTACATAAACTATATTATCTTCTTTCAATATATTATTATATTTTTGAAGTATTTGAGGAAATACCATTATTTCTATACTCCCATATAGATCCTCTAATTCTATAAATGCCATTATATCGTTTTTTCTTGTTGTTTTTATAGTTTTATTTACGATCATTCCACCTATTATTATTTCTTTTTCATCTAGTTTTAAATATTCTTCATTATCATCTTTTAATTCATTTAGTATATTATTACTTATTGTTGTATTTAAATTCAATTCATATTCAAATTGAGATAATGGATGACCGCTTACATATAACCCTAGAACTTCTTTTTCTAAACTTAACTTTTCTTTTTCATTAAACTCAGAAACCCTAGGCAAACTATATATAGTACTTTCATTTGATAGCCCTATATCCATAGTATCAAATAAAGATACCTGTCCTTGTATATTTTTCTTTCTATCATTTATTATACTTTCTATTAAACTTTCATACCCAGCTATAAGTTGAGCTCTATTAGGACTTATCGAATCAAATGCTCCACACTTTATCAAACTTTCTATTACACGTTTATTTAAATCCTTTGATTCTATTCTCTTGCAGAAGTCTATGAAATCCTTAAATTCGCCGTTGACTTTTCTTTCTTCAGCTATATGATTTATTACATTTACTCCCACGTTTTTAATTGCAGATAGTCCAAATCTTATATTTTCATTTTCAACTGAAAATGTGGAGTAGCTTTTATTTATATCGGGTTTTAATACTTGTATTCCTAGTAAATTACATTCTCTTATATACTCTACTACTTTATCATTATTACCCATTATACTAGTTATTAGAGCAGCCATAAACTCTACAGGATAATATGCTTTTAAGTACCCTGTTTGATATGCTAAAACACCATATGCAGCAGAATGTGATTTGTTAAAAGCATATTTCGCGAAATCTATCATATCATCATAGATTTTATTTGCTGCATCTTCTGGTATTCCATTTCTTATACATCCTGGAATTTCTATATCTCCATTATCATCTAACTTACCATGTATAAAATACTTTCTTTCCTGTTCCATTACATCCATTTTCTTTTTACCCATAGCACGTCTAACTAAATCACTTCTACCATAAGTGTAGCCACCTAAGTCCCTCACAACTTGCATTACCTGTTCTTGGTATACTAAACATCCATAGGTGACCTCTAGTATAGGCTTTAGTTTTGGATGAATATATGTCACTTCATCATGATTATTTTTATTCCTAACATACATAGGTATAGAGTCCATAGGACCTGGTCTAAATAAAGAATTGCCAGCTACTATATCTTCAAAACTATCAGGCTTTAATTGCTTCATAAAAGCTCTCATACCAGCACTTTCAAATTGAAATATTCCAAGGGTATTTCCTGAACTAAATAATTCATATACCTTAGGGTCATCATATTCCATTTTTGAAAAATCTATTTTAATTCCATGGTTTTTATATACTAAATCTAGGGCATCTCTTACAACTGTAAGAGTTCTAAGGCCTAAAAAGTCCATTTTTAACAGACCTAATTCTTCAAGAGTTGTCATTGTAAATTGCGTTGTTATAGCATCCTGATGCTTATATAAAGGGACGTAGCTGTCTACAGGCTCCTTTGCTATAACTACTCCCGCTGCGTGAGTTGATGCATGCCTTGGCATGCCTTCTACGCCTCTAGATATGTCTATTATTTCTTTAGTTACTGGATCTTCGTCGTACATTTTCTTTAGATCTTTATTTATTTCAAGGGCCTTGTCTATAGTCATTCCTATTGCAAAAGGTATTTCTTTAGCTATTTTATCTACATGAGCATAGCTTATATCTAGTACTCTTCCTACATCTCTTATAGCTGCCTTTGCTCCCATAGTTCCAAATGTTATTATTTGTGCAACATGGTCATCTCCGTACTTTCTTTTTACATAGTCTATAACTTCTTCTCTTCTCTCATAACAAAAATCTATATCTATATCGGGCATTGATACTCTCTCTGGATTTAAAAAACGCTCAAAGAGCAATGAATATTTTATTGGATCTATATCTGTTATATTAAGAGTATATGCTACTATAGAACCTGCTGCACTACCTCTACCAGGGCCTACCATTATGTTATTTTCTTTTGAAAAATTTATAAAATCCCAAACTATAAGGAAATACTCAATATATCCCATCTTCTCTATAATATCTAGTTCATAATCTAGTCTTTCAATTATCTCTTTTGATAAATTATTATATCTTTGTTTTAATCCACTATAGCATAATTCTCTTAAATAAGAATTTGGTGTGTACCCATTTGGTACTTCATACTTTGGAAGATGTATAGTGTCAAAGTCAAAATCGACATTGCACCTATCTGCTATTTTAGCTGTATTTTCTAGGGCCTCTTGTGCATAAGGAAACAGTTCATACATCTCTTCAGGTGACTTAAGATAAAATTCTTCACTTTGAAATCTCATTCTATTTGGATCGTCTACTGTTTTACCCATTTGAATACACATAAGAACATCATGTATCTTTGCATCATTTTTATCAACATAATGAATATCATTAGTTGCAATTAATGGTATATTAGTCTCTTTAGATAGCTTTAATAATGCGGAATTTACTTCTCTTTGTTCTTTTATATTATGGTCTTGTAGTTCAAGATAGAAATTATCTTGGCCAAATATTTCACTATAATTTAATACTAGTTTTTTTGCCTTTTCATAATTTTTATTTAATATAGCCTGTTGAACATCACCAGCTAAGCAAGCTGATAGCGCTATTATACCTTCACTATATTTTTTTAACTCTTCTATATCTACCCTAGGTTTATAATAAAACCCCTCTACATAAGATGTAGAAACTAACTTTATTAAATTTTGATAACCAGTAATGTCTTTAGCCAATAATACTAGATGTCCTTGATATTTATCAAAACTAGGATCTTTATCCTTTAGTGTCCTAGGAGCTGTATATACCTCACATCCTATAATAGGCTTTATTCCTTCTTTCTTAGCCTTTTTATAAAATTCTACAACGCCAAACATACAACCATGGTCTGTTATAGCTATTGATTTCATTCCAAGTTCTTTAGTTCTTTTGACTAGCTTATCTATTCTGGAGAATCCATCCAATAAACTGTACTCAGTGTGAACATGCAGATGAACAAAATTCTTACTCATCCTTATCACCTACCTTTTATTTTAAATATAAACATATTTTATCACAAAAACTGAACAATGAAAAATTCTCGTGCTTAATGTCACCACCGACCTTGAAAAGTGGGAAACTTGCTCAAGTTTATAAGTTGGATATTAAAAGAGGAGACTATACAAGTCTCCTAATTTTATTTATATTCATTTTTTTCTCTTAGGTCTTCTGCTATCTGTTCTATTTTTCTAAGTCTATGATTTACACCTGATTTTCCTACAGGAGGATTTAACATTTCTCCTAATTCTTTTAAAGTCAAATCTTCATATTCTATTCTTAAGTTAGCTATTTCCCTCAAATTTCTAGGTATATAATCAAGCCCTTTTGTATCTCTTATATACTTTATATTGTCTATTTGTCTTACTGCTGCACTTACTGTTTTAGATAAATTAGCAGTTTCACAATTTACAATTCTATTCACATTGTTTCTCATTTCTTTAACTATTTTTACATTTTGAAGACTTAAAAGAGCATTGTGTGCACCTATTATACTCAGGAAATCTGAAATTTGTTCACTTTCTTTTAAATAAACAACATAGTTGTTTTTTCTAATTACAATTTTAGAATTAAACCCTAACGAATTAATAAGTTCTTTAAGGGATTCTGCAAATTCTTCATTACTAGCTACAATTTCTAAATGGTAATTTTTTTCTGGATCACTTATAGATCCTCCACCCAAAAATGCTCCTCTTATAAAAGACCTTGCACAATTTTCATCTTTTATTAAATTAGCAGGAACAGTATTTATAGTATAAAAATCTTCTTCACTACATAGTATTCCTAAGTCTTTTAATAAATTTATAGCCCCCATATCACTAGTTACTAAGAGTACATAACTAGTACTTTTCTTTAATGTTTTATTCTTATTCACAGATATTTTGGTATTAATACCAAAATTTAATTTTAATAGCTTAAATATTTTTCTAGCAATAGAGTTGTGTTCGGTTGTTATCTTTAAATTTATTTTTTTATTTCCTGCAAGTTGTAAACTTCCACTTAATTTTACAATGGCAGATAACTCCGCTATATTACAACATTTTTTTGGAGATATCAATCTTGATAACTCATTTTTTGTTTTTGCTGAAAATGACATTTATATCACCTATACATTATTGGCCCTTTTTAATTCTTCTTTTTACTTCTTCAAGGGCTACCTTTATAATTTCCTTTTCATCATCATATCTAGCTAAGTCTACTACCCTATCTAGGTGTATAAATTTAGCATCTATAAATCCTTCTTCTTTTTGGGGAATAGTATCCATATGTCTTGCTTTCATTAAATACCAATAGACAGTTTTATGAACTGATCTACTTTCATCCCAGTTTTCTTTAAAGGTATAATGAATTTCTCCTAGATATTTAATTATATCCGCTTTAACTCCTGTTTCCTCAAGAACTTCCCTAAGGGCCGCATCTGGTCTATCTTCGCCATCTTCTACTTTTCCTTTTGGAAGTACCCAATCCCCATTATACTTTTTGAGTAACAATATTGCATTACCAAACAGTACTACTCCTCCGGCACTAACTTCTTCTCTCATAGATGTTCACTCCTTAAAAACATAGCATAATAATAAGGATTTCTACAAAAAGTACTAAAATCCTTTTTTACTTTATATTATCATCAGAAGCATAACTTAGTGCCAAATCTATAACTATCTTAGAGATCTGCTGAGCATCATGTCTAACATAATTCTTTTTTACCTCAACTAAGCTAGTTTCTATTGTCATAATTCCCATATCATACAACTTTTCCATTTGCTCGGCATCTAAAAGCACTTGCCTTGCTCCGTCCTGTCTATAATTTTTAAGTATATCTTCACTTAATATTTCATTGTTAGATATTATTATATCTATTATATTTTCCCCTACGTGTTTTGTTATAGCTTCTATATGTTTATATACATTGTATTCATCAGTTTCTCCAGGTTGAGTCATTATATTCGCTATATAAACTTTTGGAGCATTTGTGTTTTTTATAGCTTCTACAACTCCTTTTACTAATAAATTTGGCATTATACTAGTATACAAACTTCCCGGACCTATAACTATTATATCTGCATCTTGTATCACATTTATAACCTCATCTAAAGGCTTTACATCCTTAGGGTCTAAATATACTTTGTCTATAGGGCTATGTTGTTTTTTAGATTGAATGGGTATAGCTGATTCACCCTTAATAACATTTCCATTATTGAGTTTTGCAATTAAATCCACATTTTGTAATGTAACTGGTAAAACTCTACCGGTTATTGCAAATATCTCAGACATTTTATATACTGCAGTTTCAAAATTCCCATATATCCCGTTCATAGCTGCTAAAAATAAGTTTCCAAAGCTTTGACCTTTTAAATTACCTTCTGTAAATCTATATTGCATAATCTCTTGCATAGTGGGTTCTATATTTGCTAAAGCAAGTAAACAGTTTCTTATGTCACCAGGAGGAAGCATACCAAGATCTTCTCTTAGTACACCTGAACCACCTCCATCATCTGCAACAGTAACAATAGCAGTTATATTTTGAGTAAATAGTTTTAATCCTCTTAAAAAAATAGATTGGCCCGTTCCGCCCCCTATAACTACTACCTTAGGTCCTTTTTGTTCTTTTGTCATTATACTAATATCTTCTATATTTTCTCTTTCTTTTTTAACTTTATATAATAAATATATAGCTATTATTATTGCAACCCACCCCAGTACAGCTGCTATATATAAAATAATTGGCATTATTTTCTCCACCTATCTTACTTTAATGTGTAATCTCTATGTTTTTTTAGAACTCTATATCCACTTTCTTTAAGATAGTCATATAATAAATTAGCTATAGTAACCGATCTATGCCTTCCTCCGGTACATCCTATAGATATAACGAGATGGTTTTTACCTTCTTCTATATATTGAGGTATTAAAAAATCTACCATATCCTTTAATTTGTTATAAAACTCTATACTCACCTTAGAATTCATTACATAGGTCCTTACTTCCTCGTCCTCACCTGTCTTTTCTTTTAATTCTACTATATAATAAGGATTAGGTAAGAATCTAACATCAAATACTAAGTCAGCATCTATAGGTATTCCATGTTTAAATCCAAATGATAATACAGATATAGTAAGCTTAGGGTTATTTTCTCCTACTAAATATAAATTACTTAATTCATCCTTTAGATCTTTTGGCTTCATATTAGTAGTGTCTATTATATAATCCGCATCTTTCTTTAATCGTTTCATTATTTCTCTTTCTTGCTTTATTCCGTCTAGTATATCCATGTTATGTGACAAAGGATGGCTTCTACGCGTCATTTTATATCTCTTAACTAATACTTGGTCTGCACAGTCTAAAAATAATATTTCATAACTATATCCTTCTTTTTTTAAAAAACTCAAACTTTCATGGAGTTTTTCAAAAAACTTTCTCCCTCTTATATCTATGCCTAAAGCTACTTTATCTACAGTTCCATTAGATTGATAGCATAGCTCTGCAAATTTAGTTATAAGAGTTGGAGGTAAATTATCTACACAATAAAATCCCATATCTTCTAAAGACTTCATTGCCTCACTTTTCCCCGAACCAGATAACCCCGTTACTATAACAAATTTCATTTATTATCACCCTTTCGGTTATTCCTCTACATTGCTTATCAATCTTAAGTCTACTTTTGTATCTTTTACTCTTTTTATTGCATCATCAAATCTCCCAACATCTTCAGGTCTATGAGCATCTGAACCTATCATAAATTTAACTCCAGTATCCTTTATAAGAATTAGCTGTTCTTTAGTTAAATACCCATGATGAGAGTTTATCTCTAAGTGAGTATTAGTCTTCTTTGCTGCTTTGGCTACTTCTTCTATATAAACAGCCCCTTTATCTCCTGGATGAGTCACTATAAATATATCATTATTTTTCATTGCATTAATAGTAGCCTCTGTATTGTAATCTTTGGTGAACATATCTAAACCTACAAAATTAAAAGCGTGATTAAATATACCCTTTACCTTTTTATTAGGAATAGATCCAAAGTGATATCCGGCCATAACATAATCTACTAATTTTAATATTTTGTCATCTACATCTATACTTCCTTTGTTATCTAGTATATTTGCTTCTAAACCCAAAAGTATTTTTATTTCCTTATACTTTTCTTGTAACCTATCTATTTCTTCTCTCATTTTTGGTATGTTTTCATATTTTACACCATAAGAAAAATGTCTATAACTATGATCAGATACACCTAGTGTCTTTAACCCCTTTAGCATAGCAACTTCTATATTTTGCTCTATAGTTCCAGTTCCATGACTATATACTGTATGTGTGTGATAATCGGCTATAATTTTCATTATTAATCCTCTCCTACGATTTTGACTTCCTCCTCCAACATCACACCAAACTTAGCATACACAGTGCTTTTTATAACATATATTAAGTTTAATACATCTTTAGCAGTAGTTTCTCCTAAACTTACAACAAATCCACAATGCTTTTCAGATACCTGAGCTCCTCTTAAAGTAAGACCTCTTAAACCACAATCTTCTATAAGCTTGCCAGCAAAGTGTCCTGTTGGCCTTTTAAATGTACTTCCAGCACTTGGCATACTAAGTGGTTGTTTTGTTGTTCTCTTTTGAGTTAATTCATTCATTTTATCTCTTATTTCTTCATAACTACCTGGTTTTAATTCTAATTTTGCAGAAAGCGCAATATAGTTTTTGTCCGTAATTATACTTCTTCTATATCCAAATTTCATTTCCTCATTTTCAAATTCAAATATATTTCCATCCATATCTATAACTCTTACAGATTTAACTATATCCTTCATTTCTCCACCATAGGCTCCTGCATTCATAGCTAATGCTCCACCTAAAGTTCCAGGTATCCCACTTGCAAATTCAAATCCAGCTAATGAACTTCTAAGTATACTCTTAGCAACTATTGATAATAGTATTCCCGATTGTGCCTCAACTATATTTCCTTCTATTTTAAATTCGCTAAAATTTTCTGATATCTTTATTACTATACCTCTTATTCCATTATCTTTAACAAGTAAATTTGAACCATTACCCATCAAGAAGAACGGAACTTTCTCATCTTTAACTAAAGATATTATTTTCTTTATTTGATCTTCTGTTTTAGGTTTAACTAGTATATCGGCAGAACCTCCAACTTTAAAAGAAGTATGATTCTTCATAGGTTCATCGACTAATATATCTTCCTTATCTAATATCTGAATTAACTTTTCATATATATATTTTTTATCCATTATATTTCCTCCTACTTTATAACAATTAATTTTGCCTACTATAATATTGTATATATCTATTATAATAATGTATACAAAAAAAAATAACAATATTTAAGTATATACCTATATTTCTATAAATAAAAATAAATATTAAAAGGGCTTAATATAAGCCCTTTTAATATTTATTTTCTTAATACTTCTGCTAACTTTTCTTTAGCTTTTGGTTGTCTATTAGGGAATATATAACATACATAGTAAATAAGTGGAACTATTATTCCTCCTCCTACTATATTACCTATTGTGACTGGTAAGATGTTGGACCACGCTTGATACCAAGATATATCAGCCCCCATATACATAGCTATAGGTAAGAAGAACATATTTGCAACACTATGCTCGAATCCCGATAAAACAAATAACATTATTGGAAACCAGCATGCAAATATTTTGGATACAATATCCTGAGATGCAGTGGCCATCCATACAGCTAATACGACAATTATATTGCACATTATCCCCCTTAAAAAAGCAACACTGGTACTTAATTCTACTTTAGATTTGGCAACTGCTATAGCTTTTTGGGCTGCAGTTCCAGTTAGCATATCTCCATAATATACTAACAATACTATTATCATAGATCCTATAAAGTTAGCTAAATATACTAATGTCCAATTTTTCATCATTTGTGAAAAATTTATTTTCTTATCTAATAAAGCTAATGTCATAAGGTTATTACCTGTAAATAATTCTGCCCCACAAACAACGACAAGCATTAATCCTATGGGAAATACAGCACCTCCTAAAAGCTTAGCTACTCCTACATCTAAGTTAGATAGTGTTTGAGTAACTAGTACATTCCCAAAACCTCCAAAAGCTATAAACATACCTGCTAAAATACCTAATAAAACCATATGCAGCGAGGTTAATTTAGCTTTTTTAACGCCACTACTTATAGTAGCCTCTGCCACCTCCACAGGTGTTAAAAATCTCTTCTCCATAATACCCCTCCTTTTGGTAAAAATTCCCTTAATTTAAATATATCATAAACGTTAAAAAGTTATCATAGCTAAACATATAAAAAAAATTTTTTATGTTATATTTTTTAATTTAAATTTTTGTTCATTGTATACAAGAATATTAGTTTATTGTATAATATTTAAGGATTTGAAATTATAAAAATTTATCAATATCATCTTAGTAAATTCAAGGAGGTTTTTTATGTCTGATAAAAAAATGCTTATTCCATCAGAAATAGCTCAGTACACAATAGATGCAGGTATAAAGAAAGCTAATACCCCTACAAAAAAAGTACTTGCTTCGGCCTTTTTAGCAGGGGCTTATATAGCTTTTGCAGCTTTAGGATCTATGGGTGCTGCTCACAATCTATTAGGAAACCCTGAAACTTATGGGCTTGGTAAACTTGTAGCTGGCCTTTTATTCCCTGCAGGTCTTATGCTTGTTTTGGTTGCTGGTGCAGATTTATTCACCGGAAATATTCTTATAGCAATGGCTGCTTTAAACAAAAAAGTTACATGGTCTAAAACTTTTAAAAACTGGGCTTTAGTTTGGATTGGTAACTTATTAGGTGCTGCATTAGTTGCTTGGATGGTAAGTTTAACTGGCGTATTTGATTGGAGTAATGGAGTATATGGTGGAGTTGTTATAAAAACTGCTGTAGGTAAAGTTCACTTAGCTTGGATTCCTGCCTTCGTTTCAGGTATATTATGTAACTGGTTAGTTTGTGTCGCTGTATGGATGTCTTACGGTGCAAAAGATATGGCAGGTAAAATAACATCAATTTTTCCTGGAGTATGTTTATTCATAGTTTTAGGATTTGAGCATAGTATTGCAAATATGGGTTATTTATTTGCGGGGTTCTTTGCTAAGTCTAATCATACGTGGATAGAAGCTTCTCATAAAACGGCAGCTGACTTAGCAAACCTAAATCTATCTTCAATATTTGCTAATAACTTAATACCAGTTACTTTAGGTAACATAGTAGGTGGCGCAGTATTCGTTGGAGCTATATATTATTTTATGTATATAGAAAAATCAGAAACAATTGTAGAAAATAAAACCGCTGCATAATAAAAAGTCCCAATAGGGACTTTTTTTATTTATATTGACTCTATCTAAACTTTATATTATGATTTAATTTATTTATTATTAAGATATATTAAACAAGGAGGATTTATATTGTCATATCTAACTAACTACAATATTTTAGTAACAACTATATATATAATCAATTTTTTAGTTGTACTTAATTTGGTTTTCAGAGAAAGAAGAAGCTTGTATTCAACATTAGGTTGGATTTTAGTTTTAATAATTCTCCCTCCTTTAGGATTTATATTATATCTTTTATTTGGAAGATATTTAGGCAAAGATAAAATGTTTAGATTAAAAAGCAAAGAAGATAACGCACTTGATAAATACATATTTGAAACAGAAATCTTGTTAAATAAGGATTACAATTTAGATAATCATACAGCTACTAATAAAGACATTATATCTATGTTTTTAAAACTAAATAAATTTTTATATACAAAAAACAATAAAGTTTCTATATATACCGATGGAAGTGAATTTTTTAATGAATTGTTACAAGAAATAAAAAAGGCGAAGAAGTTTATAAACATACAATTTTATATATTTAAGGATGATACTATAGGAAAAGAAATAATAAATGCCTTAACTGATAAATTAAAAGAAGGTGTAGAAGTTAGGCTTTTGTATGACAGTGTTGGAAGTAGCAAACTATCTATGAAATCCTTTAATAAATATAAACGATACGGAGGAAAAATCGAAGGATTTTTTCCTTCATTCTTAAAAATATTTAACTTAAACATAAACTATAGAGATCATAGAAAAACAGTTGTAATAGATGGAAAGACTGGCTTTGTTGGAGGATTTAATGTAGGAGATGAATACCTAGGAAAAAATCTTAAATTTGGCTATTGGAGAGATACTCACATAAAAATACAAGGAAATGCTGTAAATAGCCTAAACCTTAGGTTTATAATGGATTGGAGATATGCCTCTAAGGAGGACATAGACTTTACAAAATATATATATAATGACCATAGTGAAAATGGTGATGTAGATATTCAAATAGTTTCAAGTGGACCTGATTCACTTGAATATGATGAAATAAAATACGGCTATTTAAAAATGATACAAAAGGCAAAAGATTATATATATATTCAATCTCCATATCTTATTTTAGATTCAAGCCTATTAGATTCTTTAAAAATAGCATCACTTTCTGGAGTAGATGTACGAATAATGATTCCAGGCAAGCCAGATCATCCTCTTGTTTATTGGGCATCTTATTATTATGCAGGAGAACTTTTAGATTTTGGAGTCAAAGTCTATACTTACGATAAGAACTCTTTTCTACACTGTAAAACTATAGTAATAGATGACTTATTATGTTCTATAGGAACAGCAAATATGGATATACGTAGCTTTGCACTAAATTTCGAGATAAATGCATTTATGTATTCAAATGATATAGCACTAAAACAAAAACATATATTTGAAAATGATATAAAAAACTCTATGGAATTAACAAAACAAATTTATGCAGAAAGATCTACATCTATAAAAATCAAAGAATCTATAGGTAGATTACTATCACCTATATTGTAAAATTCGCGACACTCAGGTCGCCAATGACCTTGAAATACAAGTACCTTGCTCAAGTTTATATTTTGGATATTAAAAAGTGCTAGAAACTTTCTAGCACTTTATTCATTAATATATTCAATTACTTCTATTTTGTCATTACACCTTATTTTTCCACCTAATACTACCTTTGTGAATATTACCTCTTTAGGCATAACACAATCTAATTTGGCTTTTATCTCACATTGAGAGTAACATTCCTTACCTATTTGAGTAATCTCTTGAATAGTTTCTCCTATTTTAATTTTAGATCCAACATGCAAATCATATAAAACAATATCTTGCGTAGTTATATTTTCTGTAAATTTACTAGTACATAATCCTTCTACTCCGAGAGATTTTATTTTATTTATACTTTCAATACTTAATAAACTAACTTGCCTATTATGGTTTCCGCAATGTTTATCCCCTAGAAGTCCATAATCTTGTTTAAAAATGCCATTTTCTATGGACTTTTTTATTCCTTTTTCTTCACTTATATTTATTGATAATACCTTTCCTAATTTATTCATTTCTTACATACTCTCCGCTTTTTCCCCCGACTTTTTTTACAAGTCTTATATTATTTATAACCATATCTTTATCTATAGCCTTACACATATCATATATAGTAAGGGCAGCCATTGATACAGCAGTTAACGCTTCCATTTCTACTCCTGTTTTTCCTATGGTAGAAACTGTGGCTTCTATTTCTATTTCGTCTTCTAGTACATTAAAATTTATATCTGCTCCGCTTAAAAATATATTGTGGCACATAGGTATTAAATCCCATGTTTTTTTTGCACCCATTATTCCACCTACTTGAGCAACAGACAATACATCCCCTTTTTTTATTTTTCCTTGTTTTATTACCTCTATAGTTTCAGGATTCATCTCTATGCTTCCTTTAGCTATAGCAGTTCTTTTAGTATCATTTTTTTCACTTACATCTACCATTTTAGCTTTTCCATGTTCATTAAAATGAGTTAATTCCATCTTATCCTCCTATATAAATAACATCACCTATGTTGTCTAGTTCATATCCTCCAAGTTCATTAATTTTTTCTTTAAACTCATCACTTTTTAATATAGATATGAACTTTTTTATTTTAACATCTTCTAAATTCTCTTTGTATACTAAAAAATCATAACTTTCATATCCTACTGGTACAAAATCTAAATCCATAGCTTTTGCAGCTGATAAAACTCCTAATCCTGTATCTGCAGATCCACTTTTAACACTAACAGCCACAGCCATATGAGTATTCATTTCTCTTTCATATCCATTTACACTATTTGTATCTATGTTTAATTTTTTTATATTATAATCTAGGAGAATTCTCGTCCCAGCTCCTCTTTGTCTGTTTATATACGATAAATCCTTTCTAGATAAATCTGCAAAATTATTTATATTCTTAGGATTTCCACTTTGAACTATAAATCCTTGAAGACGCTTTACACCTTTTATTAAAGCCATATCTTCATTATTAAAATATTTTTTTATATAACTTATATTGTATTCTCCAGTATTTTCGTCTAATAAATGTATTGGAGCTATATGAGCTTCTTTTCTCTTCATTGCCATTATTCCGCCCATACTTCCAACATGTCCCGATGACAAATTAAGCATATCCCCTATTAAATCCATTATTATATCATGACTTCCTATTGACACTAATGAGCTTTTTATTTCTTCAAGAGATTTTATAATCCTAACATCTACTTTACTTCCTGCATCTATACCTTCACTTTTCCTAGGTATTTCTAAAAATCCATCTGCCTTAACTAAACTCATCGTAACCCCCGCCCCTCTAGTTAAAGGAGTTGCTATTAGCTTATTATTTACATAACCTAAGTTTACCCTTACTATCTCTTTATTTTTAAGTGACGATACTAATCTTTTTGATAATATAGCATCGTAAATTTCTTCATTTTCTTTTTCTAACCCAATATACTTATAAATTAAAGGCTTAGCAAACTCTTCAAATGCTATATAAGATGATACAGGATAACCTGGTATACCTATAATTGGTTTTTCATTAATTATGCCTAGTATAGTTGGTTTACCTGGCTTTAATGCAACTCCATGCACTATTACTTCGCCTATTTCTCTTATTATTTTAACTACATAATCTTCACTTCCAGCTGATGTACCTGCATTTGTTATTACTATATCATTATTTTTAGAAGCTTCCTCTATAAGTTTTTTTAAGTTATGGTAATTGTCTTCTTGAGGAGAATATCTATTAGGTATACCTCCATATTTAAAAACTAAGTTTTCAAAAACTCTTGAGTTTGAATCTATTATTTTTCCTTCTTTTAGTTCTTCCACACTCTCTACTATTTCAGATCCTGTAGGTATAATAGCTACACTAGGTTTTTTATATACCATTACTTTGTTTATTCCACCAGCAATTAATGCCCCTATATCCATAGGACGAACTTTATGTCTAGATGGTATTATCATCTCTCCAACTACTATATCCTCTCCTATAGGCCTTATATGTTGCCATGGATATGCAGGAGATAATATTTTAATACTATTCTCATCAAATTCTATAACATCTTCTATCATTATAACGGCATTATATATATCTTTTATAACATTTCCTGTGTTTACATACACAAAGTCTTTATTTTTAGTAAGAACTTTTGGGTTTATTTCGCTCGCTCCATATGTATTTTGTGCTAAAATCGCTATTCCGTCCATTGCTGCACTATTATAGTGAGGAGATGATATATTTGCATATACAGCGCTATATGTAACTCTATCTAAGGAGTCATATACGCTTATTTCTTCATATTCAATTTTGGTAGATTTAAATTTAGAGAAATAAAGTTCTTTAGCTTCATCTATATCTATGTTTGATATATATATATTTCTATCTTCTTTTTTCATCTATTCTCCCCCTAAAACAAATGTACTTTTACCTCTTGTCCTTTATATAGTCCTTCATTATCTCCATCCAAAATTACATATCCACATGACTTAGATAATAACGTTATCATAGATGATTTCCCAAAGTTAGGTATAGCATAGTATTTTTCATCTCTTTCTTCTATACTTACCATTTGATATGTTTGTTTTCCTGGAGATGAATGCAGATTGCTATCTATAATAGCATTAATGCTATAATTATTATCTTTTATATTTAATAATTCACTTACAAGGTATTCTACAAATATTTTAAAAACTAATAAAGCTGAAACTGGATGTCCTGGAAGTCCAAAAACTGGTTTATTACAACACTCTCCTAATATAGTTGGTTTACCTGGTTTTAGTGCCACTCCATGTACTAATATCCCTTGTCCATCAAAGGAATTTATAACATCATGAGTAAAGTCTCTAACCCCTACAGAACTTCCCCCCGAAATTAATATTATATCACTATCTTCTATACCATTTTTCACTTCTTCTCTCAATAAATTATAGTCGTCTTTAACTATTACTTTGTTAACGACGGTTCCACCTAACTTACTTATAAGTCCATGAATTGCATATCCATTTATATCCCTTATTTTCCCAAATTTTAATTCTTCACCTATATCTATGATTTCATCTCCTGTAGATATAATATAAAATTTTATGCCTTTATAAACATCTACCTCTTTAATACCTAATGCTGCAAGTACTCCAATATCTTGGTAAGCTACTTTTTTCCCTTTATTTAATACTATCTGTCCATTTTTTATATCGTCACCTTTGTAAACAATGTTTTCTCCTATGGATACAGGCTTGTGTATAGCTATTGTATTTTCGTCTAGCTTTTCTACATATTCTATCATTATAACAGCATCAGCCCCTTCAGGCATCATACCTCCTGTAGGAACATAAATAGCATTTCCAGATGATATACTTTCTTTAGCTATACACCCCATCTCAACTTCTCCTACTAAGTTCAAAAATGAAGGCATAGAATCACTACAACCATGGCTATCACTATTTCTTATTGCATATCCATCTACAGTTGATCTATCAAAATCAGGTACATTACATTCTGATATTATATCTGAGCTCAATACTTTACCCAAAGAATCTATTATATTAATCTTTTCAGATTCTATTTTCATATTTCTAAAATTCTTTTTTATTAATTCTTTTACTTCATCTACGGATAATACATTTAAAAAATTCATTTACTATCCTCCTTTAAAAACTTATTGTCTCAAATTCATTATTTAAGAGATCTATGTACAAAACCTTATTTCTCAGTAAATCTCCCTTATTATTTAAAAGTTTTATAGCTTCACAAGCCTGTATCGAAGCTATACATGGTGGTATAAATGATGGGTTTCCTAGTTCTTTTTCTACACCTACATTTCCATGTTTATATATTTTATTTAATGTTTTGTCACCTGGAAAAACAGTAGTAACTTGTCCATAAAAACTTGCTATCGCTCCATGTACAAAAGGTACATTTAAATTTTCACATACTTCTTGAACTAACATCCGCGTTTCTATATTATCTAAACAGTCTATTACTATATCATGACCACACAGTATTTCATAAGCATTATCTATGTTTAACATAGAATGTATTGGGCTTACTTTTATTTCTGGATTTATTATTTGTAAATCATTTTTTGTTTTTGTTACTTTATTAATTCCTATTGAATTAACATCAGAAAATACCTGCCTATTTAGATTGGAGATAGCAAAGCTATCTCCATCTACAATAGTTAAATATCCTATACCAAATCTAGATAGTATTTGGATTACATATCCACCTAATCCTCCACATCCTAAAACACAAACTTTCTTTTCAAATAAATTTTTTAATTCTTCAATGGAAAAAGTTTTCATATTTTTAGAATATCTTTCAAAGTCCATTTAACCGCCTCCTACAGGAGGAAAAATAGATAAAATATCTCCATCGTTTATTTGAGTATCTAATGTTGCATCTCTTCCATTTAATAGCAACATAGCTATTTCTTCCTCTTTTATATTTAGTATATCTAAAATTTCTCTAATATCTTTAGCGTCAATATAAGATCTACGGATTCTACCTTCTCTTAGTGTAGCGAACAATCTTATCTCTATTTTTTTGTTCATTTGTATACCTCTTTATTTTAGCCTTGAGAAGTTATTTCTTCTAATCTATATTCTTCTAACCCTAACTCTTTTAATTTTTCTAATGTAATAACTCCATCTTCATTCCATCCTCTTTCTTTATAATATACATCAAGCATTTCTGATAATGGATGCACTTCTCCTTTTGATGGACCTTCGGATACCGGATCTTCTAATAATCTCTTTGGAAGACTATCATCAGATTTAGTAAAACCAGAATTTAAATTATATAATTTTTCTAGATTCCAAATTCTGTCTCCAGCTTTCATTATGCTTTCTTCTGTATGGTCAGTTCCACAACATGAATTATATAAATCTACATAATCTTGAACATCTTTTAATCCAAATGTCGTGAACACACATAGTCCAAGGGCATCAATTACCGCTGTGAAGTTTTGTATGCCTATAGTAGCTTTAACCTTTTCTAAATCACTTGAAAATCTATCTAATTTTTCTGGATAACCTAGTATTTCAGGATTTATCATATATCCTTTTATATGGCATCCTCCACGGTTATTAGTAGCATAATTTAGTCCTATCCCTTTAGCTCCCCTTGGGTCATAAGCAGCTATTTCTTGTTTTTTTACTGTCATAGATGCTTCTGGGTAAGAGTACTTTTCACATAATCTATGAGAACCTTCTGCTAGTTTATCTCCAAATCCTTCTTTTCTTCCCATTTTTTCTACCCATTTTACTATAGATTCACCATCTCCCCAGTTCAATGTAGCATCATCATTTTTTATATCATCATTAGATATATATCCTTTTTCATATAACTCCATTGCTGCAGCTATTGTAGCTCCTGCTGATATTGTATCAAGTCCATATTCATTACAAAGCATGTTAGCTTCATTTACATAATTCATATCAAACATATTACAATCAGCACCAAATGACCATATAGTTTCATACTCTGGGCCACCTACTACTTTTCCATCTCTTAACTTAACTTCTCTCCCACAACCTATAGGACATGCTGCACAATGGGTATTTCTAGTTAAATGATCCTTTGTAAGAGATTCACCGCTTATTGGTTCTATAACATCTGGATCTGTATATGAACCTTGGAAATTCTTTACTGGGTGCATTCCATTTTCATTTATTATATTTACAAGTACTGCTGTTCCATAAGTAGGAAGTCCACTTCCTCCAACGGGGTCATTTCTAAGTTTATTTGATTTTTCCTTTACTACTTCTTTGAATTTTTCTTTATGTGCTATTTCAACAGTTTTAGTTCCACGAGCAACTATTGCCTTTAGATTTTTAGATCCTAAAACTGCTCCAAGGCCTCCTCTTCCTGCCGCTCTTTCAACATCATTCATTACAGCAGCCATAGGAGATAAATTTTCTCCTGCTGGTCCTATACATAATACTTTATGTTTATCAGATGTTTCAGCCTTTAAAGTTTCAGTAGCTTTAGATACAACATTTCCCCATATATGAGATGCGTCTTTTATTTCTACTTTTTCATCTTCAATAACTATATAAACTGGACTTTCTGATTTTCCTTCAACTATCATCATGTCTACGCCAGCTCTTTTTAATTGAGTTCCCCAAAACCCTCCTGAGTTTGCTATGCCTATTGCATTTGTAAGTGGAGATTTAGTTACTACCATATATCTTCCACCAGTTGGAGCAGTAGTTCCTGTTAATGGCCCTGTAGCAATTATTACCTTATTTTCTTCACTTAGAGGCTCTACATTAGGGTCTACTTCATCAATATATGTCTTTACCCCTAATCCCCTGCATCCTATGTAGTCATAGGCACTTTTTTCATTTAGTGCCTCAAATTTACACTCTTTAGTACTTAAATTAATTCTTAAAACTTTCCCCATATACCCAAACATAAAAATTCCCCCTGATATTAAATTTTATTAAGAGTTATTATATTATCACATAAGCTTTCAGCTTGTTCTTTGTTATGGGTTATAATAATAACTGTAGCTTTTTCTCTTTTGCGATAATCTAATAGTTCCCTTTCTATAATATTTATGCTGTTAGAATCAATGTTAGAAGTTGGCTCATCCAGCATAAGTATTTTTGGTTTGAACACCATTGCCCTAGCAATAGATACCTTTTGTTGTTCTCCACCTGATAACTTACTTGCATTCATATCTTTTAAATTGTATATATCTAATCTATTTAAAATATCTTTTATTTTACTTTCTTGTTCATTTCTCTTTATATTTCTTATTTCTAGTGGGTAAGCTATAGTCTTATATACTGATCTATTTAAAAGCCTAGGCTTTTGAAATATCAAAGTTATTTCCTTTTGTATATTCTTGTTTAGAGCCTGACCACTATATAAAATTTCTCCTTCATAATCTTTATCAATTCCAGCTATTATATTTAATAAAGTGGTTTTTCCTGCTCCATTTTCTCCAACTATTCCTGTTATTTTATTACAATCTATATTTAAGCTAGGTATATCTAAAATAAGCTTATCTTTATAATACTTTTTTAGATTTTTTATTTCAATATCCACTTTAATCCTCCACATAATTTGTATAAGTTATAATATTCACTATAAAAGATATAAAAAGTAATACTATACCTAAGGCTATAGCCATTGAATAGTCCCCCATTGAATTAAACATAGCAATTGACGTTGTCATAACCCTTGTGTATCCTTTTATGTTTCCTCCAACTACCATAACAGCTCCAACTTCAGATATTGCCCTTGAAAATGCAGTTATAATATTTATAAATATATCATTTTTTAATTCTTTTATAATAAGCACTATAATTTGTAATTTATTTGCACCTAGTGTTATACCTAGTTTTTCTATTTCGCTTCCCCTTGATTTTGCTAAATTATATGTAAGTCCTAATATTAATGGAGAAACTAATATAAATTGTGCTATTATCATAGCTTCATATGTATACATAATATCCAAAAATCCCAAAGGTCCATTTCTAGTGAAAGTTATGGCTATTACTAATCCTACTATTACAGATGGTATACTCATAGAAGTATATAAAAGTCTTGAAAATATTTTTTTGAATTTAAATTCTGTTATTCCTAAATATATTCCTATGGGAATAAAAAAAACAGAAGATATAAATGTAGCTAGACATGATACTTTTAAAGATAAAAATATTATTGAATATAATTCTTTATCAAAATTTAGTAACATATTTATGCTTTCCTTAATACCTTCTATTATATAATTCATTACTTCCTCCTATTATTTTGCATTTGGTATAAATAGAGATTCTCCGTATTTATCCTTACCAAATTCACCAATAAGCTTTTGTATTTCTTCACTTAGTATCCACTCTTCAAACTTTTTAGCCCCTTCAGAATTTAAATTTTCAAATTTTTCTGGGTTAACAACCATAACTCCATATTGATTATTTAGGTTTGTATCTTTTTCAATAACTATATCTAAATCTAAACTATCTTTCATAGCTAAATATGTTGCTCTATCAGATAACGTATATCCTTGTTTTTCACTTGCCATTTTAAGTACTTCTCCCATTCCAGAACCTGCTGATATATACCAATCCCCTTCTGGCTTTAAACTTGCTGATTCCCATAATCTTAATTCTTTTTTGTGAGTACCTGAGTCATCTCCTCTAGACACAAAAATATCTTTATTTTCGTATATAGAATTTAATCCTTGTTTTATTTTTTCATCCCCTGATACCTCTTTTAATTTTAATTTATCGTCCTTTGGCCCTACTAAGACAAAATCGTTATACATAACATCATGTCTTTCTTTAGCAAATCCTTCCTTTACAAACTCTTCTTCAGATTTACTATCATGTACTAAAAGCACATCTGCTTCCCCATTTTCACCCATTTCTATAGCTTTTCCAGTTCCAACCGCTACTGTTTTAACTTCTATACTAGTTTCCTCTGTAAACTTAGGAAGTAAATAATCCAAAAGACCACTGTCTTGCGTACTTGTAGTAGTAGATAATATAATACTTTGTGGTTTAGATTCTTTTGTTTCCTCCGATTCTTCTGTAGTGTTAGTACTAGTACATCCGACTAGAGAAAGTATCAAAATAACTAAAAGCGATAATAAATTTAATTTTTTCATCAAAACACCCCTTAATACAATGTACTTTATATTTTGTATTCTACAAAAAATACAAAAGTCCTACATTTATGTAGGACTTTAAAAATATATATTCATTTTATTTCCTCTAGCAAATCCTATTAAACCTATATTAAGGTCTTTCGCTATATCTATTGCTAAATTAGTTGGAGCTGATCTAGATATTATATGTGGAATACCTATTTTGGCACATTTTAAAATTACTTCTGACGTTATTCTTCCACTTGTAATAATTAATTTATCTTTTATAGATATATTTTCATAAAGGCATTTTCCTATAATTTTATCTAGTGCATTGTGCCTTCCTATATCCTCTTCAAAAAACAATATTTCATTATTATTACACAATCCTACACTATGAACTCCACCTGTGTCTAAAAATAATTCTGATTTTTTATTAAATGATTTCATTAAGTTTAATATGTCACTATGATTTATATTTATTTTAGTTTCTACTTTGTTACACTTTATTCCATCTATTATGTTATAAAATATACTTCCCTTTCCACACCCAGTTGTAATAGTTCTTTTTCCATATAATTTCTGAGATAATAAGTTTTTATTTTTAGTTTCAATATATCCATGACCTTTATCTTTGTCTATTTTTATATTTTCTATATCATCTACAGATTTTAAAATACCTTCTGAATGCAGAAATCCCACAGCTAAATGTTCTAATGATTTTGGAGAGCATAAAAGAGTTATAAATTCACTTTCATTTAAAAATATAGTAAACGGATATTCTACTATTACTAAATCTTCTTTTTCATTTAACTCATCTTCACTGTATTTATTTATATTGTATTTTTTAGTTACGTTCATACTATTTTCATTTCCTTTATATAATTATCTAAATCCTTTGGAGTGTTTAAATTTATAAAAATAGATTCATCGAATCTATTTTTATAAAATTCATCATCATTAATATAAACTAACCTCTTATTATTTAGCTCCAAGAACCCCAATATAGATTTTCTATTATTTTTATATATATGAAATTTTATATCATCATACATATTTTTATTATAAAATCCGTGAAAAGGTTCTATTCTTTCATTTATATGAGTTAAACAAGCATCTATTTCTAAATTATTTATTTTATTTTTAATATGCCTAATGTAGCTTAAATCTACATTAGGCATATCACATGCAATAAAATATACATACTTACTAATACTATTTTTTAATCCTACGTGGATTCCCCCAAGAGGTCCACATTGTTTTATTTCATCACTTACAACTTTGTAATTACTTTCTCTATAATACTCTGGATTATTACTTACTATAATTATGTCTTCAAATTCATATTTTAATTTATCAGCTATATTATATATTATTCTTTTTTCATCTATACATAATAGCTGCTTATCAAATCTCATTCTTGTACTTTTTCCACCTGCTAATATAACTGCAGATCCAAATAACTCCATAGTATCATCTACTTTCTAGCACAGTCACTAGCTTTACCAGTTAGTATTTCTAGTCCATGATGCAAGCTATCTATTATATATTCTAGTGATTCTTTTACAGCTTTTGGACTACCTGGCATGTTTACTATAAGTGTATTATTTCTTATTCCACTTACTCCTCTAGATAACATAGCTCTTTTAGTTATAGTAAGACTATAGTATCTCATAGCCTCAGATATACCTGGCGCTAATCTATTAACTACGTTTAGTGTAGCTTCAGGTGTTACATCTCTTTTTGAAAATCCTGTTCCACCTGTAGTTAATATTAAATCTACACAAAGTTCGTCTGACATATAAATCATTTCTTTTTCTAGTTCTTCTTTTTCATCTGGTAATACTATATATCTAATAACTTCATATCCGTTATGTGTTACTATATCTTTTATTAACTCTCCGCTTTTATCTTCTCGTTCTCCTACAGATCCCTTGTCACTTGATGTTATTATTCCTACCCTAAACATAATTTCCTCCTGGGTTCGCTATATCCCTTCCATTGCTACCTCTTGTATAGCTTCTTCACTTTCAGAAACCTTTTGAACATTTATTGCACATACCTTTAAATCTGGTATTTTACTTATACTATCTAAAGCAGTATTAGTTAAATAGTTTGCAGCTCCATCTGCAAAATGGAATGGCATAAAGAATATGTCTTCTTCTATTATATCCGTTATTTTAGCAGTGGTAATTATTTCCCCTCTTCTAGAAGATATCTTTAATTTTTCATTATCTAATATTCCTAGTTTTTTTGCTGTAATAGGATTAATTTCTATATAAGAGCTAGGAGCTTTTTCATTTAATCCATCTACTTTTCCTGTCATAGTTCTTGAATGATAGTGGTATAGTATTCTACCATTTATTAATACATATGGGTACTCTTCATTTGTTTCTTCATAACTTCTTATATAATCAGATGGAACAAATGTAGCTTTTCCCTTTGCAAAATTGTCTTTGTGTAAATACTTAGTTCCTAAATGATCTGATGTTGGGCATGGCCATTGTAGACTACCTTCTTCTAGCCTATCATAGTTTATCCCTCCATATTGAGGAGTAAGTGATGCTATTTCCTCCATTATTTCTCTTGGATTAGAATAATTTTTCTCATATCCTAATTTGTTCATAAGTTCCATAATTATTATCCAGTCCGGTTTTGAATTTCCTACTGGCTTTATTGCCTTTCTAACTCTTTGAACTCTTCTTTCAGTATTTGTAAATGTACCGTCTTTTTCAGCAAAAGAAGATGCAGGCAATACTACGTTTGCATATTCTGCCGTTTCTGTTAAGAATATATCCTGAACAACTAAGAAGTCTAAATGTTTTAAAGCTTTTTCTATATGATTTAAATCTGGGTCTGATATCATAGGGTTTTCCCCCATTATATATAAGAATTTAACTTTATCTTCTTCTATAGAGTTCATAATTTCAGGTAAGGTAAGACCAGCATCCCTTGAAAGTTCAGATTTCCAAGCTTTTTCAAACTTTTCTATGACATTTTCATCAGTTACATTTTGGTATCCAGTTAAAACATTAGGAAGTCCACCCATGTCACATGCCCCTTGGACATTATTTTGACCCCTTAGTGGATTAACGCCAGAGCTTTCCTTTCCTATATTACCGCAAAGTAGAGCTAAGTTTGATACACTCATAACTCCTTGTGTACCAGTTCTATGTTGAGTTATACCCATGGCATAAAATATACCTGCATTATCAGCTTTAGCATATAATCTAGCTGCTTTTCTTATATCCTCTGCATCTACGCCACAAATTCCTGAACATTTTTCTGGAGTATAATCCTTAACTATTTCTACTAATCCTTCGTAATTCTCAGTTCTTTCTTTTATATAATTTATATCTTGAAGATTTTCACTTATTATTACATTCATCATAGCATTAAGTAAAGCTATATTTGATCCAGGTTTTATTTGTAAGAACACATCTGCATACTTAGCAAGTTCTATTCTCCTTGGGTCTGCTACTATAAGTTTTGCACCCTTACTTACTGCCTGTTTTATTCTAGCTCCTATTATAGGATGATTTTCTGTTGTATTTGATCCTGTTACAAATATTGTATTCATATTCTCTATTTCTTCTATACTATTAGTCATAGCACCACTACCTAGTGTAGTTGCAAGCCCTGCAACTGTAGATGAGTGTCAGAGTCGAGCACAATGATCTACATTATTAGTTTTCATCACTGCTCTCATCATTTTTTGAAATAAATAATTTTCTTCGTTAGTACATCTAGCAGATGTTAATCCTGCAAATGAATTTGATCCAAATTCGTTATTTATTCTTTTATAATTTTCTACTATGTATTCGTATGCTTCATCCCAACTTACTTCCTCAAATACACCATTTTTCTTTATCAGTGGGCTCTTTAATCTATCTTTATGGTTTATAAATTTATAACCAAATTTACCCTTTACGCAAAGCAAACTATTATTTGATGCTCCATTAGCTGGTTCTGCACCAACTACTTTATTATTTTTCACCCTTAAATCTAATTGGCAACCCACTCCACAATATGAACAAGTAGTTCTTACTTTTTCTGTTTCCCAAAACATTTCATTTTTTGGAACCAAAGCGCCTACTGGACATACTGATACACAATTACCGCAAGATACACATCTTGATTCATTTAGTGGTTCTTCAAAGAAAGGTCTTACTATAGTTTCATATCCCCTATTAACACAGTCTATAGCATATGTTTGTTGAAGTTCTTCACATACCCTTACACACTTTTTGCACATTATACACTTGTTAGGATCGTATATATAAAAAGGATTACTCTCGTCTATTGGAAGGCTTTTATTATTATTTCTATATTTATTCTTGTCTATAGAATATAAATATTCTTGAGAATAATCCTGTAATTTACACGACCCTGTTTTACCACAAGTTGTACATTCAAGTGCATGATCTGCTATTATAAGTTCTAATATTTCTCTTCTTGCCATTCTTACTTTTCTGCTCGCTGTATATACTTCCATACCATCTCTTACTTTTGTTCCACATGCAGTTTCTAGAGATTTTTTTCCCTTTATCTCCACTACACATATCCTACATGACCCATGTGGAACTAATCTTTCATCATGGCAAAAGTTAGGTATATCTACTCCTATACTTTTACAAGCCTCTAAAATAGTGTAGTTTTTAGGTACACTATATTCTTCCCCATTAACCCTAATGGTTACCACTAGGCATCCCCCCGATTTTGTTATTTTATATTCCTATATGATTTTCTTATATCTGGAAATGGCTGTAAGGCTCTGTCTAACACCCCTGTTACATGGCCTATAAGTACTCCATAATTTACTATAGGAATATTATTTTGTTTAGCCTGTTCAACCCTAAATTGCATTTCCTTAGGGTTTAACATGCAGCCTCCACAATGCACTATAAGGCTATATTTATCTATCTCATCAATTGATGGATATGCTACTCCAGAAGACCACTCAAAATCTAATTTAGCATTTGCTATTTCCTCTATCCACTTAGGTATTTTGTCTTTACCTATATCCCCTTCTTGTCTATGATGAGTACATCCCTCACATATAAGTACCCTATCATTATCTTTTAAATGTTCTATTTTATTGATTCCAAGTACTAGTTCTTTTAAATCAGCTTTGTATCTAGCAAACAATATAGAAAAAGATGTTAAAGGTATATCATCTGGAACTATTTTGTCTACAACTTTAAATGCTTGAGAATCTGTTATTACTAAAGATGGCTTTTTACCTAAGTTTTCTAGAGTTTCTTTAAGCTCAGTCTCTCTAGTTACTATAGATATTGCTCCATTATCTATAATATCTCTTACAGTTTGTTGTTGTGGAAGTATAAGCCTTCCTTTTGGAGCCGCTTTGTCTATTGGCGTTACTAAAACTACATAATCGTACTTATTTATCAAATCTCCTACTATATATTTTTTTTCATAGTTTTGTGGTGTATTTTTTATAATAGCTTCTTTTAATTCATCTATACCATTTCTAGTTTTAGAACTTACCTTTATAATTTCTATGCCAAGCTCTTTTTTTATATGATTAAATACATTTTCGTCAATACCAGATATATCTGTTTTATTTAGCACTCCGATTGTGGGAATATTTTTGCTTTTTATATTGTTTAATATTTCTATATCAGCTTCACTAATTCCTTCATTTGAATCTATTACTATTAAAGCTACATCTATTTTGTTTAGTACTTGTAATGTCTTTTTTATTCTAAGTTCTCCTAAATCTCCTTCATCGTCTAATCCTGCTGTGTCAACTATCATTACTGGCCCTATTGGCAAAATTTCCATTGCTTTATAAACAGGATCAGTTGTTGTACCTGCTACATTTGATACTAGAGCTATATCTTGATTAGTCAATGCATTTATTAAGCTTGACTTACCTGCATTTCTTCTTCCAAATATTCCTATGTGAAGTCTATTACCTTTAGGCGTTTCTATCATCTTTAAATACCTCCCAGTCAATTTTTAAAAAAGAAGGAAACTTCTTATTAGCTTCAATTATAGAATCATATGCCGCTTTTAAATCTATCATATTTTTATCACTGTATATTTGGTAGTTTTCTCTATATTTAGCTGGAGTGTTTACAAGCATTAAAGTATTTGCTCCAGACATTAAAGCCTTTGCTTGATATTTAAGATCCACACTTGCAAGGGCAGTTGTAGCTGGTATAAATACCCTCTTACAAACAAGTCTAGTAACAGCAACAGCCTTTAATGTAAGCTCTGGACTTCCGGCTGGATACTTTTCAAGTGGTGTCCCCTTTGCCGGCAAGAATGGTCCTATTCCTATCATATTTATACCCATTTCTTTAAAGTAAAGTATATCCCTTGCTATATCCTCTTCTCTTTGTCCAGGAAGGCCTATAATACACCCAGACCCATTTAGATATCCTAATTCTTTTAAAATTTTAGAGCATTCAACTCTATGATCATAGTCATCATCTGGATGTACATGTTTAAATATTTCTCTATTAGTAGTTTCTATTTTTAGTAAATAATTATTTGCTCCTAATTTTTTAAAATATTCATATTCATCCTTTGTTCTTTCTCCTAGGCTTAAAGTTATTTTCATTCCTGTTTCACTTTTTATTCTAGTTATAATATCTCCCATTTTCTCTTTTGTCCACCATGTGTCTTCTCCAGATTGAAGTATTACTGTATGATGCCCCATAGCTTTTAATTCATGAACTACTTTCATTATTTCCTCTTCATCCATTCTATATCTTTCAAGTTCTGGGAGTTCCCTTCTAACACCACAATACTTACAATTTTTTATACAGTGATTAGAGAATTCTATTGCTGCTCTTATATCTACTACATCTCCTATTATCTTTTTTGTCATCTCATTAGCTGCTTTATAGAGCGCTTGTACCTCTGCTTCTCTATCTGTTTTTAACAACATTACTATATCTTCATAATTAAGTTCTTCTCCAACTTCAATTTTTTGAAGTATATTTAAAAACTCTTCCCTTATAACTTTATTTTTTAATCTTTCTACTAAACCGCTTATCTTTTCTGTTTTATCTTCATAAATTCCAGATATTACTATATTGTTATCTAGTAAAAGCTTCTTTGTCTTTTCTAAATTATCTTCATTTACTTTTATAGCTATTGCACATACAGTTCCATACTCTGAAGGTGCTGGAACTAAAGATGTATTTATATCATTATCTTTTAAAATCTTATCCCCTTTTAACATATGACTAGTTGAACCTGTTAATATTAGATAGTTTTTCATTATGTTTCCTCCTATCGATATGAGTCTCTTTTTCATTATACAACTTTGTTAATAATCCGACAATAAATTCTAAATACTACAACTTATTAATATTTTATTTTTATTAATGTATTATAAATTGACTAATATTTAACTAATTCTGATTATTAAAAATTATTCTAATAATCTATTAATTATATTATAATATATTAACTAAGGTATTTAGGAGTTTTGGAAATTATTTATTTTTAAATAAGGGGGAATAAATAAATGTGTAGCTTTCACGAGAGAAACAATCAAAAGTTTAGTGAGTTAGAGGGATTTATAAACTCTATTGCTAACAAAGAAGGAGCTTTGATACAAGTTCTTCATAAGGCTCAAGGGATATTTGGATATTTACCAAAAGAAGTTCAATTATATGTATCAGAGAAGTTAAATTTATCTCCCGCTAAGGTTTATGGGGTTGTTAGTTTCTACTCATATTTCACAACGGAACCAAAAGGCGAGTATAAAATTAATGTTTGTTTAGGTACGGTATGTTTCGTAAAAGGTTCTGATAAAATATTAGCTGAGTTTGAAAAACAATTGGGCATAAAATCTGGTCAGACAACAAAAGATTTTAAATTTAGTTTAGATGGATTAAGGTGTGTAGGTGCATGCGGTTTAGCTCCAGTTGTTGTCATAAATGATAAAGTTTATGGACATGTAAAGCCTGAAGAGGTTGTAGGAATATTAGAAGAATATAAAAAAGTTCAAGCAGAATTAGAAGCTGCTATTGTAGAAGCTTAAAAATTATTTAGAGAGGGGGGATATCAGTATGACTAAAATAAATTCAATAAATGAGTTATTATCTTTAAGAGATAAAGTAAAGCCTTCATTAGAATTAAGAAAAGAATGTTTTAGCGGTGAAACAAGAAAAAGGGATATATTAGTATGTGGGGGTACGGGTTGCCAATCATCTCAAAGTGAAAAAATAATAGAAAATTTAAATGCTCATATAAAAAATGCAGGTCTCGAAGACGATGTTCGTGTATCATTAACAGGATGCTTTGGGTTCTGTGCTGAAGGACCTATAGTTAAAGTTCATCCTGATGATGTATTTTATGTAAGGGTTTCTATAGATGATACAGAAGAAATAATTAAAGAACATATAATCAACGGAAATCATATAGATAGATTACTTTTTGAAGAGCCTTCTATAAAACAAAAAGTACATAGACATCACGATATGTCATTTTATAAAAAACAAAATCGTATAGCTTTAAGGAATTGTGGTCATATAAATCCTGAAGATATAAATGAATATATAGCAAGTGAAGGATATTTAGCTCTAGGAAAATGTCTAACTTCGTTAAACGAAGACGATGTTATTAATGAAATAAAACTATCTGCATTAAGAGGCAGAGGTGGAGCAGGTTTCCCTACAGGTGTTAAATGGGAAGCTGCAAAGATATCCAAAAATAATCAAAAATATGTAATATGTAATGCTGATGAAGGTGATCCAGGGGCATTTATGGATAGATCTATACTTGAGGGAGATCCTCATAGCGTACTAGAAGCCATGGCTATATGTGGATATTCAATAGGAGCAGATACTGGATATATATACATACGTGCAGAATATCCACTTGCAATACATAGATTAGAAGTTGCAATAAACCAAGCTAGGGAATTAGGTTTGTTAGGAAAAAATATATTAGGAACAGATTTTAATTTTGACATAGAACTTAAATATGGTGCTGGAGCATTTGTATGTGGAGAAGGTACTGCTTTAGTTCATTCTATTGAAGGAAAACGTGGAGAACCTAAAATGAACATAGTCTTCCCTACTGAAAGAGGATTATGGGAAAAACCGACTTGTTTAAATAATGTGGAGACTTTCGCCAGCATCCCAATAATAATAAATAATGGTGGCCAATGGTATAAAGAGATGGGTACAGAAAATTCATCAGGTACTAAAGTTTTTGCCCTTGGTGGCAAGGTGCACAACGTAGGTCTTGTCGAAGTTCCTATGGGTACTACATTAAGAGAAATAGTATATGAAATAGGTGGAGGAATACCTAATAATAGAAATTTTAAAGCTGTACAAACTGGCGGTCCATCTGGTGGATGTATTCCTACTAAGCACTTAGATACTCCTATTGATTTTGGATCATTAAGTGCTATAGGTTCTATGATGGGTTCTGGTGGTATGTTAGTTCTTGATGATTCTGATTGTATGGTTAATATTTCTAAATTCTTTTTAGAATTTACAGTTGAAGAATCTTGTGGTAAATGTACTCCTTGCCGTATAGGAAATAAACGTTTACATGAAATATTAACTAAAATAACAGAAGGTCAAGGCACTGAAAAAGATTTAGATGATTTACACAATTTAGCACAAACTATAAAAGATACTTCTTTATGTGGGCTAGGCAAATGCGCTCCTAACCCAGTATTAAGTACACTTGAGTATTTTATGGATGAATATAGGGCTCATGTTATAGATAAAAAATGCCCAACTGGTAAATGTCAAGCACTTCTAAACTTCTATATAACGGATAAGTGTATAGGATGTACTAAATGTTCTAGAGTATGTCCTGCTAATGCTATAAACGGAAAAGTAAAGGAAAAACATGAAGTAGATATTGATAAATGTTTAAAATGTGGTGCTTGTATGGACAATTGTAAGTTTGGAGCTATAGTAAAAAAATAATTTAAACATATTTAGCGGGAGTAAATACAATCACTATTATATCTACTCCCCTATTAAAGGTTTTGATATTATATTTTATAGCTTTTTAGAAATATAAATATTTTTATAACCTCTTGTTTGAACTTTTCTCTTTACCTTTATTTAATAAATAAACTATTTTGTTTTCGTTAATTATATTACAATTTTTCATAATGCTTTATCGTTTTCTACGAGCTTGTCAATAGTTTGACATATTTTTTAAAGTGGTCTTACCAATTCTCTTTTCATTTTTAGTATTTTTTTGTCGCTTAATTAAGAATTTAAAGTTTTTTTGCAATTTTAACTACTAAAAAGTCTTTTATTAATTTGATAATTATATTATAATGTTTTTGTAAGGAAAGATTTGCAAAGTTTTTAGAATTGTTTTAATAATATGTTAACATAATTGTTAATTTATAACCATATTCTGAAATAATATGCTTTGCATAAGACTTTTGTTAAACGAGGAGGACAAATTAAATGTGCAACTTTTATGCAAAAAATAGTCAAAAATTTAACGATTTAGGAGAATTTATAAGCTCTCTTTCTACTAAGGAAGGTGCTTTAATACAAGTTCTTCATAAGGCCCAAGGGATATTTGGATATCTTCCAAAAGAAGTTCAACTATATGTATCAGAGAAGTTGAATATATCTCCAGCTCATGTTTATGGTGTTGTTAGTTTCTACTCATACTTCACAACGGAGCCAAAAGGAAAATATAAAATTAATGTTTGTTTAGGTACAGTATGCTTTGTAAAGGGTGCTGATAAAATATTAGCTGAGTTTGAAAAACACTTAGGTATAAAATCAGGGCAGACAACAAAAGATCTTGGATTTAGTTTAGATGGTTTAAGATGTGTAGGTGCATGCGGTCTAGCACCAGTTGTTGTAATAAATGAAAAAGTTTATGGTCATGTAAAACCTGAAGATGTTGCAGGTATATTAGAAGAATACAAACAGATTCCAGCGGAATTAGAAGCTGCTTCTGCAGAAGCTTAAAAATAACTTAAGGGGGACATTAAGTATGGCTAAAATACAATCAATAAGTGAATTATTATCTTTAAGAGATATAGTAAAGCCTATGTTAGACCTAAGAAATGAGTCTTTTAGCGGCGAAATAACAAAAAGAAGCATACTAGTATGTGGTGGTACAGGATGTCAATCATCTCAAAGTGAAAAATTAATAGAAAATTTAAATACTCATATAAAAAATGCTGGCCTTGAGGATAACGTTTTCGTATCATTGACAGGATGTTTTGGATTCTGCGCTGAAGGACCTATAGTTAAAATTCATCCCGATGATGTCTTTTATGTAAAGGTTTCTCCAAATGATGCAGAAGAAATAGTTAAAGAACATATAATTAATGGAAATCATATAGATAGATTATTATTTGAAGAACCTTCTATAAAACAAAAAGTTCATAGACATCACGATATGTCATTTTACAAAAAACAAAGTCGTATAGCTTTAAGAAACTGTGGTTATATAAACCCTGAAGATATAAATGAATATATAGCAAATGAAGGATATATAGCTTTAGGAAAATGTCTATCTTCATTAAGTGAAGATGATGTAATAAGCGAAATGAAATTATCTGGCTTAAGAGGTAGAGGTGGCGCAGGTTTCCCAACAGGTATTAAATGGGAATCTACAAAAGTAGCTCAAAACGATGAAAAATATGTAATATGTAACGCTGATGAAGGTGACCCAGGTGCGTTTATGGATAGATCTATCCTTGAAGGTGATCCACACAGTGTATTAGAAGCTATGGCTATATGCGGATATTCAATAGGAGCAGATACTGGATATATATATATTCGTGCAGAATATCCACTTGCAATCCATAGATTAGAAGTTGCAATAAACCAAGCTAGAGAATTAGGTTTATTAGGAAAAAATATATTAGGAACAGACTTTAATTTTGATATAGAGCTTAAATATGGTGCTGGAGCATTCGTATGTGGAGAAGGTACTGCTTTAATGCACTCTATAGAAGGAAAACGTGGAGAGCCTAGAATGAAGATGCATTCTTCTTCTAAAAAGGGATTATGGGAAAAACCAACTTGCTTAAATAACGTAGAAACACTTGCTAATATACCTATAATAATAAATAATGGTGGCCAATGGTACAAAGAAATGGGTACAGAAAAATCATCAGGAACTAAGGTTTTCGCACTTGGCGGAAAGATAAATAACGTAGGTCTTGTTGAAGTTCCTATGGGTACTACATTAAGAGAGATAGTTTATGAAATAGGTGGAGGAATACCTGATAATAGAAAGTTTAAAGCCGTTCAAACTGGAGGTCCATCAGGTGGATGTATACCTTCTAAGCACTTAGATATAGCTATTGACTTTGATTCATTAAGTTCTATAGGTTCTATGATGGGTTCTGGTGGTATGCTAGTTCTTGATGACTCTGATTGTATGGTTGATATAGCTAAATTCTTCTTAGAATTTACAGTTGAAGAATCTTGTGGTAAATGTACTCCTTGCCGTATAGGAAATAAACGTCTACATGAAATGTTAACTAAGATAACAGAAGGAAAAGGAACTGAAAAGGATTTAGATGATTTATATAATTTAGCCTCAACTATAAAAACTACTTCTTTATGTGGATTAGGTAAATGTGCTCCTAACCCAGTATTAAGTACTCTTGAGTATTTTATGGATGAATATAAAGCTCACGTTATAGATAAGACATGTCCATCTGGTAAATGTCAAGCACTACTAAACTTCTATATAACTGATAAGTGCATAGGATGTACTAAGTGTTCTAGAATATGTCCAGCAAGCGCTATCAACGGAAAAGTTAAAGAACAACATGAAGTAGATATAGATAAATGCTTAAAGTGTGGCGCTTGTATAGATAGTTGTAAGTTTGGCGCTATAATAAAGAAATAATTTAATCAGGAGGTCATGACAATGAGTTTAGTTAATCTAACAATAAATGGGCAACAAGTTCAAGGAGAAAAAGGTCAAACTATACTTGATATAGCTAAATCTTTAAATATAAAAGTACCTACACTATGTCATTTTGATTTATGTGATATAAAAATGGTAAATCAATGTGCTTCATGCCGTGTATGTATGGTTGAAACTAAAAGAGGTTTAGTTCCTGCTTGTGCTACTTATGTATCAGAAGGTATGGACGTAAAAACAGATTCTTTAAAAGCTATAAAAGCTCGTAGAACTGTAGTTGAATTATTATTATCTAACCATCCTCAAGATTGCCTAGTATGTGATAAAAATGGTGGATGTGAACTTCAAAGTATATCTGCTGATTTAGGTATAAGACAAATAAGATACAAAGGTGAAAGAACTAACTTTGGATTAGATAAATCAAGTAAATCAATAATAAAAGATATGGATAAATGTATATTATGTAGAAGATGTGAAACTATGTGTAATGATGTTCAAACAGTAGGAGCTCTATCTGGTGTTGACCGTGGATTTAATACTGTTGTAGGTACATTCTTCAATCTTCCTATGCATGAAACATACTGTACATTCTGTGGACAATGTATAGCTGTATGCCCTACTGGTGCATTAACAGAAGTTAATAATATATCTAAAGTTTGGGATCTTTTAGATAACAAAAATAAGACAGTTGTAGTTCAAGTTGCACCAGCCGTTAGAGTTGCTCTTGGTGAAGAATTTGGCATGGAGCCTGGTTCTATAGCTACTGGTAAAATGGTAACAGCTTTAAGAAAACTTGGATTTAATATGGTATTTGATACTAACTTTGCTGCAGATTTAACTATTATGGAAGAAGCTTCAGAACTTATTCACAGAATAAAGGAAAATGAATCTTTACCTATACTTACAAGTTGTTGTCCTGCATGGGTTAAGTTCTTTGAACATCAATTCCCAGATTTATTAGATATACCTTCTACTTGTAAGTCGCCACAAGAAATGTTTGGTGCTGTAGCCAAAGCTTATTTAGCTCCTAAAATGGGATTAGAGCCAAAAGATATGACAGTGGTATCTATAATGCCATGTGTTGCTAAAAAATATGAAGCTGCTAGACCTGAACTTTCTAATGAGGGTGTAAGTGATGTTGATGTTGTTTTAACTACAAGAGAGCTTGCTAAAATGTTAAAAGAAGCCGGTATTGATTTATCGAATCTAGAAGAAGACGATTTTGATCATCCACTAGGTCAATCTACTGGTGCTGGTACTATATTTGGGGCTACTGGAGGAGTTTTAGAAGCTGCTCTTCGTACAGCTTACGAATGGTTAACTGGAGAAACTCTAGAAAAAGTTGACTTTGAAGATTTAAGAGGTATAGATGGTATAAAAGAAGCTAGTATAAATATCAACGGCATGGATGTAAATGTAGCTGTTGCTAGTAGCTTAGGAAATGCTAGAAAAATTCTTGAAGATGTTCAAAACGGGAAATCTAAATATCATGTAATAGAGATAATGGCTTGTCCTGGCGGATGTATAGCTGGTGGAGGTCAACCTTATCATAACGGGAATTATGATATAGTAAAAGAACGTGCTGCTGCATTATATAAAATAGATGCTGGCAAAGAAATACGTAAATCACATGAGAATCCAGATATTAAGAAGATATACGAAGAATTCTTAGGAGAACCATATGGAGAAAAGTCACACGAACTTCTTCATACTCATTACTTTAAAAGAGAAAAAGTTAAAATATAAAAATAAGGTACTCTCATTTGAGAGTACCTTATTTCTTTTGACTTTCTATACGTTTTGCAAGCTTTTCTGTAAATTCTAAAGCAGCATCATATCCCATCCCACGTTGCCTAAAGTTCATAGATGCAACTTCTAGTATCATAGCTGTATTTCTTCCTGGCTTAACTGGTACAACTAACTTTTCAATAGGTATACCCATTATTTCTTCATATTCTTTATCTAATCCTAATCTATCGTAATAATTACCTTCATCCCAGCTTTCAAGATATACTATCATATCTATTTTCTTAGTATTTTTTATTGCTCCAACACCATACAAACTTCTTATATCAATTATACCTATGCCCCTTATTTCCATAAAGTGTCTTATAAGTTCAGGTGCTTGTCCAACTACTACAGTATCATCAATTTTTTTTATTTCTACAGCATCATCAGCTACCAATCTATGACCTCTTTGCACAAGTTCCAGTGCAGTCTCTGATTTACCTATACTACTTTCACCTTTAATTAAAACACCTATTCCATATATATCTACTAAAACACCATGAACAGTTATGGCTGGTGCCAAAAATGCATCAAGATAGTTTGATAATCTATTTATAAATCTTGTTGTATTACTTTTTGTAGATAATATAACTCTTTTATGTTTTTTTGCCATTTTTATAGCATCTTCATTGGCTTCTAACCCTCGTGTAACTATCACCGCAGGTATTTCATAGGAAAATACCTTATCTAATCTTTCTTCTCTAGTTTTATCATCTATATACTGAAAATAAGTGTATTCACTTTTACCAACTATCTGAATTCTATCATAAGCAAAATACTCAAAATACCCTGCATATTGAAGGCCTGGCCTATTTATATCCTGAGAATATACATAATATTCTTTATCTTCTGGCATATATATAACATCTAATTTCAAATCTCTTACAATATCTTTAATAGATACTCTTTTTCCATGTTCTAACATACTTATATTTCCTTTCTAAAGAAATTGTATACACTTTCTGCTGATGCCTTATTCATTCCTTCTACATTTTTTAATTCCTCTATATCTGCTTTCTTTATGTTTTCTATACTTTTAAAATAACTTAGCAATGCTTTTTTTCTTTTTTCACCTATACCTTGTATATCATCTAATGCTGATTTAGTTATATGTTTTGTCCTTAAACTTCTATGATAAGTTATAGCAAAATTATGAACTTCTTCTTGAACACTTGCGACAAATTTATATATATTAGAACTTTTATCGAGTTCTATCTCTTTTTCCCGGGAAATAAGTCCTTTGGTTCGATGTTTGTCGTCTTTATACATTCCCCATAGAGGTATATCGACACTATAACTACTAAGTACTTTTTCTACGGCACCAACTTGCCCAATCCCACCGTCTAATAAAATAATATCCGGTAGATTTCCATACTTTAGTCTTCTTTCAACTATTTCTGCCATAGATGCATAATCATTAGGTCCTATAACCGTTTTTATCTTAAATCGCCTATATTCTTTTTTATCTTTCTTTCCATTAGTAAATATAACCATAGACCCAATTGAATCAACCCCTTGTATATTGGATATATCATAAGCCTCTATTCTTTTTGGAGCCTCATTAAGATTCAATAAATCTTTCAGTTCATTAAGTACCCCAGTAGTTTTTTCATATTTTACTTTGTTTATATGAGAAAACTTCTCTAAATACTCAATGGCATTTTTTCTAACCATCTCTATTAATTCTTTTTTATCACCTTTTTGAGGTATTTTTATGCTTACCTTCTGACCTTTTTTAGATTCTAACCATTTCTCTATTACAATTTGGTCCTCTACTTCATCTTCTATTAATAATTCTTTAGGTATAAAATCTTGTGCTGAATAAAATTGTTTTATAAATGATGCAAATATAGATGATCTTTCAATATCCATTACACCTTCTAGTATGTAATTTTCTCTTCCTACTATCTTTCCACCTCTTATAAAAAATACTTGAACACAAGCCTCATCATGTGCCCTTGCCATAGCTATAACATCTTGGTCTAAATCACTAGTAGTTGATACAACTTTTTGTTTTTCTATCATATCTTCTAAACTTTTTATCTTATCTCTATACTGAGCTGCATCTTCAAAATTAAATTGTTTTGATGATTCAGCCATCTTTTCCTTTAAATACTCCATGAGTTTTTCTTCTTTTCCTGATAAAAATAAAAGTATTTCATCTATCATTTTATTATACTCTTCTTTAGATACATTTCCAGTACAAGGTCCAACACACTTCTTTATATGGTAGTTTAAACAAGGCCTTTGATTTTTTTCTATAGCTTTACTTATATCTATACCACAACTTCTTATAGGATATGTATTTCTTATTATTTCTAAAGTGTCATTAACTGCTGTTATATTTGTGTACGGTCCAAAATACTTAGCTTTATCCTTTTGTATTCTTCTAACTTTTAGTACTCTTGGAAATTCCTCATTAACACTTACCTTTATATATGGATATGTTTTATCATCTCTTAGCAGTACATTGTACTTTGGTTTATATTGTTTTATAAGGTTGCATTCTAATATAAGGGCTTCTATTTCAGAATCTGTCATTATATATTCAAAACTATATATATTTTTTACCATAGATTTTACTTTAGAAGAATGGTTCTTAGAAGATTGAAAATACTGTCTAACCCTATTTTTTAACGATACAGCCTTACCAACATATATAATATTATTATATTTATCTTTCATCAAATAAACTCCAGGATTATCTGGAAGCTTTTTTAGTTGTTCTTGTATATCAAACATTTTTCACCTCTATAATTAAACTATATAATAAATTATACCCATCTTTATATATGTTTTGTATATTCTTTTAAAAATAATAGGTGAATATGTGGTATAATTATATTAATTAATAATTTTAAGGAGTGTGATTTTTGCCATGTCCAATGGTGACAGTCCGGTCGTCTCGGAGAAGTTGAAAAATATTTCTGCTTGTCTAGGATTGCTATTTACAATTTATTTTATATCTACATTGTTTTTATCTATAACAAGCTAAAAAAGCTGATGAGTTTCCTCATCAGCTTTTATATTTAAATTATTTCTTTTCTCCATTTTTTACTAATAAGAAATATGTTGATGCCATTCCCTTAGTATGGAACTCTTTAGAATCTTTATACTTATCTACGTGTTCAGAAGATAATCTATTTATTCTATCTATTTCTTTAGATTCATATAAGTTTACTACAGCATTTACATCTTTAACTATCTTAGTGTTTATTTTTTCTAACTTAACAGCACTTGCATCCCAATAATTTGGATTTTTAGTCATAGTGTTGCTGTCTTCTAACTTCCAACTTGTTAAAGTGAATGGCCCATTGTATACTACTGAATCTATTGTAGTACCGTATTTGTCTCCTTGTGCTTTAACAACTTTTTCATTTTGAGGATAGAATACTTGGAACGCCATTAATTTATCAAAATAGTTAACAGGTCTATTTAAAGTTACTTGTAATGTATTATCATCTAGTGCTTTAACTCCTACAGCACTAGCATCTTTAGTTTTTCCTGTATTATAATCACTAGCGCCTACTATATCATACATTACATAAGCATACTCAGAAGTTGTAGCTGGGTCTAGAGTTCTCTTCCATGAATATTCAAAGTCTTTAGCACTTACAGTATCTCCATTAGACCATTTAGCACCATCTCTTATATGGAACGTCCATGTCTTACCATCTTTAGAAGCTTCCCATTTTTCAGCCATACCTTGCCCTAATGTTCCATCCTTTTGAATTCTAGTTAAACCTTCCATAGTGTTGTTTATAACGTTAAATGAAACTGCATCTGTAGACTTACTTACGTCCATTGATGGTATATCAGAAGTATCAGTTATGTTTAATTCTTTTTTGCCATCTAAGTAAGCCCACTTATAACTAAAATCAGCTCCATAAGAGTGTTCTACTATATCATGAACATAATCTCTTTGAACTACAGAATCCCCTCTTTGGAATATTGGAATTAAGAATGCCTCATCCAAGAACATCTTTTCAGCTTCTGCATACTTAGCCCAACTTGCATCAACAGTTGCAGCTTCTTTAGCTTCTTTTACTAATTTATCAAAATCAGCATTACTATAATCAACTTTAGCAGCATATTGTGCATCTGTTACAAATGTCTCTAAGAATGTTAATGGGTCTGGATAGTCAGCACCCCATCCAGCATATGACATATTAAATTGACCTTTAGTTTCTAAGTCTAGTTTTTGTTTAAATGGTTGTTGTTTTATTTCAACATCTATTCCAGGTAAATTAGTTTCTAATTGAGATTGTATGTATTCGCTTGTTTTCTTACTTGTTTCTGTATCATAAGATAGGAATTCTATTTTAACTGTATCAAATCCAACTTCTTTTTTAGCTGCTTCCCAAGCTTTTTTAGCTTCGTCTGCATTGTAGGCTATTCCCATGTCCCCTGCTACATCTCTGTAGTCTTTTCCTTCATCATTAATAGCTAACTTTGATGGAGTGAAATAATTAACTGGAACAGAACCATCATTTAGTATAACATCAACTAATTGTGTTTTGTCTATAGCCATAGCTATAGCTTTTCTAGCATTTTGGTTTGCTAATACTGCATATGGATCTCCTTCTCCACCTCCAGTAGTTCCTCCTGTACTAGTACATCCCACTAGTGCAGTAGCACTTATTGCTGAAGCTGCTAATATCATTGCTAATTTCTTTCTTAAAACCATGTGTTTACCCCCCTAAAAATTAAATTTAATTTTGTTTAAAGTAATTATACTAGATTAAATTAGAAAAAGCATTACATTTTTTCAATATTTTAACATTTTTTTATATTTCAAATATTTATAAAGTTCGGAATATATGATATTATATTTCTAAACTTAAAATAAATATATGATTACTAAGGAGTGAATATGTTGAAAAAATCGTTAGGTTTTATATTATTCAATTTAATAATTAGTTTTTTATACTATGCAGTGAACGGTTTTGAAAAATTTGCATTTATTAATTCTTCATTTACTATCGGTATGCTGTATCTAGGAGTTGGAATTTTATTATACGTTGGTGAAAAGGGTTTTTTTAACTTAACGCTATACTCTTTTAATAAATCATTTCAAAATTCACACAAAAACAAAATATTATTAGAAGGAGAAGGCGATATTAAGCTAGAAGATTATTTAAATAAAAAAATTGAGTTTTCTAATACAAAATCTTTATTGTCATCAGGTATTTGTATATCTAGTGTTACATTTATAATAAGTATAATTATATATAATAATACTATATAAAAATTTAGATACCTTTTTATGTTTATACATATTAAAAAATTTAGATATAAAATTGTATTTTTTATATGTGTACATGCATATATATAAGTGTTTAGACTATTCTGAATTTAATATTCAGAATTTTTATAAATATGTAAATATTTAAAACAAAAAATTATTCAAGGGGGTGTAGCGATGACTCGCTATATATTAAATCGTCTTATTTACATGTTTTTGACCTTAATAGTTGTCATCTCGTTTACTTTTTTTCTAGTAAGGCTTTTACCGGGATCTCCATTTAATGATGAAAAGCTAAGTCCTACTCAAATTGAACTTATTGAAAAGCAATATGGACTAGATGCTCCTCTTCCAGTCCAATACGGTAAGTATTTAATAGGGGTATTCAGTGGAGATTTAGGAACATCTTTTAAATGGGATAATAAAAAAGTTGAAGACATAATAGCAACTCGTATAGCTCCATCATCAATGCTAGGTGTTCAAGCAATATGTTTAGGTACATTTTTAGGTCTTATACTCGGTATAGTAGCTGCTCTTAACCGTAATACAATTTGGGATTATTGTGCTACAGTTTTATCAGTAATAGGAGTATCTGTTCCTGCATTCGTATTTGCCGCCATTTTGCAATTATTTGTGGCTAGAGGCACCGGTTTATTTCCTGTTACTTGGGGCGTTCCATTTGGTTCTGACTTTAGATATATATGGACTGTACTTCCAACTATAGCTTTATCACTTTTCACATTAGCTACAGTTGCTCGTTTTACAAGAACAGAACTTATAGAAGTTATGGGCTCAGATTATATAATTACTGCAAGAGCTAAAGGCTTAAACAGAAGAAGTATTATAATAAAACATGGACTTAGAAATGCATTGATACCTGTTATTACTGTATTAGGTCCTTTAGTAGTTGGTTTACTTACAGGTTCTCTAGTTGTTGAAAAAGTCTTTGCTGTTCCAGGATTAGGGGACTTATTGGTAACTGCTATAACAACTAATGACTTATTTGTTATATCTGGAGTTGCTATATTCTATAGTGCTTTCTACATAGGTGTTATATTAATTGTTGACATACTTTACGGATTAATCGATCCAAGAATACGTTTAGCAGGAGGGAAAGCATAATGGCGGTTGATAAAATAATTATAGATGATAAAGAAATTGAACTAAATGACGATTTATTTTTATTAGATCCTGCAGATGCAGCTCAACATGAAATAATAACTAGGCCGAGTTTAACATTTTGGCAAGACGCTAGAATAAGATTATTTAAGAATAAAGGAGCAATAGTCGGTTTATCTATAGTATGTTTGTTAGTTGTTTTCACAATATTTGCTCCTATGTTCTCACCATACAAATACGATCAGCAAAATTTGTATCATGCAAAAATGCCGCCTAAAATGACATTACTTGCTCCTCTTGGTATATTTGATGGTAAAAACTCAGATGGCGTTGATGTATATAAAGAAAAAGGTGTTGATACTGCTTATTGGTTTGGTACAGATGAACTAGGCCGTGATTTATGGACACGTGTATGGACCGGTGCTAGAATTTCATTATACATAGCTGTATTAGCAGCAGTGTGTGATGTTTTAGTTGGGGTTACTTATGGTGGTATATCAGCATACTACGGTGGAAAAGTAGATATTATAATGCAACGTATCGTAGAAGTTTTAGTTGGTATCCCAAGTCTAGTTGTTGTTACATTGTTTATAATGGTTTTCAAACCTGGTATACTATCATTATCACTAGCTATGGTTGTAACAGGCTGGATAGGAATGTCAAGGGTCGTTCGTGGTCAAATTCTAAAGTTGAAAAACCAAGAATTTGTATTAGCTTCTAGAACACTAGGTGCTTCAGATTCTCAACTTATTAGAAAACACTTAGTTCCTAACGTTGTTGCACCTGTTGTAGTTATGATGATGTTTACTTTACCAACCGCTATATTCTATGAGGCATTCTTAAGTTTTATAGGGTTAGGTTTACAACCTCCATATGCTTCACTTGGTTCATTAATAAGCGATGGATTTAAAACATTACAAACTAATCCTTATATGATGTTCATACCTTCATCTATCGTGTGTTTGTTAATGTTAAGTTTTAACTTAGTAGCAGATGGATTAAGAGATGCTGTTGACCCTAAAATGCGTAATCAATAGTGAGAAGGGGGATGAAAATATTGGAAAAATTACTACAAGTAAAAAACTTATGTGTTAACTTCAAAACTCACGGCGGTGAGGTTCAAGCTGTAAGAGGAGTTACTTTTGATTTATATAAAGGTGAAACATTAGCTATAGTAGGTGAATCTGGTTCTGGTAAATCTGTTGCATCTAAAACTATAATGGGAATACTTGCTTCTAATGGATATATAAAAGATGGAGAAATACTATTTGATGGAAAAGACCTTACCAAATTGCCTGAGGGGGATATGCAACGAGTTAGAGGAAGGGATATAGCAATGATATTCCAAGATCCTATGACTTCTTTAAATCCAACTATGAATATAGGTAAACAAATAATGGAAGGTATAATAAAACATCAAGGCACTAGCAAAGAGGAAGCTAAGAAAAAAGCTATTGAACTTATAGACCTTGTTGGTATTGAATTTCCCGAACAAAGATTCAAACAGTATCCACATCAATTCTCAGGTGGTATGCGCCAACGTATAGTTATAGCTATAGCTCTTGCTTGTAACCCTAAGATATTAATAGCTGATGAACCAACTACTGCTCTTGATGTTACTATACAAGCTCAAATATTAGAACTTATAAAGGATATTCAGACTAAAACTGGAGTTTCAGTTATATTTATAACACATGATTTGGGCGTTGTTGCAAATATGGCTGATAGAGTTGCAGTTATGTATGCTGGTAAAGTAATAGAAATAGGTACCTCTGATGATATATTTTATAATCCTAAACACCCATATACTTGGGGTTTACTTGGATCTATGCCTAGCTTAGATATAGGCGAAAATGACTTATATAATATACCTGGTACTCCACCAGATTTAATGCACCCTCCACAGGGTGATGCATTTTCACTTCGTAACTTACAAGCTCTAAAAATAGATTTTCTAGCTGAGCCGCCAATGTTTAAAGTAAGTGACACTCATTATGCTGCTACTTGGTTATTACATCCAATGGCACCAAAATTGGAAAGACCTATTAATGTTGGTAGAAAGAAGGTGGCTAATAATGAATAGAGAGAAAGTTTTAGAAGTTAAAAACTTAAAACAATACTTTGAAGTAGATAAAAAAACTACTGTTAAAGCAGTTGATGGTGTAACTTTTGATATATATGCTGGTGAAACATTTGGATTAGTTGGTGAATCAGGTTCTGGTAAATCAACTACTGGAAGAACTATAATACGTCTATACGATCCTACTGAAGGAGAAATTAATTATAGAGGTAAATGTATATCTAAAAAATTATCTAGAGAAGATAGGAAGTTCCTAAATAAAAATATGCAAATGATTTTTCAAGATCCATATGCTTCTTTAAACCCTCGTATGACCGTTGCTGATATAATAGCTGAAGGCTTAGATATTCACGGTTTATCTTCTTCAAAGCAAGATAGAATGCAAAAGGTATATGAGTTACTTCAAACTGTTGGCCTTAATGAACAACATGCTAGTAGATATCCCCATGAATTTTCAGGTGGCCAAAGACAACGTATAGGTATAGCAAGAGCACTAGCTATAGAGCCAGAGTTTATAATAGCAGATGAGCCTATATCAGCTCTAGATGTTTCTATACAAGCACAAGTTGTTAATTTATTAAGAAAACTTCAAAGAGAAAAGGGTCTAACATATTTATTTATAGCACATGATTTATCAATGGTTAAGTATATAAGTGATCGTATAGGTGTTATGCATCACGGTAAGTTAGTTGAATTAACTACTTCTGAGGAATTATACTCTAACCCACTACATCCATATACTAAATCATTACTATCAGCTATACCACTTCCTGATCCTGAGCATGAAAGACATAGAAAACGTATTAAATACGATCCATCTATACATAACTATGAAACAGAAAAACCTAAGTGGTTAGAAATAAGACCTGGCCACTTTATATATGGCTCTGATTCAGAATTAGAAGGGTATGAAAAACAATTATCTAGTTCATCAACTATATAGTAAAAAGGGTACTGATTTCAGTACCCTTTTTTTATTCGAAATATTTTTTTAAGAAACTTCCAGTATGAGAATTTTCTACTTTAGAAACCTCTCTAGGTGTTCCAGTAGCTACTATAGTTCCGCCTTTATCTCCACCATCTGGTCCTAAGTCTATTATATGATCACAAGTTTTTAAAACATCTAAGTTGTGTTCTATAACTACTATACTATTTCCAGAATCAGCAAGTCTTTGCAATACCTCTATAAGCTTATCTACATCTGCCATATGAAGCCCTGTAGTAGGTTCATCTAATATATATAATGTTTTCCCTGTAGGTCTTTTACTTAATTCAGTTGCAAGTTTTATTCTTTGAGCTTCTCCTCCAGATAACTGTGTCGACGGTTGACCTAATGTTATATAAGACAACCCTACATCCATAAGTGTTTCTAACTTTCTTTTTATAGATGGTATATTTTCAAAAAACTCCAATGCTTCTTCAACATTCATATTTAAAACATCTGATATAGTTTTTCCTTTGTATTTAACTTGAAGAGTTTCTCTATTATATCTCTCTCCTTTACATACTTCGCAAGGTACATATACATCAGGTAAGAAGTGCATTTCTATTTTAAGTATTCCATCACCTTTACAAGCTTCACATCTTCCACCCTTTACATTAAAACTAAATCTTCCTTTACTATATCCTCTAGCTTTCGATTCATTAGTAGATGCAAATAAATCTCTAATTAAATCAAATACACCTGTGTAAGTAGCTGGGTTTGAACGGGGAGTTCTTCCTATAGGGGATTGATCTATATTAATAATTTTATCTATATTTTCTATTCCATTTATTTCTTTGTGCTTTCCTGGTTTATCTCTTAACCTATTTATTTTTGTAGATATACCTTTGTATAATATATCATTTATTAATGTGCTTTTTCCAGATCCTGATACTCCAGTTATAGATGTAAATACTCCTAAAGGTATTTTTACATCTATATTTTTTAAGTTATTTTCATTGGCTCCTATTATTTCTAAATAATTTCCATTTCCTTCTCTAGTCTTCTCAGGTATTTCTATTTTATTAACTCCACTTAAATATTTACCTGTTATAGAATTTGGATTTTCCATTATTTCATCTACAGTTCCTTGTGCTACTATGTTCCCCCCATAAATACCAGGTCCTGGTCCTATATCCACTATCTGATCACATGCAAACATAGTATCTTCGTCATGCTCAACAACTATTAGTGTATTCCCAATCTCTGTTAAATGTCTAAGTGATTTTATAAGCCTTTCATTATCCTTTTGATGAAGTCCTATGCTTGGCTCATCTAAAACATATAAAACTCCTACTAATGCTGAACCTATTTGTGTAGCAAGTCTTATACGCTGAGCTTCTCCACCAGATAAAGTTCCAGCTTTTCTAGATAAATTCAAGTAATTTAGCCCCACATCTCTCAAAAAAGAAGATCTAGACTTTATTTCTTTTAATATTTCATTTGCAATAAATCTCTGCTTTTCGGTTAAATTTATATTATCAAGAAAATCTATAAGATCACTTATAGACAAATCAGTAATTTCCATTATATTTTTATTAGAAACTAATACTGAAAGAACCTCCTTTTTAAGTCTAGCCCCTTTGCACTCATGACACGGGTTTTCAGCCATAAACTCTTCTATTTTGCCCCTCATTTGCTCTGAATTAGTTTCTTTATATCGCCTTTCCAAATTAGGTATTACCCCTTCATATGGCGCTTTGTATTGTCTATGTCCTCCATATCTAGAATCAAATACAAATTCTAAAATTGTATTATTTCTTCCATATAGCAGTTCATCTACAAAATCCTTTGGTAAATCTTTAAATGGTACATCTAGGGATGCTCCAAACTTGTTGGCAAGATTTTCTACCATCTTATAATAATAAGTTTCTTCACTACCTGACGAACCTACCGATGACCAAGGTGCTATTGCCCCTTGTCTTATGGATAATTCCGGATTAGGTATAATCAGTGATGAATCTACCTCTTTACTATCTCCAAGTCCATTACAAGTAGGACATGCACCAAAAGGGTTATTAAACGAGAACATCCTTGGCGATAACTCTTCTATTCCTATTCCATGTTCAGGACAAGCGAACTTAGTTGAGTATAATAGTTCTTCACCATCTATTATTTTGCCTATTACAAGTCCATCTGATAGCTTAATAGCGGTTTCTATTGAATCCGATAATCTTCCTTCTATTCCTTCCTTTACTATTATTCTATCTACTACAACTTCTATATTATGTTTTTGATTTTTATTTAAATCTATTTCATCTGTAACTTCAAAATCTTCTCCATCTACTCTTAATCTTACAAACCCTTCCTTTTTTATATGTTCTATAGTTTTTTTATGAGTTCCTTTTTGTCCCCTAACTATTGGAGATAATATTTGAAGCTTAGTTCTATCAGGAAGTTCCATTATTTTATCTACTATTTCTTGTACCATCATTTGACTTATTTTATTCCCACATACAGAGCAATGTACCTCTCCTACTCTAGCAAATAATAATCTTAAGTAATCGTATATTTCTGTAACCGTTCCAACAGTAGATCTAGGATTTTTTGATGTAGTTTTTTGATCTATAGATATAGCAGGAGATAATCCTTCTATATATTCAACATTAGGTTTTTCCATCTGGCCTAAAAATTGTCTTGCATATGAAGATAAACTTTCTACATATCTTCTTTGTCCTTCCGCATATATAGTGTCAAATGCAAGAGATGACTTTCCTGAACCAGATAATCCAGTAAATACTATAAACTTATTTCTAGGAAGTTCTAAGCTAACATTTTTTAAATTATGCTCTTTAGCCCCTCTTATTATTATTTTTTCATCCATTATTCCTCAATCCTTTCTTCTAATTCTCTTATCTTGTCTCTAAGCTGTGCTGCTCTTTCAAATTGAAGATTCTGAGCACATTCTATCATTTCTGCACTTAGATTTACTATGGATTGTTTTATTTCTTCTATATTCATACTATCTTTATCTTTTATTCCGTATTGAGTTTCTTCATCGGCAACTTTAGTTGCTTCTATTGCATCTCTTATAGTCTTCTTAATAGTTTTAGGTGTTATTCCATGCTCTTCATTGTAGCGCATTTGTATTTCTCTTCTTCTATTAGTTTCATCTATTGCTCTTTTCATAGAATTAGTTATTTTATCTGCATACATTATAACTTTTCCATTTTCATTTCTAGCAGCTCTACCTGTAGTTTGTATGAGAGATGTTTCTGAACGTAAAAAACCTTCTTTGTCTGCATCTAATATTGCTACCAACGAAACCTCAGGTATATCAAGTCCTTCTCTAAGCAAGTTTATACCAACTAAAACATCAAATTTTCCAAGCCTTAGATCCCTTATTATTTCTACTCTCTCTAAAGTCTTTATATCTGAGTGTAGATAATTAACTTTTACACCTGCATCCTTTAGATAATCAGTTAAATCCTCTGACATTTTTTTCGTTAAAGTAGTTATTAAGACCCTTTCATTTTTTTGAGTCCTAATATTTATTTCATTTAATAAATCATCTATTTGATTTAATATAGGTCTTACTTCAACTACAGGATCTATAAGACCAGTAGGTCGTATTATTTGTTGTGCAATAGAAGTTGATTTTTCTATTTCGTAAGGTCCTGGAGTTGCAGTTACAAATAGTATTTGATTTATATTACTTTCAAATTCTCCGAAATTTAATGGTCTATTATCATATGCAGAAGGCAATCTAAATCCATTTTCTATAAGCGATCCCTTTCTTGATCTATCTCCTGCATACATACCTCTTATCTGGGGAATAGTAACATGGGATTCATCTACTATTATTAGAAAATCATCTGGAAAGAAATCCATCAATGTATATGGCTTTTCTCCTTCTTCTCTACCAGTTATATGTCTTGAATAATTTTCTATTCCTTGACAAAATCCTATTTCTTTTAACATCTCTATATCATACTTTGTTCTTTGATCTATTCTTTGCGCTTCTAATAATTTATCTTCATCTTTAAAGTACTGCATTCTTTCTTGCAACTCAACTTCTATATTCTCTATAGCTGATTCTATTCTATCCTTTGTAGTTACATAGTGAGACGCGGGAAATATTGCTACATGATTTCTTGTCCCTACTATTTGTCCTGTTACATAGTTTATCTCTGTTATTCTATCTATTTCATCACCAAAGAACTCCATTCTTATTGCTTTCTCATCTGTGTTCGCTGGAAATACCTCTAATATATCGCCTCTAACTCTAAATGTACCACGTACAAAATTCACATCATTTCTTTCATACTGCATGTCTACTAATCGTTTTATAATATCATCTCTATCTTTTATCATGCCTGGTCTTAAAGACAACATAAGTTCTTTGTAGTCCTTTGGATCCCCTAAACCATATATACATGATACAGATGATATTATTATTGTATCTCTGCCTTCAAGTATTGCAGCTGTAGCGGAGTGTCTTAATTTATCTATTTCTTCGTTTATAGAAGCATCCTTTTCTATATACGTATCAGTTTGGACAACATATGCTTCAGGTTGGAAATAGTCATAATAACTTACAAAATATTCAACTGAATTATTAGGAAAAAACTCCTTAAATTCACTGTATAGTTGAGCAGCCAAAGTTTTATTATGTGCTATTATTAATGTTGGTTTTTTAACCTTTTCTATTATATTAGCCATAGTAAAGGTTTTGCCTGATCCAGTTACTCCAAGTAATGTCATATATTTTTCTTGTTTGTTTATAGCATTTACTATTGTATCTATTGCCTCAGGTTGATCTCCTGTTGGTCTATATTCTGACTCTATTTTAAAATCCATAACCTCACCTCTTTGCGAACATAAGTTCCTGTATAAAAATATTATATCATATTTAATATACACATTTTATGTTTTTTAAAAACATATATAATTATTTCAAAAAAGTAAAAAGACTTCTATGGGGGATAGAAGTCTTTTTAAATGGGGGAGATTGAGTAAATTATTTAATTTTGTTTTTCTAATAATATTATTGTCCATTTTTATTTTTATATACATATATTTTTAAATTTTTTTATTAATTTAAGCAAAATAAAAAAGAAGCGTATATACGCTTCTTTTTTAAATGGCTACGTCCTACTCTCCCAGGCAGCTTCCCACCAAGTACCATCGGCGCTAAGGAGCTTAACTTCTGTGTTCGGAATGGGAACAGGTGTATCCTCTTTGCTATTGTAACCACATTATATGAAATTGCTAGCAATTTCAAAACTAAACAGCATATTAATGGTCAAGTCCTCGACCTATTAGTATTCATAAGCTAAATCCATTACTGAACTTACACCTTGAACCTATCAACCAGATAGTCTTTCTGG